>SKSF01000050.1 GCA_007118095.1 Dehalococcoidia bacterium
CCGTTCGTCTTCCTCCCGAGTTTCGCCGAAGACGCCGGTATCGGACGCGTCCCGGCGGCGGCACTTGTGGGAATTATCGGCGCGGCGAGCGTGGCCGGCCGGCTGGGACTCGGCGTGCTGGGCGGACGGATCGGGACGGTGCGGGTCTACCAGGTCGCCTTTCTCTGCATCGGGTTGAGCTATCCCCTTTGGCTCATCGCAGGCGAGTCTTACGCCATGCTCGTCGCGTTTGCGGTCATTATGGGGACGGCCTACGGCGGTTTCATTGCGCTCTCTCCAGCGGTGACGGCGGAGAAGTTCGGCCCCGTCGGGCTCGGCGGTGTCATCGGGGCGCTGTACACGTCGGCCGCCTTCGGAGGGCTTGCAGGACCGCCTGCGGCGGGCTTTCTCATCGACAATGCCGGGTATAACACGGCGATCCTGGTGACGATGGCCATGGGGCTACTGGCGTTCGCGGCGACGCTGCCCCTTTCACGCCCGGCATCGACAGCAACAGCCCCCGCGCAGCCAGTGGGGACCGGGGCGCCGGACAGCGGCAGCTAATCGAAATCCCCTCACGTACATCCCGCAAACAGAACTTTAACCACGATGCAGGACATTATGTGACGCCCATCGCGCTGTGGCTTTGCGGGGATTGCAAGGCGGGGGATATACTCAAGGTGCCGTCGTCGTCTCCCAGAGAAGGGTCGTCCATCCCCTGGTGATTCCCGAGAACGACAACCCACGAGAAGCATGTGGCGTCTTTGGCGTCTACGCCCCCGGTGAAGACGTCGCGCGACTGACGTTTTACGGGCTTTACGCACTTCAACACCGCGGCCAGGAAAGCGCTGGCATCGCCGCAAGCGACGGCGTGAGCATGGGCCTGCGGACCGGCATGGGGCTCGTGTCCCAGGTGTTCGATGAAGAGGACCTGGCATTCCTGCGCGGCCACATCGCGACCGGCCACACCCGCTACAGCACGGCCGGCGGGTCGCTCGAATGCAATGCGCAGCCGATCGTGGTCCACGACAGCTACACAGATTCACCCATCGCGCTCGCCCACAACGGGAACCTGACGAACGCGCATCTGCTCCGGGAAGACCTCGAGGCGCAGGGCGTCGTGTTCGAATCGTCGGCCGATTCCGAGATCATCGCCCACTTGCTCGCGCTGGCGCCTGCGGGCACATGGGAAGAGCGCTTCCACTATGTGATGCGGCGCTGCGAAGGCGCTTACAGCCTCACCGTCATGACGCGCGACACGCTCTTCGCGGTGCGCGACCCGCTTGGCGTGCGCCCGCTGTGCATCGGCCACTTCGGCGATGGCAGCTATGCGGTGGCCTCCGAATCCTGCGCGCTGGAGCACCTCGGCATTGATGTCGACCGCGAGCTCCGCCCGGGCGAAGTCGTCCAGATCGACGACACCGGCGCGCGGAGTTTCTTCCCGACGGCCCCGGCGCAGAAGCAGGCCCTCTGCACATTTGAGTACGTTTACTTTGCACGGCCCGACAGCACGATCGAAGACCGGCTCATCTACCCGGTCCGCGAACGCATGGGCGCAGAGCTGGCGCGTGAGTACCACGTCGACGCCGACATTGTGATTGGTGTACCCGACTCGGCAACGCCGGCAGCGATCGGCTACGCACGCGAGGCCGATATCCCGTACCGCGAGGGGCTGGTGAAGAACCGCTATGTGGGGCGGACTTTCATCCAGCCAGACCAGCGCATCCGCGACGCAGGCGTCAGCCTGAAGTTCAACGCACTCGGCGATGTGCTGAAAGGCAAGCGGGTCATCGTTGTCGACGACAGCATTGTCCGCGGCACCACAACGCCGCGGGTGGTCGCACTGCTGCGAAAGGCTGGCGCGAGCGAGGTCCATATGCGCATCACCTCGCCGCCCATCGTTTCGCCATGCTTCTTCGGCGTGGACATGGCCACGCGCTGGGAGCTCATCGGCGCCAACAAGACGACCGAGGAGATCCGCGAGCACATCGGCGCGGATTCGCTTGGCTACCTGAGCCTGGAAGGCCTCGAGCGCGCGATCAACATCAGCGATGAGCGGCTCTGCAACGCGTGCTTCACCGGCGAGTATCCCATCAATATGCAGCTCCAGATGGCCGGGCTGGATAGCGCGACGCGCCGCGAGCCCGAGCTCGCCGCGGCGAACAGCCTGAACCGCGCCGGCCGCCCCTAATCACTGCCTGCCAGGCTGAACGCTATGGCACAGGTTCGCGACGAACTCAGCCTGGAAGAGTTTCGAGCGCTCCCCGAACAGACGCCGTACCTGGAGTACTGGAACGGGGCGATCGTGCAGAAGATGGCGCCGCAGAAGAACCACAGCTGGCTCCAGGATGAACTCGGCGCGCAGCTCCGCGCGTATCGCCGGGTGCATGGGGGACATTCGGCTCCCGAACCGTCAATCGAATTCGCGAACCCGGACGATCGCCGCGAGCTCATCCCCGACCTCGCCTACTGGGCACCGGGGAAGCCTGTCGGTGGGCCGGTGATGCTGCCGCCAACGCTGGCGGTCGAAATCCGCCCCGAGGGGCAATCGCGAGCGTGGTTGCGCAGCAAGTGCGGCTATTACCGCGAGAACGGGACCGACGCGGCCTGGCTGGTCGACCCGGAAACACGGACGGTCGAGGTATTCGAGCGCGATGGGACAGTGCTCGGCGAACAGGACACGCTGACAAGCGCGGCATTGCCGGGATTTGACCTGCTGCTGCGTGATCTTTTTGCGGTGCTGGACGCCGCGTAGCTGTCTCGTGCCCCGGCAGGCGAGTACCCTGAACACATGAGCGATGAGCATTCAGCCTATGCGGCCGCGGGGGTAAACCTGCGCGAACGCGGACAGTTCGCGAAAGGACTGCCCGGCATCCTTTCGCAGGCGCGCCGGCCGGAAGTGCTGAGCGACGCCGGCCCCTTCAGCGGCCTTTTCCAGCTCGACTCCCGGTACAAGGACCCGGTCATCGCCGCCAGCGCGGATGGCATTGGCACCAAGGTGAAAGTGCAGGCCGCCGCAGGCCGTCTGGACCTCTGTGGCGCGGACATCGTGGGCCACAGCGTGAACGACGTGATGGCGTGTGGCGCTGAGCCGCTGTTCTTTCTCGATTACATCGCCGGGAACGGGCTCACCAACGAGCAGAAGCAGTCGCTCGTGGAGGGAATCGCGCGTGCCTGCGCCGATGCCGGCGTCGCCTTGCTCGGCGGCGAAACGGCCGACATGCCCGATGTCTATGCCGAGGGCGACTTCGACATCGCAGGCTTCATCGTCGGCGTGGCGGAGCGCGACGCGATCATTGATGGAAAACGCATCGCCCCGGGGCACGTGCTTCTCGGGCTGCCCAGCTCGGGGCTCCACACGAATGGCTATTCGCTGGCGCGTCGGGCACTCGGCATCTGCGCAGGCGAACCCGAAGCGGAAACCCGCCAGCGGCTCGAAGAGCGCCCGGCGTTCCTTGGCGGCGAGAGCGTCGGCGAAGCGCTCCTGGCCACGCACCGCGCCTATTACCGCGACATCGCCGGTGTGTTGGCGGACGTGGACGGGATCGCGCACATCACCGGGGGCGGCTACCGCGAGAACCTCCCGCGCATCATCCCGGACGGCATGGCCGCGGTCGTCGATACTTCCGCATGGGAGGTGCCGGGCATCTTCCGGCTCATCGAACAGCGGGGAGAGATCGCGCCGGCGGAGATGTATGACGTCTTCAACATGGGGATCGGGCTGGTGCTCATCGTCGCGCCGGGCGCAGCAGCGCGCGTCGCCGAGGCGGTGCCGGGCGCCGTGCCGATCGGCGAGGTGCGCGAAAGCACCGGCGAGCGGGTGGAACTTGCTGGACTCGAGCGGGGGCAGTGACGATGGACTACCGGCGCATGGGGCACGGGAAGGAAAGCGCGCACTGGCGTCGCGCAGTCGAAGCCCAGGCACACGCGCACGAGCAGGCCGTCCGCGAACACTTCGCCCAGTCGCCACGCGAACGGATGGAACAGACCATGCGGGTCGCGCGCGAGGTCCGCATCCTCGAACGCTGGGGGCGTTCCCACGACCAACCCTGGATGTTGCATGAGCGAGCACGAGAACTCGGCTTCCTGGACGACTGAGGCCGACGCTGCACGGGTGACCATTGACGAGCTCGCCGGGATGTTCCGGCTGCTCGAGCTCGAACATGCGCTCACCGGCGGGCACGCGGTCAACCAGTACACCGCTCCACGGCTGAGTCACGACCTGGATTTCGTCGTTGCGGGCGGCGTAGATGCCCCGCACCGGTGCGAAGTGCTGCTGCGCCACCGCGGCTACGAGTCCCGGCGCCGCGAAGGCGGGACCGCACAAAGCCCGGCGTTCGTCCGCGTAAGGCACGAGGGCCGTGGCATCTCCGTAGACATCCTGGAAGCGCGGACCGCATGGGAACGACAGGTGCTCGCACGTGCGCGGTGGACCGGCGACCTCCCGTTTCCGGTTTCGAGCCCCGAAGACCTGGTGATCGGCAAACTCATCTCGGACCGGCAGCGGGATGAACGGGATATCCTGGAGCTCGCCGCCGTGCCGGACCTGGACCTCCGGTATATCCGCCGCTGGGCCGAAACGTGGGATGTGCTCCCGGTCTTCGAACGACTTCTTGGCAGCGCCCAGGGGCGCAGCTTCTAAGCAGCTCACGCGGTAGGCTTTGCATCATGCTCGTGGTCCAGAAATACGGCGGCACCTCGGTTGCCGATGCGGAGCGCATCAAGCATGTCGCTGGCCGCATCATCAAGCGTGTCCGTGCGGGAGACCAGGTCGTGGTGGTGGTTTCGGCGATGGGAAACACCACGGATGAGCTGTTCGACCTTGCGTTTTCGATTTCGAAGCAGCCCGAGCCGCGCGAGCTCGACATCCTGCTGTCGACCGGCGAACAGATGTCGATCGCGCTCGTCGCGATGGCACTGCGCGGGATGGGACAGGAGGCGATTGGCCTCACCGGCCAACAGGCTGGCATCTATACGCGCGCGACCTATGGCTCCGGGCGCATCCTGCGCGTTGACCCGGTTCGTATCCAGGCCGAGCTCGATGCCGGCAAGGTGCCAATCATCGCCGGGTTCCAGGGGACCACGGAAGAGCAGGAGATCGTCACGCTCGGGCGGGGCGCCAGCGATACGACGGCGGTGGCACTGGCAGTCTCGCTTGGCGCGGACCGGTGTGAGAACTGCAAAGACGTGGAAGGTGTGATGACGGCCGACCCGCGCATTGTCCCCACGGCGCGGAAGCTCAACGACGTCACCTATGAAGAGATGCTGGAGATGGCCAGCCAGGGGTCGCAGGTGATGCACAACCGGGCTGTCGAACTCGCGAGCGTCTACAACCTGCCGATTCTCGTTACATCAAGCATGGTGGAGGCGCCGGGGACGCTCATCCACGGGGGTGAGGACATGGAAGAACGAAATCGTGTGCGCGGTATTGCGCACGACGTGGATGTCGCAAAGGTAACCGTTCGAGGCGTACCCGACCGCCCGGGCATCGCGACGAACATTTTCGAGCCGCTGGCCCAGGCAGGCATCAGCGTGGACACCATTGTGCAAAACGCGAGCGCCAACAATCTCACGGACCTGACGTTCACGCTGGGGTCGGCCGACCTGGCGAAGGCAGAAGCGCAGATGCCGAAAATCTGCGAAGAGATCGGGGCAAGCGGATTCGTGGCCGACAAGGGGCTCGGCAAAGTGAGCATTGTGGGTGTGGGCATCCAGACCGAGCCCGGCTACGCGGCACGCATGTTCCGCACCCTGTTCGACGCCGGCATCAACATCGAGCTCATCTCGACGAGCGAGATCCGGCTGACGTGCCTGGTGGCGGAAGACCGCGTCCCCGATGCGGTGCGAGCCCTCCACGATGCATTCGAGCTGGAAACGGTCGAACAGCCCTGAGCGGTCGGCCCGTGTGACGGTGCAAGGGTTGACGCTATGCGCTATTCTGGGGATCAGAACAGGGGAGTCGAATCGCAGCCATGGATGCGGTCGATGAACCCTCGAAGGAGGTTGGAGCTATGATGAAAGTCAAGCTGCACAACCTGTACGGAGTGCTCATCGTGCAGAGAGAAGGCTCGCGGTAGCGAGCCAGGCACGGCGCTTCGGAGCGCCGGTCAACCGAGACGAATGAGCCGGCAGTCCTGACGGCAGGCACGCAATGCGAGCCACCGGTTCGCCCGGAACTTGGGCGGCAACTCGAACAAACGGCGGCGCTTCGAAGCGAAAGGCACAACAAGAACGACACCGCTCGCAAGCGGAAACACGGGCCCCGGCGCATGCGCCGGGGCCCGGTTGCGTGCGCCAGGCATGACTGCTCCAGTTCAAGGATCCCTGACAACGGCATTGACAAGTTATCCCAGTCTTGATATAAAAGAGGTGGACAGGAAGAGCGAAAGGAGGTGGTGGGAATGACCAGGATTCAACGGCCATTCAGGCGACTGCGGTCGTGGTCCCGCCGGTTCACCCGCCGCTTTCGCACCCCAAAGCAGGGGTAACGGAGCGGCCCGCTCCGGGTAGGAGCATCGCAGGCCACGCCGCCAGGCAAGAGGCATGGAAAAGGGGGTGATGCCGATGTTCCGGAACGTTGCTCACTACGCTCATCGTCAGCTCCCGTCCCAGGATCTCCCGCGTCGTGGGCCGGACTTACGGGCGGCGGCAGGTGAGGAAGCCGGGTAGGAGGTGGCGGCGCCAGCCGCCCGGCAAGCCAGGAATGACGAAAGGAGGTGATGCGCAGTCCAGGATCAGAGGTTCACATCCGAATCCATCCGACCCGAGGCGTCCGCAGCATCTCCAGCCGCACTGGCCCATCGAGGTGGGCGGGCGGACCGCTCCGGTTAGGAGCACACGCAGGGAATGCCTCACAGGGCCCCGCTTTCGCGGGGCCTTCTCTTTATGCAGGGAGACGTACCCGGACCGTCATGCCGGCGATGCGAAAAGGTCTTGACGAGTGGCGGGGCGACAATCTGGAATACGGGTAGAGGAAGATCCCGGTGGAAAGGAGGTGATGGGAAATGTTCCGGATCAAGGGTTCCATCGAGTACCTCGTGAACTGGTTCCGCCACCTCACCCGCCGCTTCCAGAATCCCCTGTCAGGGGGCGAAGCGGGCCGCTCCGGTTAGGAGCAGCGAGCGGGATCAGCCTCATAAGCCCCATCAAGGTTGGGGCTTTTCTTATGCCCAGTGTTCGCCGGCCACCATCCCGAGGGTGAAGAACAGCCCGAAAAAGAGGTGGAACTGCGCGGTCTGCTTCAGCACGGGGTTGAGTGCGGCGCCCGAGACGCCAGAGGCGACTGCGCGGGCAGGCTTCGCGGCCCACGGGAGGCTGAGCGCAGCGAGGAGCACCAGGGGTGATGCCCCGCCGGCGAAGTCGGCGAGCGGGACAGTTGCGTAGGCAGCGGCGACCAGCACCAGGTACCAGGTACGTGTCCCGCGATCGCCCATGACCACAGCCAGCGTCGTCTTCCCGGCAGCCCGGTCAGTGTCGATGTCTCGCAGGTTGTTGACGACAAGGATGGCCGTGACCGTGCAGCCCACCGGAATGGCCGCAATCCACGCCAGCAGCGGAAACTCCCCGGTCTGCACGAACGCCGTGCCGACCACCGCTACCATTCCAAAGAACGTGAACGTGAACAGGTCGCCGAGCGCGTGGTAGCCGATGGGCCAGGGACCGCCGGTATAGATGATCGCAGCCACAATGCTGGCCACGCCGACCGCGACAACGATCCAGCCGGCCACGATCGCCAGATAGAGCCCCGCGAGGGTCGCGATGGCGAATGCCACCCACATCCCTGTCATCACTTCGCGCGACGAAAGCAGGCCCAACTGCGTTGCGCGTGGCGGCCCGACGCGGTCGCCGGTGTCGGCGCCGCGTTTGAAGTCGAAGACGTCGTTGGCGAAGTTGGCGCCCACCTGGAGAGACAGTGCGACGACCAGCGCGGCGAGCGCGCGGACAGGATGGAACCCGTCTTCCGCGAACGCGACGGCACTCCCGACGAGGACCGGCGCGACGGCGGCGGTGAGGGTCGGCGGACGGCTGGCCATGCGCCATGCGTTTAGCTTCCCCGGCGATGCGACGGCGGCACCGCTCACGAACGTACCGCCGAGATGGCCTGGATGGCGCCACCCATGTGCCGCCGCTTCCGTATCTGTTCGAACCCGGCGCTGCGCAGCATCGCCGCGAGCTCGCGCTCCGGCGGGAGATAGGCGGCGGATTCAGGGAGATAGCTGTAGGCGGCACGGTCGCGCGTGAGAAGTCCACCAATCAAGGGCACCATGCGTTCGAAGTACACGCTGTGTCCCCAGCGCAGCACACGGTTGCGCGGCTCGTCGACTTCGAGGAGACCGATGGTTCCGCCAGGGCCAATAACGCGCCCGAGTTCGTGAAGCACCGGCTCGATTTCGGTGAAGTTCCGGAGCGCGAAGCCGGACACTGCGGCGGTAAACATCCGCGAGGGGAACGGGAGGTGAAGCGCGTCGCCCTGGACGAAGTCGATGCCGTGGAGACCACGACGGAGCGCACCTTCGAGCATCCCGCGTGAAAAGTCGAGCCCGTACACCTCGGCGCCTTCATTCCGGGCCAGTTCGGCGAAGTCGCCGGTACCGCAGGCAAGGTCGAGCACGCGGTCGGCAGGGCCGATCCGCAGCCGCTGGACAAGCGATCTCCGCCACCGCTGGTCGAAGCGGCCAGTAAGCACACGGTTGGCCCGGTCGTAGCGCGGGGCGATGCGGTCGAACATCTCGCGGACGGCGCGCGCTTTTTCGTCTGGCGGCGGCAACGATGCCATGCGTCGTATGTTCGCAGGCTCGTGTCTTCAGGGGGAGTCGCCGGTACGTAGGGCTGCTGACAGACCACAGGCGCACAACCGGCAAAGTAGAGATATCTCAGTCCTTGGAGCGACACATGAAGCGGGTGCTCGTGGGCGCGCTCGGCGCGCTGGCCCTCGTCCTGGCTGCCTGTGGCAACGACGATGACAACGGAGCGAACGACGATACCGCTGCCGACACGGGCAGCGCCGAACTCGAACGCGTGACGGTCGGGCACATCCCGATCTTCATCAGCGCGCCGCTCATCGTCGGCGTCGAGGAAGGTCACTTCGAAGATGAAGGCGTCGAGGTGAACCTGGAGCGGCTCGCCGGCGGCGCGGATATGCTTGTGCAGACCGCTGCCGGGAACTTCGACATCGGCAGTGGCGGCGTCGGTGTTGCGCTGTTCAACCTTGTCGGCGAAGCGGAGAGCGCCGGCCAGGAGATCCCGATCGAGGTCGTGGCGCCGCTGCACGAGGAATACCCGCCGGCCACAACGCCGCTCGCCGTGAGCCGCGAACGGTACGAATCCGGCGAGATCACAAGCGTGGAAGACCTCGAGGGTATGACCGTTTCGATCAACGCCCGCGGCGCCGCCACGGAGTACTGGCTCGAACTGGCGCTGAACTCGGGTGGCCTCACCATGGACGACATCGAGCTGACGACCGTCAACTTCCCCGAGGTGGCGACGGCGCTCGAGAACGAAAGCATCGATGGCGCGATGCTCGGGGAACCGCTCGCAACGCTGGGGCAGGACCAGGACATGGTGACCATCCTCACCGATGACTTCGTGGACGGTGAACAGCCGACGGCAGTCTACTGGAACCGCTCGTGGGCCGAAGACAATCCCGAGTCCGCCGAGGGCTTCCTGCGGGGTTACCTCCGCGCCGTGGAACGGCTCGAAGACGGCGGCTGGGAAGACGACGCCATCCTCGAAATGATCGAGGCGCATACCGACGTGCCAGTTGATGTGCTCGAGCGCGCTTCGCGTCCCTACAATTCGGGCACACTCGACCTCGAAAGCTTCCGCGCGCAGGAGGCGTTTTTCCGGGGACAGGACCTCCTCACGTACGACGGCGAACTCGACTTCGAAGGGTTCATGCGTACGGAATGACCATCGCACCACCAGGCGCACGGCAGGAAGAACAGACGCGGTACCTCGACATCCGCGGGCTCGGCGTGCGCTATGGCGGGAAACACGGTACAGAGGCGCTGCGCGGGCTCGATTTGCAGGTTCCCGAGGGGTCGTTCCATGCGGTACTCGGCCCGAGCGGATGCGGGAAGAGCACGCTGCTGAAGGCGCTCGTGGGGCTGCTCGATATGCAGGTGGGCGCCATCGAACCGCAACCGCGGCTGCCCGCCTACGTCCCGCAGGGTGACTCGTGCTTTCCCTGGCTCACTGCCGCCGAGAACGTCGCGTTCGGGCTCGAAGCGCGCGGCGTGGGAAAACGGGAGCGGCTGCAGCGCGCCCGCTCGCTGCTGGCCGACCTCGACCTCGGCGACTTCGCGGACCGGTATCCGCACGAGCTATC
This sequence comes from Dehalococcoidia bacterium, assembly GCA_007118095.1. GTDB lineage: Bacteria > Chloroflexota > Dehalococcoidia > Tepidiformales > Tepidiformaceae > SLAK01. The sequence continues at coordinate 10,307 of SKSF01000050.1, forward strand.
CGAGGGGATGCGGCAACGCGTGGCCATTGCGCGCGCCTTCGCCATCGACGCCGACCTCTTGCTCATGGATGAGCCACTTTCGGCCCTCGACTTCCAGACGAAGATGCGCGTGCAGAGCGAGCTGCTCGGACTGTGGGAGCGGCAGCGCTCGACAGTTATTTATGTCACGCATGACATCGACGAAGCGCTCACCCTGGCCGACCACGTCACAGTCCTTTCGACCCGCCCGGCACTTGCCCGGGAAACGATCGAGGTCCCTTTTTCGCGGCCCCGTTCGTACCGGGACGTCCGGCGGGCGCCTGGTTACGGCGACCTGTTCGCTCGCATCGACGCCCTGCTGGAGGCCTGAGCGGTGCCCGGCGGCCCACGGCGGTGCGGCCATGTCTGACGCGCTCGGCCCGTTCCGTGCCATCCTGCTCGGCGCCACGATCCCGCTGATCGTGCTGGCGGCGTGGCAGGTCGCGTCGACACAGGAATGGATTAACCCGCTGTTCTGGCCGGCGCCCAGCACCATCGCAGAGCGCACATGGGACGAGCTGATGGGCGGCGCACTGGCGACGGATTCGTTCGTGACGGCCCGGCGCCTGCTCATCGGGTTCGTGCTTGGCGCTGCACCCGGCGTGTTCCTGGGGCTCGCAGCGGGCGTATCGCGCGTATTGCGCGAGGCCGTCTATCCCACAGCGAGTGCGCTCTATGTGGTCCCGCGCATCGCGATGCTGCCGCTGGTGCTTGTCGCTTTTTCCATCAACGACCCTGCGCGGATCTTCATGGTCGCCTTCAGCGTGTTCTTCATCGCCTTTTTCAGCGCGCTTTCGGGCGCCGAACAGGTGCGGCTCACGCACCTGGATGTTGCCCGGGCGTTCGGCGCCGGCCGCTGGCGGACAATCGCACGGGTCGTACTGCCGGGCGCAATGCCGTCGATCATCAGCGGGTTGCAGGTGGCGATGGGGTTCGCGCTCATTGTGATCGTGGGCACGGAATTCCTGGCGGCCGACCAGGGCCTGGGCGCGCGCATCTGGACGAGCTACCAGGTGTTCGACTTCCCCGCGATGTACGCAGGCATTGTGGCGGTGACCGTGCTGGGTGTGGTGCTGAACTACCTCATCCTGGGGAGCAAACGAATCCTGGCGCCCTGGCAACGCTGACCCGCGTCTTTCCCCGGTGCAGAACGACCGGGGCTGCTTTGCTATCATCGAGGTCGTTATGCAGTCCGCTGACAACGGAAGCGAAGGTCAGCACGCGGAAGCCCTCGACGAGGACTATCCGCAGCTTCCCGCGCCCGACGAAGCCATCCTGCGCATGCGGCAGGCAATAAAGGGCGGGCAGCCGTGGTTCGAAGCGCTCGTCGATACCGTCGGCCGCTGGCGCGTGCCGCGCGAAACCGTCCGGGGCCGCGAGTTCCGGTATCTCATCGGCGGTGAAGCATTTGACTGGCTCCTGCTCGCGGAGCGCCTGCTGGACGAAGTGGCCGACCTGGTGCCGCAGAACGAACGCGAGGGCCTACTGTTCTTCGGCCACTGGCCCACGGCGATGGACGACGACGAGTTCGCAGAGCGAATCGGGCCCGCAAAGTACAGCGCCCACCTGAATTTCCTGTACGGCGTGCTGGTAGAGGAAGCACTCCATCTCCACGTGGAAGAGGAAATACACAAGGAGAGCCGTGCCCGCGTGTGGGGACAGGATCCCCGCGAAGACATGGGCATGTACCGTCGCGTCTACGAAAAGTCGCAGGCAGAACTGGTCGCGCTGTACTACGAAGACTCCGGCGTCCTGCTGGGTGAACATGTGCCGTATTCGCAGTGGCGCGACTTCCTCTACTGGCTCTTTAGGCTCCGGCTGCGCCGGCAGGACAAGGCCCGCGTGGCCAGCGACACGCGCAAGGGGCTGGCCCAGCTTTCGCGCATGGAGCTTGCCGTGAGCGAACGCCGCCGCGGCGCCCGGCTGAACGAAGAAGAGTTCGCCGAGCGTTACGTGGACCAGGCGGAACGGGGTTCGCGGCGCACGGCTGGCGCACGCGGACGCTAAACGGGCACACTGGACTGAACCGCGTTCAGACAAGGGGTGCCTCTATGGTCGGAAACATCGGCCCCAGCCTCATCGGCCGCGCGAAGCACATGCTCCACTTCTGGGGGGTAGGACAGAAGCGCCCACTCGCCGACGAGCGGCCCTTCTGGGCGATCCAGCGGAAACAGCAGGCCGATAGGAAGGCAGATTCGAGGGAAGCTTCGTCAACCGCGCGGCAGGCGCAGCCGGAGCCATACGAGGTGACGCGCCGCGGACGGCGGCGCCGCTTCCGGCTGCCATTCCGGCGGTAATTGGCGAACGACAAGCCTCTCGTTTCTTGTTGCGAATGCTTGCAGTATTGTGACCTTCGATGGTCGCTATAAGCAGCTTACGCGCTAGTGCCTGGCAACCACACGCGGGTCATGCGGCAAAACCGGAAAGGTCGCGTGAATGCTACGCTAGCGGACATCAGCCGCCCTGCGGGCGAACCATCTTCAACCAGTACATCGGAGGTCGACGTGACAGAGCTAACGGAACTTGGGCAATCGGAAGACCAGGGAACGGCTCCCGGGCAGGGGACGTTCATCATCCTGGGCACCGAACAGGCCCCCGAGACGGCTCGTTGGGTCGCCGAGGGGCTCCGCGACCTGCTGGACGAGCGCGGACACACCCACCTCGAGCCGTCGGACACGTCGCCCCGCTTCGTGCTGAATGTAATTGACCCCAACAAGCCCCGTGGCTACCGGCGCCGGCGGCAGGCGACGTTCGTCATGTCGGTGGTCGAGCTCGATGGCCCGGTGGAGGATCCGCTGCGCACGGGCTACCCGATGATGCTGCGCGCGCTTTCGAACCTTCTGCTCATCCTCGACCGTTCGAGCGAGAGGCTCCTCGCGCACTTCGTGACGATCGAACAGGGGTACTACACCGTTGAGTACACGCCGGGCGAAGACCGCAAGTTCTTCGAACAGCTCTATGAGCGCTTCGAGCCGCTGGCGTCGTCGGAGCTGGTCATCAACAACATCTTCCACGAAGACCTGGAGCCGGAGCTCTGGGAAGGCGACGACCTCACGCGCCAGATCTCCGACGCGGGGAAGAAGCTCGACACGCTCGGCCTGCTGCCCGGGCCGTTTCCCGTAGAAGAAATCCTGGGGCCGCAGGAACTGCGCCACGTGTACCTGCTCTACGGGCTCGGCGGGCTCTCGTACGGGAACCTGAGCGCCCGCAAGGACGAGCGGCGCTTCTGGATGAGCGCATCCGGGGTGAACAAGAGCGACCTGAAGGAGATCGGGCGAGACTTCCTGCTCGTCAAGAACTTCGACGAAAGCCGCCCGGCAATCGAACTCAGCGTCCCGCCGAACGTCCAGCCGCGGCGCGCCTCGGTCGACGCAATCGAGCACTGGATGATCTACCAGGAGCACCCGGATGTGGGCGCCATCATGCATGTGCACGCGTGGATGGACGGCATCCGCGCGACCGACATCAACTACCCGTGCGGGACGCGCGAGATCGCGCAGTCGGTCGCGGACCTCATCCGGCAGGAGCCGAACCCGGGCCGGGCGATAATCGGCCAGCGCAACCACGGGGTGACGATTACCGGCCCCAGCATGGACGAAATCCTGGAACGCATCGAAGGGAAGCTCATCCCGCAGGTGCCGATGTCGTAGCCCCGTGCGACGCAACGGACACGAAGAGGCCCCCGGCGCAGCGGGGGCCTTTGCTTTGCGTGCGAGATGAAGTGCCTACCCTCATTTGTAAAGGCATCGCCTATGACACGTATCGACACCGTATACTGAAATCATCACGTTACCCGCAGGGTAACAACGAGGTGATGGCCCGATGGGCATCTTTGACAGGTTCCTTGGCCGCAAGGCCGCAGCCCCCAGGCAGACCGACCGGTACCGGAGCGTTTCGAAGGAACCGCTGGTCAGCGACGAACAGCTCGCGACAAACCGCAGCCTTATGGAAGCCCAGATGGCTGCCTCGCGCGAACGACGCGAACGCGCGACGACCGCAGGCGATCGCCCGCCCGCGACAAGCAAAGATAGCTGAGGCCCGGCGGGACGAGCCTTCAGGTGGTGCGAGCCACATCGCGCCGCCTGAAGGTAACGAGTCCCGCCAGGGCCAGGGCGCCGGCAACCGCCAGCAGGATAGCGATGGGCAACAGGGTGACCTCGGCAGCCGGTGCAAGCGGCGTATGGCTAAACGGCGAGATATCCCGCAGCCAGCCGGGGAGTTCCAACAGTCCGCCCACGACGGGCCCGGTGAGGACAGCGATACCGAAGACGAACCATGACACCGCTGCCGCCCTCCGCGGCAGCAATCCGAAGGCGGCCACGACGACCGCCGCGATGACGAGCGTCGCCGGTATTTGGACCATGGCGGCTTCGAGCATGGATCCGAGCTGGCCCGACAGGTCCTCCATGACAATCCCGGACGCGGTCCCAATGGTAAGCCCTGCGACAAACAGCAGGATGACAGTCCCCGCGGCCGCGTTTGCCACCCAGCTCCAGGACCAGCGCCAGCGGCTCATCGAGGTCGCGAGGACGGCTTCGAGTGTGCCTTCGTCTTCCTCGGCGCGCATACGGAGGAGGACCTGCAGGGCATAGACGGCGACCAGGGAGCCAATGATGCCCATGACGGTGGCGTAGAAGCTCGCGGCTATCTCGTCCGTACCACCCACGCGCTCGAGGATCTCGGCACCCTGCTCGAGATCTTCGAAGAGGCCTTCGATTTCGTTGCTGAGCATGCCGAAGACCACCCCGTAGGCCGCCACACCGGCGATCCAGCCGAGCAGGATGCCGCGCTGGAGGCGAAACGCCAGGCCCAGCGGGTTCAGCAGTCCCGCGGACGCCGTGGCGGGTCCCCGCCGCTCGGAGATGAGCCCGCGGCCGAGGTCACGCCGTCCTGCCAGGAAGATGGCAACGGCGACCATGACGACGAAGAAGGCGGCGAACAGCAGCAGTATCCACCAGTTGGCGTCGGCATAGGGACGCATTTGCTGTGCCCAGCCAAGTGGCGACAGCCACGCGGGCCACGCACTTGAGACCCGGTAGGCGGCTTCGTCAGCGGTGCCCAGCATGTTGCCTACGCCAGCGAGCAAGTACAGCAGCCCCAGGGCGGCGGCAGCAAGCCCGTTGGCGCCGCGCGCGCTCGACGAAAGCTGGGCGGCAACAGCGCCGATACCTCCGAAGG
>SKSF01000027.1 GCA_007118095.1 Dehalococcoidia bacterium
CGTTCGCAGTTCGCGCGATGTTGCGTCTGTGCCGGTCCTCTGTCATCCGGTAGACCACCTCCTTCCCGGGCATGTGCGCCCACAAAAAAGCCGGCTCACTCGCAGAGGAGGAACCGGCCGCACACACGATGAGGCAGCGGCCCAACCCCTACGTCGAGTTTTAGCACTGGAGCCTTCGAGGCACTGCCTCAGTGCGCATTAGGCGGAACCTTGGTTCGGTATCACCTGTTCACCCGTTGGCGTCTCTCGACGTTTCCGGGCAGCGCACCCGTCGGCTCCAGGAGCCTCACCTAACGGAGTCGGCCTTTACACATTGGAATGTAGGAAGGCCCGCGGGCTCATGTCAACGCCGCTCAGCGGAACCACGCGAGCACCAGGATGAACCCCCCCATGGCGAAGCAGTAATACGCAAACAGGCTGATCCGCCGGCTCGCCATGAGCTTCAACAGCAGGTGGATCGCAATGAACGCGCTCACTGCCGCCGTGATGACACCCGCCACGATCGCAACCGGCCCGAGACCGTCCTGCGCTTCACCACCCAGGCGGAATGCCTGGCTCGTCGCTGCGCCGATGATGATCGGGACTGAGAGCAGGAACGAAAAGCGTGCCGCCTCGTCCGGGCGCAGCCCGCGGAAAATGCCCGCCGTTATCGTCGCCCCCGCGCGGGAAATCCCGGGGATCAGCGCCAGCGCCTGGCCAAACCCGATAAAGATCGCATCGCGGGTACTGAGCGCCTCCGCCTTCCGCTGCCCACGCCCAAACTGTGCCGCCACCAGCAGCACCCCGGTAAAGATGAGAAACCCGCCAATCACCGCTGGCCGCTCGTTCACCTCTTCGATGCGTGATTCGAAGAGAAACCCCAGGACCCCCGCCGGGACGGTGCCAACAATGACCATCAGCGACATCATCCGGTCGGTTTCGCCGTTGAACCGGCGCTCCCGGACTCCCGCCAGGAAGGCCGCCGCGAGCCGCGCGAAGTCGCGATGGTAATACGCGAGCACCGCAAGCAGCGTCCCCACATGCAGCGCGACATCGAACGCAAGCGACTGCTGGTCCCACCCGAGGACCCAGGGGAACAGCATGAGGTGCCCGGAGCTGCTAATCGGGAGGAACTCGGTAGTGCCCTGGACAAAGCCGAGAATGATGGCACGGAGAACGTCATCCACGGCTGGCGCCCGTTCCTCTCACGAGACCCAACGTGCCGAACACGTGACGTAGCGTCTACCAGGAATGTCGTCCGGGGGTTAACTGCGCGGCAGATCCTGTTAAAGCCCGTCTATGCCGTGCGGCGTGGAAGCGTCGCCGCGCCTGCCGCAAGCGCGACGACGGTAAAGGCGAGCACCAGCCCCGTGTCCCGCACCAGCTCGAACGAAGCGCCGCTCCCCGCGGCAACCTCCACCAGCGCGTCGTAGGCGTACGTCATCGGCAAGAGAACGGCGAACCATTCGAGCACCGTCGCCATCGACTCCCGCGGCGCCAGGAGCCCGCAGAGCAGGAGCTGCGGGATGATAAACCCGGGCATGAACTGGACTGCCTGGAATTCAGTCCGTGCGAACGCGCTAACGAACAATCCCAGCGCCATCCCCAGCACCGCGTTCAGCGTCGCCAGCGCCACAATGCCCCATGCCGGCCCCTCCGCTTCGAGCCCGAGCAACCAGAAGGCGATCGCCGCCACAAACACCACCTGCACCGCCGCAACGGCGGCGAACGCCAGCGCGTACCCCGCCAGCAGGTCACCCCGGCCGATGGGCATGGTCATCAGCCGTTCGAGCGTGCCGGTCGTGCGCTCGCGCAGCATCGTTATTGACGTCACCAGGAACATGGACACCAGCGGGAAGATCCCGAGCAGCGGCACCCCCACCTGCTGGAACACCTCTTGCCGCCCTTCGAACACCCACCGCAGCAGCACCATCAGCACCGCCGGGACGAGCACCAGCAATCCCACCGTGCGCGGGTCGCGCCGCAGCTGGTGGAACACGCGGACCGCCGTCGCCATCGTCAACGACACGTGCATCACGCCACCTCCGAAGGTTCCTCGACGAGGGCCATGAAGGCGCCCTCCACGTCTTTCGCGCCGGTGCGTTCCAGGAGCGCACCCGGCGGCTCCTGCGCGATCACGCGGCCTTCTCGCATGAGCAGGAGCTCATCGCACCGCATCGCTTCGTCCATCACATGGCTCGAAACCAGCAGCGTCGTGCCAGCCGCACCGAGCCGGTGGAACATGTCCCAGAGCTCGCCGCGCAGCACCGGGTCGAGCCCCACGGTCGGCTCGTCGAGCACCAGCAGTTCGGGCTCGTTCAAGAGGGCCACCGCCAGCGACACGCGCGCGAACTGCCCGCCTGAGAGCTGCATCGCGCGCCGGTCGGCGTAGGCTTCGAGCGAGACGGCCGCCATCGCCTCGTCAACAGCCCCCGGCCCGGCGCCCAGCACTCGGCCGAAGAAGGCCAGGTTCTCCCGCACGCTCAGGTCGCCATACACCGACGGCGCCTGCGTCACATACCCGACCCGGCTGCGCAGCGCGGGCGACCCCGCGGGAAGCCCCAGCACCTCCACCTCGCCCCCGGCCAAGCGCTGCACCCCGACAATCGCCCGCATCAGGGTCGACTTCCCGCAGCCGCTTGGCCCCAGGAGGCCGGTGACCCCGCCGCGTGGGATCTCGAGGTCCAGCCTCGGCAGGACGAGGTTCCCCCCGCGTTCAACCCGCAATTCCCGGGTGCGCACCGCCGGCTCATCGTTTGCAGCCATATCAGTCCTCCTCATCGGCCGGCGACGCCAGGTCGCCCGCCAGGTATTGCTGCAGCACGGGCCCCACCCACCGCACCAGGTCTTCGCGCGGCAGGGACGCCAGTGGCTCGACCCCCAGGATGTAGCGGGCGAACGCCAGCCCCACCAGGTGCGAACCCGCCAGCGCCATCCGGTAGCGCGAGCGATCGACCGGCAGATAGTCGCCCGCAAGCGGCAACATCTCCGCTTGCAGAAAGCCACGCAGGCGTTCCGCCGCGGATTCGTCCGAAACAGCGGCGCGGACCACGCCACGGAGCTGCTGCCCGTACTCTTCGCTTTCCCACATCGCGAAAAAGGCCGCCGCCAGCCGCTCCCCGGCGCCGTCCATCCCCGGGCCAAACGCCGCCTGCGCCAGGTCGTCGGGCTCGAACGGCAGGGCCATCGCCGCGCTGAACAGGCCCTCTTTCGAGTCGAAGTAGTGGATCAGGAGCGCCGGGTCCACGCCCGCGCGCCTTGCGATGCGGCGCAGCGAAGCGCCCTCATAGCTCTCTTCGGCGAAGACTTCCCGCGCCGCGCGCAGGATGTCCTCACGGGTCGAAGGTGCCCCTCCGCGCCTGCCTCCGCGTCGGACTGGCTGATTCATCATTCGTTGAATTCTACGATCGTTGAATTCCGGCACGCAAGCCCTATGGCGTACACTGCGGCGCACACAGCGCGCGAGGGACGTTATGGGCACCGGGACCGCCGCCACCGACCGCTACGGCAACGCACTGGGCACCAGCTCACCCGCAGCCGCCCGGCACTACAACGACGGCATGGACCGCTACCTCTCGGGCGGCGCCGGCCACGAAGCCGCCATGGAAGCGGCCGCCACGGCCGACGAAGGGTTCGCGCTCGCCCATGTGGCCCTCGCCCGCTTCAACCAGTTCCGGGGCCGCATGCGCGAAGCCACCGCCGGGGCCCGCCGCGCCCGGGAACTCGCCGCCGGCATAACCCGCCGCGAACAACAGCACATCGAGGTCATCGCCACCGCCATCGAAGGCCAGCCCATGCGGGCACTCGCCCTCGTCAAGGAGCACGTCCAGGACTACCCCACCGATGCATTCGTCACCGCCCAGGCGAGCGGCGTCTACGGACTCATCGGATTCGGCGGCAGCACCGGGCGCAACGAGGAGCAACTCGACCTTCTCGCGCCGCTGGCCCCCGCATATGGCGACGACTGGTGGTATCTCACCACGCTCGCCTTCGCCGAAAACGAATGCTTCCTGCACGACCGGGCACGCGAGCACGTCGAAAGGTCGCTTCAGCTCGAATGGCGGAACGGGCACGCAGCGCACACCATGGCGCACGTCTCCTTCGAAACCGGCGACGTTCACGAGGGCGCGGGCTTCCTGGCCGAATGGCGCCAGGGTTACGACCGCCAGGCGCAGATGCACGGCCACCTGGCGTGGCACCACGCCCTCTTCGAACTGCTCCAGGGCAGCCTGGACACGGTCGACACCCTCTACCGCCAGGAGCTCAGCCCCGGATCGAGCACGTCCACAGCGCTCGGGCTCATCGCCGACGCCGCTTCGCTGCTCTGGCGGCGGGACCTGGCAGGCGAAGCACTCGACGGCGACTGGGCCGAACTCCGAGACTTCGCGGCCACGGCCTTCCAGCGCCCCGGCATGATGTTCGCCGATGTCCACTGCGCACTCGCCTACGCGGCCGCTGGCGACGACGCCCGGCTGGGCACACTCATCGACCAGCTACGCGAGCGGGCTGCCGCCGGCAAGATCGCCGGTGGCGAAGTCGTCCCCGCGCTTGCCGAGGCGATTGCGGCCTTCAGCCACGACGATTTCGCCCGCTGCATCACCATCCTCGAACCGCTCCAGCC
>SKSF01000128.1 GCA_007118095.1 Dehalococcoidia bacterium
AACGGCCCGGCCGAAGGGGACTCCGCCGTCCCCCAACCCGATCGCGTGGAACTCCGCACCATCGACGGCGACGGTGGAAACGAACAAACCCTCGCCGATGCCGATAGCTTCGGTGCCCTCTCCTGGACACCGGGCGGCCGCTACCTCGCCGCCCCTACGCTGCCCGCCGGCGCCGACGCAAGCAGCCTCCACGTCTACGACACGCACATCGGCGAACACCGCGTTTCCGAACTGGACAGCTTTGTCACCGCCCTCGCCTGGGGCCCTGGCGAAGAGCTGCTCTACCTGTTCAGCATCGATCACGTCTACGAAGTCGATACCTCCGGCGAGATTCTCCGTGACGTCCCGGCCGAGGTCCCGCTCGGGAACCTCGAAACCAGCCCCATCCTCGAATGGTCACCTGGTGGCCGGTACCTGCTCATCCAGCCCGCAAACGACCTCCAAATCTTCGACCGCGAAGCCCTGGCCGTGCACGAACACAGCGTCGCCGCCGCACTGGAGCCACCGGCCGAATGGGGCGAATTCGAAGGCTCCTGGCTCAACGCTACCCGCTGGACCGGCGACGAAGCCCTCGAGATGCAGTACCTGGCCGGCCCCGGCGACGACACCGGAGGCGCCGAGTGGCGCGTTGACGCGACGCTCGCAAACGGAGACATCGAACTCCAAACAGAAGCGCGCCAGCCGGAGCACCTGGACAACGCCCGCGATGAATGGTTCGACTACGCCTTTCCGCCCCGAGAGCTCGAACACGGCTTGCCCTTCGACAACTACATGCGCGGCTGTACCCCCATCTGCACCACGGCCAGCCGCGATATGTACGTCGTAACCGTCGCCCACGCCTCTGCCAGTGAACCAGCTCTCGAGTTTGGGGACGGCCAGCCCGAAGAATGGCCCGAGGACACCCGCGTCTCCCTCGCGTGGCTCGAAGACGGCGACGTCACCACCCTCGAGCTCCCCTTCCAGCCCCGCGGGCAGAACACCGGCGTTACACGCTTCCACGACCTCCACGGCTTCCTGACTGCAACCGTCCACGTCACCCCCGAAGACTGATGGCCTGGTGGCAGGGCACGTCCACGTCCACGTCCCACCACCGATCACCGACCTTCCACCTCCAATTTCTGCCCCACCCGTCCATCGCATCTAGCACGGTCCGCTGGCACGGTATGCTCACAGGCTGGCAACATCCCGGGCACGGAGGCCACATGCGCAACAGCGGGCGCGAAACCGCCGCCTGGTTGGGAATTTACATCGTCATCGTCGTGGCGCCCCTCGCCATCGCCGCTGCGGGTGACGTTCCGCCCGGCCGCGGCCTCTGGCTCGAATTCGCCGTTGCGCTCGGCTTCGTTGGCCTCGCCATGATGTGGCTCCAGTTCGCCCTCACAGCCCGCTTCAAGTGGATCGCGCCCACCTTCGGGCTCGATACCCTCATGCAGTTCCACCGCCAGGCCGGCCTCGTCGCCTTTGCCTTCATCCTCGCCCACCCGCTTATCCTCTTCCTCGTCGATACTCAATACCTCGACTACCTCCACCCCTTCCTGGGCTTCGACGAATTCCTCCGCGCCGGCGCCCTCTGGGCTGTCATGGGTGCCCTCGTCATCCTCATCGGCTCCACCCTCTGGCGGACAAACTTCGGCATCCCCTACGAATGGTGGCGGACCGCCCACGCCGTCCTCGCCTTCTTCATCATCTTCGTCGGCCTCGTCCATGTCCTCCGCGTCGGCTTCTACGTCGACGACCTCTGGAAGCAGGCCGTCTGGGCCGGCCTCACCCTCGGCGCCATGGGCCTGCTCGTCCACACCCGCCTCGTCCGCCCCTGGCTCATGGCCAAACGCCCCTACCGGGTCGAAGAAGTCACCAAAGAGCGCGGCAACTCCTGGACCGTCTGGCTCGTCCCCGAGCGCCACGAAGGCCTGCGCTTCCAGCCGGGCCAGTTCTGCTGGCTCACCCTGGGCCACAACCCCTATTCCCTCGAACAGCACCCCTTCTCCATCTCCTCCAGCGCCGAAAACCCGGGCATGATCGGCTTCACCATCAAGGAGCTCGGCGACTACACGAACACCATCGGCGAAACCCCCACCGGCATCCCCGCCTTCGTCGACGGCCCGTATGGCGCCTTCACGCTCGACGCCAACGCTGCCGATGGCGCCGTCTTCATAGCCGGTGGCGTCGGCATCACCCCCATCATGAGCATGCTCCGCACCTGCGCCGATCGCGGCGACACCCGCCCCTTCACCCTTATCTACGCCGCCGGCGCCCTCGAGACCATGGCCTTCCGCGACGAGCTCGAAGCCCTGCGCGGACGGCTCAACCTCGAACTCATTCTCGTCCCCTTCACGCCTCCGGAGGGCTGGGACGGCCCCTCCGGCATGCTCGATGCCGAAACGCTCGAGCGGCTCCTTCCGCCCGACGAACACAAAACGCTCCGCTACCTCGTCTGTGGCCCGCCCGGTCTTATGGACCTGGCCGAACCACACATCCGCTCACGCGGCGTCCCCGCACGCCACATCAACGCCGAACGCTTCGATATCGCCTGAGGAGGACCGATGCGCCATATCTACACCCGCTGGGTCATGCTCGGCACCAGCGCCCTCTTCCTCGCCGCCTCCTTCGTCTTCGCCCTCCTGCGCAACGCCTGACCCAGTCTCCCTCGTCCGGCTCGAAGACGGCCACGTCGCCACCCTCGATCTCCCCTGCGAACCCCACGGCCCCGTACACCAGCGTCACACCTTCCCACGACACCCACGCCTTCGTCACCACCGCCGTCCCTCTCCCATCTCCCACCTCCAACCTCCAACCTCCAACCTCCAACCTTCCCCCTCCTCTCCCGTCTCCCTCTCCGACCCGGTAAGCTGCACCGTCGATGACCGAAGGCGCCCCCTACCGCACCATGCGCGAGCATGCCGCCGACGAGCGTCCCCGGGAGCGGCTCGTCGCACACGGCCCCGCCACCCTGAGCGATGCCGAGCTCATCGCCATCGTCCTGGGCTCCGGGACCCGCGGCGAACACGTCGTCGACCTCTCCCGCCGCCTGCTCGAAGAAAGCGGTGGGCTCGGAGGCCTCGTCCGTGCCGACGTCCGCATCCTGCAACGCATCCGCGGCCTTGGGCCCGCGAAAGCCGCTCAGGTTGCCGCCGCCGTGGAGCTGGGCCGCCGCGCCGGCGAACTCGACCCCGAATCCCGTCCCCTCATGGACTCACCCGAAGCCGTCCACCAATTGCTCGGCCCCCGCCTGCTCGGCAAGACCCGCGAAGAAGTCCTTGTGCTCGCACTCGACACCAAGAACCGCCTTATCGGCTCCGCCTCGGTCGTCACCGGCAGCGTTTCGAACGTGGACCTCCGCCCCGGCGACATCTTCCGCGAACCCATCGTCCTCGATGCCTCCGCCCTCATCGTTGCCCACAACCATCCCTCCGGAGACCCAACACCGAGCATCCACGACCGCCTGTTCACCAAACAGCTCGTCGCCGCCGGAGAACTGCTCGGTGTCAACGTCTTCGACCACGTCGTGATCGGTCAGAACAGCTTCGTCAGCATGCGCCGCCAGGGCCTCGGTTTCGAACAGTAGCCGCAGCCCCTGCCGCCCACCCATCACCCCCTTCTCCCGAAGCGTTGGGAGAAGGGGGCAGGGGGTTGAGGGTTCCGAACCACTCTTCAACACAAACTGCTGACGTCCGGCCCCCATTTGCGTAAGCTTCCGCACCGGAGGAAGCCATGGCCACTAATCCCTTCTCGCCCGACGCAATCGCACCCGAAACCCGCGAGTTCAACGAAAAACTCGAAGCCATCTTCGCCGACCTTCCGCCCACCTACACCATCCCGCCGCAGGTCACCCGCGACGCCCGCGAACAGGGCGGCGGCGCGTTCGGCCCCGTCCAGACCGTCGATGAAGCCGAGAACCGCACCATCCCCGGCCCCGGCGGCGACGTCACCATCCGCGTCATGGTCCCGCCCGGCGAGGTCCGCGGTGTCTATCTCCATCTCCACGGCGGCGGTTGGGTGCTCGGCCGTGCCCATCACCAGGACGTCCGCAACTGGCACCTGGCCAACCACCTCGGCGTCGCTGTCGTCAGCGTCGACTACCGCCTCGCGCCCGAGCACCCCTATCCCGCCGGCCCCGACGACTGCGAAGCAGCCGCGCGCTGGCTCGTCGAGAACGCGAAAAGCGAGTTCGGCGCCGACCGCCTGATCATCGGTGGCGAATCCGCCGGCGGCCATCTCGCCGCCGTCACCCTCCTCCGCATGCGCGATCGCCACGGCTATACGGGTTTCCGCGCCGCCAACCTCGTCTACGGCGTCTTCGACCTCACCCCGCCGCCAAGCGTCCGCAACTGGGGCGAACGCAACCTGGTCCTCAGCACCCCCACCATGATGTGGTTCTACGACTGCTTCGTCGGCGACCGCGACCGGCAGGATCCGGAGATCTCCCCCCTCTACGCCCACCTCCACGACATGCCCCCGGCGCTCTTCACCGTCGGCACCCTCGACCCGCTGCTCGATGACACCCTCTTCATGCACGCCCGCTGGGCCGCCGCCGGCAACGATGCCGAGCTCGCCGTCTACCCGGGTGGTGTCCACGGCTTCAATGGCTTCCCCGTCCCCATCGGCCAGGAGGCAAACCAGCGCATCGACAGCTTCCTCGCCGAAAAACTCAACGCCTGACCATGCACAGTCGCGACAGCAAGCCGGGCGGTCGGCACAATGGAGAACCGGCGCGGCCGCCTGGCCCGCGCGAACCCCGGTTGCGGAGAGTGTCCCTTGGTCGATGAAGCAGAGGTTACCCGGCTGGCCGCCCGCTGGCGCGGCATCGTCGAACTCCAGCAGTCGCAGGAAGCGCGCGTGCGCGAATTCCAGCCCCGCTACGACCGCTGGGCCCCGCTCGCCAGCCTGTTCGCACCCGGCGACCTCACCCCCGATATCGAGGCCGTCGTGGAGCTCGTGCAGGAAGGCGAAACCTGGCTCGATGTCGGATGCGGCGCTGGCCGTTTCGCTGCCCATCTCGCCACCCGCGCCGGTACCGTCCTCTGCAACGATAGCTCCAGCGGCATGACCGAAGCCCTCCGAGAAGCCGCCCGCGAACGCAGCCTCGACAACATCAAAGTCCTGCCCGCCGCCCCCTGGCCCGTCGAAAACGTTGGCGGGGACGTCGATGTCGTCTTCTCGGCCCACGTCCTCTACTTTGTGACCGACATCGTCCCCTTCCTCAAGGGGATGGAAGCGCAGGCTCGGCGCCGCTGCGTCGTCCTTATCGGCGACGAGGCCGGCAGCCTCCCGCCTGGAGACGCCTGGTACGCCGCCCATCACGAGCCCATGAGCCGCCTGCCCGCCCTGGACGAGTTCACGGAGCTCATGGAAGCCCGTGGCATCAAGCTCGACGTCCAGGACGTACCCATGCACCCTAACTGGGCCGACGGCCTCGACCCCGAAGAAGCCTTTGCCATGCTTCGAAACCGCTGCCACCTCCGCGAAGAAGACTCACCCAAAGCCGGCCGCCTCCGCCAGTGGTTCGACGAGCAACGCGAGGCCACCGGAAAGAACCCGCCCCTCATGGCAATGCAGCGCAGGGCCATCTGCAGCTGGGACCCGACAACGCCATAACGAGGTGCGCCATGAAGCGCCACATCGCCTGCCTCACCTTCGACCACGACAACACCGCGCTCTTCATCGCCCGCGGCATGGACACACCGACTGCCCTGTCGCGTGGCGACTTCGGCGTCGTCGCCATCCCCCGCATCCTCGCCCTCCTCGAGCGCTATAACATCCGCGCCACGTTCTTCACCCCCGGCCACACCATCGAAACCTACCCCGGCTGCGTCCGCCAGGTCGTCGATGCCGGCCACGAGATCGCCCACCACGGCTGGACCCACCGCGTCCCCTCCACCCTCGGCCGCGACCGCGAAGAAGAGGAACTCATCCGCGGAAACGAAGCAATCGAAAAGCTCACAGGCAGCCGCGCGCGTGGTTATCGCTCGCCCTCCTGGGACCTCGGGCCGGATTCCGTCGAACTTCTCCTGGAGCACGGCTTCGAATACGACAGCAGCATGATGGGCGACGACTACAACTGCTACTTCGTCCACCAGGGTGGCAGCTACCCGCTCGAAGAGCCGGGCGACCCCGGCGAGGCGACTTCCCTCGTCGAAATGCCCGTCAGCTGGACCCTCGACGACTACCCCCACTTCGAATACATGCGCAGTCCCACTGGCCTCCAGCAGGGGTTGATGAACGCCAGCGCCGTCCTCCAGAACTGGGTCGATGACTTCACCTATGTGACGCGCATCCAGGACTTCGGCATCCTCACCTACACTTTTCACCCCCATGTCATCGGCCGCGGCCACCGGATGATGGCCCTCGAACGACTCATCACCTCGCTCCTCGAACAGGGCGCCGAGTTCATGGCCATGGAAGACGCCCTCGCCGCCTGGCGCCAGCACGACGCCGCTCAATGATCTCGCAGCCCTGCGAGATCACAGGCTGATGTGGCTCCGTTCTGGCAAGCTCGCGCCATGATCCCGGCACCCTCGCGCTCGGTTCGTTTGCTGTACTTCGTGCCTGCGTCACGGGGACGGCCCTGCTCTGGCGGGCAGCGCGTGAGTGGAGAGCCCTGGGGCTGGCAGTACGGCGGGTCGGCGTAGCTGGCCTTGCATACCTCACATGGCTGACCGGGCTCAGCATCGGTATCTATCTGCTGCCGCTGCCCATGCTATTGGCGGCGTGTGCGCTCCCCCACGACCGTCGCCACCAGGCAGCGGCCCCCGGGTCTAGTCCAGCGAAATCGTCTGCAGGTTCGGCTGCGCTTCCTGGAACACCTCCGCCACCCACGGGTGACACGTGAACACGATGACCTGCGTCTCCTGCGCGAGCTGCGCGAAGCCTTCGGCGGCGCGCAGCGCACGGTCCGGGTCGAAGTTCACCAGCACCTCGTCCACGATCACCGGCAACCGCTCCGTGTGCCGCGTCGCCTCCGTCACTGCCCCGAACCGCAGCGCCAGGTAGAGCTGCTCCCGCGTCCCCCGGCTCAGCTCCTCAGGTGTCTTCTGCGACCCGTCGTGGTCGACCACCGTCAGCGTCGACTCCCCCAGCGGCTGGAACAGCCGCTCGTACCGCCCCCCCGTGATCGTCCGGAAGAACTCGGAAGCGTGCTGGATGACCGCCGGCTGTCGCTCCTGCTCATACCGCTCCCGCACCCGCCGCAGAAGCTGCCGCGCCACCGTCAGCGATCCCCATTCCGCCGCAGCGGCATCGAGCTCGCTCACCAGCGCCGCCCGCTCCGCCCGCGCCTGCGACGCCGTCGTGTCATCGTGCAGCCGCGATAGCTCCGACTCCACGTGCCCCTGTTCCGTCAGCAACGCTTCGCGCCGTTCCGTCGCCGCGTCCACCTCTTCCCGCAGGCGCTCCAGGTCCTCTTCGATCGCCTCCAGCGACGTCGCCTCGAGCGCCTCCTCCAGCTCCGCCAGTGCATCGGGGTCGGGTCCGCAGATTTGCCGCAGTCGAAGGTCGCACTCGTGCCGTTGCGCCTCCAGGTCGTGCCGATCCTGGTGCACAGCCGCCCGCCGCCGGAAGTCCTCGGCTGTTTCCGCTCCTCCCGCCTCGAGCAACCCCTGGAGCTCCCGCCTCGCGGTGGTCAGCCGCTGTTCCGCACCTTCCTGCGCGCGCATCCGTTCGGCGACGCGCGCCCGCGCCTCTTCACGTTCCCGGTGCTGCTCCCGCGCCGCGTCGAAATCCCGGATCAGCCGGTCCGCCACTTCCACCGTCGCCTGCTGGTCCGCATGCGAAAGGTCGATACCCGCTTCCCGTGCCGGCGCCCGCACGCGCTCGCAGTATGCTGCGATATCTTCCTCGATCGCCCGCACCCGGTTCCGTGTCTGGGCGACTTCGTGCGCCTTGGCCTTCGCAACCTCCACCCGCCCAATGAGCTGCATCGCGGTGTCAGGCGCCAGCCCCGCGGGAATTCGCTCCGAGACCAGCCACGCTTCCCAGCCCTGCTCTGCCTCGCTCGTCGCTGTGTGAGCCTCCTGCAAGACCCGCTCGGCGTCCTCGAGTTTGGCCCCGGCCCGTTCCAGCGCGCGGTTCGCCTCCCGCAAGCCGTTGTCAGCCTGCTCGCGCTCGTCCACGCGGTCCCGGTCGCGCTCAAGCGCCGCCTCCATACCGTCGATCGCCGCGTCATCGGGCAGCGTCGCCTGTGCGTCACCGCCGAGCCGGGCAACCAGCGTCCGCAGCTCCTGCTCCGCGTTCCCCGCAGCCTCCCTCGCTTCCGCGATGAGCCCGTCGAGCCGCCGCCCCTCTTCAACCCCCGGGGAGGCAACGGCCGCCCGCTGGCCGTTCATCCAGGTCACAATCCCGACGGTGACGCCGACCGCGCCCGCCACGCCCAGCACCAGCGCGACCGCCATCTCTTCCGCCCCGGCCGCAACCATCGACCCCACAAGCAGGAGGGCGCCAATCACGCCCGGCAGTGCGGCCATCCGGCGGTCCGGCGCGGCCGCCTCTCCGGTGTCGCCAGCCGGCAATCCGCGCTGCTGTGCCTCCAGATCGTGCGCGCGCTGGTTGGCCACATCGTACTTCTGCCGGGTGCGCCGGGTCTGGCGCAGCAGGTCCCGGCGCGCCTCGATGTCGGCCCGCGTCGGTGCGTCAGCAAGGGCTTCCGCGTTCTCGGCAGCTTCCCCCTGCGCCCGCGCCGCTTCCTCACCCGCTTCCCGCGCCCGCGTTACCTCGCGCTCGGCGTCCCGCTCCGCCTGTCGCCGGTCCTCGATCCGCTTCCGCCATTGCTCGATCGCGTCCCGCCGCCGGATAGAAAGGTCGAACGCCCCCAGGCGCTCCTCGTCCCAGTCACTCCCCAGCTCCCCCAGCAGCTTTTCGAGTTCGCGCTCGATCCCGTCGAGCTCCGCCTGTCGCTTTGGCAGGTCGCGCAACGACGCCTCCACAGCGTCCCGTCCCCGTCGCAGCCGCTCGATGCCCTCCGCGTGCTGGAGCAACACGGCGTGATCCACTGGCTTATCAGCGGCCGCTTCCGCCTCCTCCAGGTCCCGTTGCGCATCGTCCAGCTCGAGCTGGGCCGTACGCGCCTGCTCCTCCGCCCGTTCGAGCCGCGACAACCCGTCCTCCGGGAAGCCGGCGGTGTCTTCCATGCTGGCGAGTCGCTCATCGAGCACACGCAACTGCGTCCAGTCCTTCCACGCTGCCTGCTGCCGCTCCCGCTCCTGCACCTGCCGCCCCAGTTGCCGCACCGTCTCGCCGATTCGTCCCAGTTCAGCCGCAAGGTCTGCCTGCCGCTGTTGCAGCGAACGGTACTGGTCCGCCTGGTCTGCCACCTCCCGCAGGTGCGACTCAACGACCTCCAGCTTGCTCAGCGCCTGCGCCACCCGGTGCGTCCGCCCGCGCGGCGCGAAAATCTGGCTTGCCTGCTCATCGATGCGCTTCACCACCTGCGGCAGCCGTTCCGCCCCCATGCTTACGCCATAGAGCAGCCCGCCAAGGTCCGCGCCGTCCTCTTCGATCGTGGGCAGGTCGTCCAGGTCGAACGTAAACGCCGACGTGAATACCTGTTCCGAGTTGTTTCCTAGCAGCGCCTTGAACCGCTCTTCGTTCAGCACATTCCCGTCTTCCGCGAAAAGCTGGAAGTGGCCTCGTCCCTTCCCTTCGACGCGTTCCGCCCGGAACCCCCGCCCGTCATCCAGCCGGAGGTCGATGCTGCCCCCGTGCCGGCCACCACGCAGCGCCGGGTAATGCTTGTGCCCTAGCCGTGTTGGAAACCCGAAGAGCACCGTCCGGGTGAACGCCAGCAGCGTGCTCTTCCCCGCCTCGTTGTCACCCCGGACCAGCACCAGTCCCTTGTCGAACTCGCCAAACTCCCGGTCCGAATAGTGCCCAAAGCCCTCCACGTGCAGCCGCTCGATCCGCATACCCCCTACCGCCCTCCCGCGTCATAGAGCTCGTCGACCAGGAGCCGCTCCGCCTCGCGGAGGAACGCCCGCACATCGTCCTGGTCGACCGCCCGGTCGCTCAGGTATCGCCGTGCGCGCTGATGTTCGAAAAGCACGCGGAGCTCCCCGCGCAGTTCCTCCAGCGCCTCCTCGTCCTCCACCAGGTCGTCGGCCATGCGCACGATGTCGCCCAGCAGGTCCTGCGACGCCCGGAGCTCCTCCCGGTCCACGTCCGGGCTTGTCTCATCGTCGATGCGCTCGCAGAACGCAAACGCGTTCCCGTTTGCCAGCCGATCATTCAGCTGGTCCTGCACATCCCGCAGGAAACCGTCCCGCGAAAGCGACGCGTGCAAAGCGCCGCGGCCGTCCAGCCGGAGGCGGTACACCAGCGGCCGTCCCCCGGCGTCGTCTCGTGTTTCGAGCAACCGCCGCTCCGCCGCGTCCAGCAGGTCCTGTTCGTTCTCGAGCTCATCGATTGCGAGCGAGACGCGTTCCCACCGCACCCGGTCCACTGCCCGGAACTCCAGGCGCGGCGCCCCCTGGCCGTCCACATCCACCACGTACACCCCGCGCGCGCCCGCTTCGTTCACATGCCGCCCCTGCGGGTTCCCCGGGTACACGACTGTTGGATGCCGGTCGCGCAGCACCGCCCGCGTGTGGACATGCCCCAGTGCCCAGTAATCCATCCCGCTCTGCTCCAGGTCCGCCAGCGAGCAGGGCGCGTAGGGCTCATGCCCCGTGTTCGCCCCCACATTCGCGTGCAACAGCCCGATGCAAAACCGCCCAGGTTCCGGCTGCGGAAACAGCGGCACCAGGTTCTCCCGTACCTCGCGTGTCGGGTAGCTCATCCCGTAGACGAGCGGGCTGCCCGGGTCACTCGTGTTCACCGGTTCGGCGCTCACCGAGGACCCAAACTGCACCACATTCCCCGGGAACGTGAGCTGCGCCTCCCACCCATCCAGCGGGTCATGATTCCCGTGGCAAATGAACGCGCGGATGCCCGCCTCGTCCAGCCGCCGCAACCCCTCGATAAACCGGAGCTGCGCCCGCAAACTCCGGTCCGCCCCGTCATAGATATCCCCGGCAACCAGCAGCGCGTCTGCCCGCTCCGCAATGCACAGCTCGATGATCGCCTCGTACGTGTCGAACGTGGCGTCCCGCAGCGTCGAAGCAAACTGCGGTGCGTCTTCCACCATCCCCCGGAACGGGCTGTCCAGGTGCAGGTCCGCCGCGTGAATAAACCGGTACGAACGCAACCGCCGAGCCTCCTCTCCGTGACGCGGGCGTCAGCATACGACGAAAGACGCGGCGCCGCGATGCCCGCACCATCACTCGCCAGTCGCTTGCGTTAGAACATTAGTGCTAGGGGCGTTGCCCGGTCAACCGCCCGGCGGGCGGCGGCGTCGAGACCAGCCGGTAGCCCACATTCCGCACGGTTTCGATGTTCACCGTGTCGTGCACTTCGATCTTCGAGCGGATCCGCCGCACATGGACGTCCACCGTCCGCGCCCCGCCGAAGTAGTCATAGCCCCACACCCGGTTGAGAAGCTGCTCGCGCGTAAACACCCTGCCCGAGTTCATTGCCATGAACCGCAGCAGCTCGAACTCCTTGAACGTCAGCACCACCGGGTCACCGGCCACCGTCACGCGGTAGTTCGACAGGTCAATCTCCAGGTCCCCCACCGTCACCAGGTTCTCGCTGTCAATGCCATGGACCCGCCAGAGCGCACGCTCGATCCGCCGCCCAAGCTCACGCGCCGGCGCCGGCAACACCAGGAAGTCGTCCACCGCCAGGCCCACCCGGATCCGGTCGAGCTGCTCCGCCTCCAGCGCACACACCACCACCACCCGCCGTTCCGAAAACTCATCCAGCAGCAGCGTGAACGCCGTCGGTGGCAGGTCACGCATGTCCAGTACCACAGCGTCCGGCTGCCGGCTGTCAGCCACCGGTGCCAGCCGTTCCGGCGTCAGCGGTTCCGCGCCTAACCCCGCCTCCTCCAGCCCCGGGGCCATGTCGGAGAGATCCTGGTGGCGTGTAACAAGGAAGACGCTGCGCATAAAGTGCCGCTTCTACAACAGGGTGCGAAAAGTATAGACCCCGCGTTGCGCTCACCCGCCCCGCTCAGATGAATTCCATGTGAAATGCTGAACAATCCAACGCGGCCACAGCCCTTGTACACTGGCGCGACGCCCCCGCCGCACACCATCAAACCTCCCAGGAGGCATCGCCCCCTATGGCACGGACAGCCCGGGGAAACAGTCCACCCGAAGACAGCCAGGCTACCGGCGGCCGCGAAGCCATCCTTCGCGCTACCTACGACCTCGTCGAAGCCCACGGCTACCACCCCGTCACCGTCGGCGACATCTGCAAACACGCCGGCGTCGTCCGCGCCACCTTCTATGTCTACTTCTCGAACAAACTTGATGCCTTCACCAGCGTCATGGCACGCGTCATCGAATCCCTCTACGAAACCGCCGGCCAGCGCCCCGCCCACGACCATGAGTACGCCCGCATCGTCGAAAGCAACGCCCGCTACATGCAGGCCTGGGCCCGCGACCGCCACGTCCTCGCCCAGTGGTTCGCCCTCTCTCTCATCGACGAAACCGTCGGCGAAACCTACCGCACCTTCCGCGACCGGTTCGAATCTCGCATCGAGCAGCGCCTCCAGCGGCTCATCGATACCAACCGCATCCCCCAGGCCGACGCCGGCATGCTCGCCACTGTCCTCTCCGGCATGATGGAATCCTTCGTCCGCCGCTACCTGGGCCCCGAAAACAGCGACGCCCACATCCGCACCCACTTCCCCACGGCCCTCCGCACCATCTCCGAATCCTGGTACAGCACCATCTACGCCGAGCGCCCCCCCGAATTCACCTACACCACCTACGGACTCGACCCCACCGGTACCCTCTGACGGCGCCCTGCCACCCCCTCGCGTACTACCTGGACCCGTAGCCCAGGCCGCCATTGTGACGCGGCGTGTCCCCCAACGTGTCCTTCGCGACGTCCGGACACCGCTCCTCATCCCGCGGTCGACGTGCCACGAATTATCCAGCTCTATCGAATTGACAGACCATCTCTATCAACATAGTCTGCTCCCGAGGCCGGACACCGCTACCGGTGGCGTCCGCTTCGCAACGCAAGACAAGGCGAGGAGGGAACCATGCGCTACGAACACACCAGCTACTGGAAACGCCCCGGCGGCATCCGCCGCTTCTCACGCCGCCGCGCTCTGCAGGCCGGCGGGACACTTGGCGCCGGCGCCGCCGGGTTCGCCCTCGTCGGCTGTGGAAACGACGATGACGACGCCGCCGCACAACCGACCCCTGCCGATGACAGCGACGATGCCCAACCGGCTCCCGACGACGACCCCTCGGACGTGCAGACCGGTGGCCAGTTCCGCTGGGTCATGAACGACAACCCCCGGAGCCTCGACTTCCACTTCGACACCTTCCCCTGGAACACGTGGATCACCACCAATACCAACGAAGGCCTGCTGCGCTTCAATCGCGACCTCAGCGAAATCGAGCCCGAACTCGCGGAGTCGCTCCCCGAGAACCCCGACGAACTGACGTGGGTATTTACCCTGCGGCCAGGCGTGACATGGCAGGACATCGCGCCAGTCAACGGCCGCGAATTCACAGCTGAAGACGCCGTCTACAGCCTCGAACGCCAGATGACCGACGACCCCGGCACCTATCAGCATGCCTACTTCTTCCTGGGGCATGTCGAAAGCTGGGAGGCAACCGACGAGCGCACCATCGTCGCCACCACCTCCGAGCCCTACGCACCCATGCTGAGCTACATCGCCAGCCCCTGGACCCTCATGGCCAACCGCGAGGCCGTCGAAGAATACGGCGACCTCACCGAGCACGCCGTCGGCACCGGCCCCTTCATCCTCGAATCCTGGCAGGAAGACATCGGCGCCGAGTTCACCCGCAACCCCAACTACTGGGACGAGGATGAAAACGGAAACCAGCTCCCCTATATCGATGGCTTCTCACTTGCCGTTGCTCCGAACCAGGACACCCGCGCAACCCAGTTCTCCGACGGCCAGCTCGACGCCGTCCTCCTCGGCGAAGCCACCTTCGAGCGCACACAGGACGCCCGGCCCGATGCGAATTACGACTTCTGGCCCAGCCAGTTCTGGCGCCAGTTCCGCATGCAGCCCACCACCGAGGATCAGCCGTACCGCGCACCCTTCGACGACATCCGCGTCCGCCAGGCCATCGTGCAAGCATGCGACGCACAGGAACTGCTCGACCTCGTCTACAACGGCGACGGCATCCTCACCTATGGCCCCATCCTGCCAATGTACGAGCAGTGGGCGCTGCAGGAGCACGTCCCCGGGAGCGAATTCGACCTGTCCGCGGCCAACGCCCTCCTCGAAGAGGCCGGGAACCCGACTATCGAAGGCGACCTTATCTGGGCGGCGACCGACCCCGAAGTCGACCTCCTCGCCGAGATGCACCAGGCGCACCTGGCCGAAATCGGCGCCAACATTAGCCTGAGCCCGATGGAACTGGCGTCGTACTACAACGTGACCTATGAGTACGACTACACCTTCTCGAGCCACACCCCGCTCAACAACCCGGACCCCGACGAAAATCTTGCGGCCTACTTCGGCCGCAATGCCACCTTCTTCCGGCACTACAACCCCGAAATCTGGGACATGATCGATGCCCAGGCGCGCGAGCTCGACATAGATGCCCGCACAGAACTCGTCCGTGAATGCCAGGAAGCCATTGTCCTCGACTTCCCCATGGCCTTCCTCTACACCACCCACGTCCATGGATTCACCGGCTCACGCGTGCGCGGGTGGTTCCACTCCCAGGACCTCTACAACGGTCGCATCCGCGACCTCTGGCTCGAGGATGCATAATCTCGGGCCGCACGGTGGCCGGCGCGGACCCCTGCCGCCGCGCCGGCCCCACGAAACAATGACACTGGACATGGCTGACATGTGGTAGCCGCGTAGTCGCCTCGGTTTATCTCGTTGACAAACTGTGCCTATATGAATACTCTCCGGCGGACGGACACCCTGTCCAGTTCGCCGCCCGCTCCGCGGGCGAGTCAGGCAGCAACAGGCGAGGAGGGACTCATGCGCCACGAACACACCAGCTACTGGAAACGCCTCGACGGAAACCGCCGCTTTTCACGCCGCCGCGCGCTACAGGCCGGCGGGACAATTGGCGCCGGCGCTGCCGGCATCGCCCTCGTCGGCTGCGGCAACGACGACGACGAAGTCGATGCGCAAGGCGACTCGGCGAACGGCAACGGAAACGGCAATGGCAACGGGGCACCAACGCCCGATAGCGACCCCTCGGAGATCCAGACCGGCGGCACCTTCGTCCGTCCGACCGGTGGGAACCCGCGAAGCCTCGACTTCCACTTCGACACCTTCCCGTACAACACGTCGATTACCACCAACACCAACGACGGCCTGCTCAAGTTCAACCGCGACCTGAGCGAGATCGAGCCCGAGCTCGCCACCGGCCTGCC
>SKSF01000125.1 GCA_007118095.1 Dehalococcoidia bacterium
CGACACCGACACCGTCCCCAACGCCCACCCCCGTGTTCGTGCCTGACCCGACCGCAACCCCAACGACGGTCCCAACAGCGACGGCGACGGCCACGCCGTGGCCCACACCAACCACTGCGGCGCCGACCCCGACGAACACACCGCGGCCGGCACCCACGGCGACACCGACGCCGCGGAATCCCTCCCCGCGGCCGCCACCTCCGACTGCGTCTCCAACTGCGGCGCCACCGCCAACTGCCACGCCGACGCCGCGCCCAACATCGACGCCAACACCCCGGCCGACCGCGACGGCCACGCCACCACCGGCGTTTGGCGGGCTGCTGCGGAACGGGAATTTCGAAGCAGGTGATGGGAGCGGTCCCAATCACTGGGCATCCCACGGAGGCACGCTGTCGCGCACGTCAGATGCGTACAACGGCGACTGGGCGGCGCAGCACGTTTCCGGCACGAGCTCCACGAAGTGGCTCCATCAGCCGGCGCAGGTGACCGGTGGACGGTGGTACACGGTGTCCGCATACGCACGGGTCGAATACGGCTCCGCTGAGCTGTTCGTCCGGGTGTCGTGGTACGCATCGAGGGACGGGAGCGGCTCAATGCTGTCGCAGGTCGATTCCGAGGCGACAGGCTCGCGCCAGTGGACCGGCCTGTCAACAGGCGCCATCCAGGCGCCTTCGGATGCCCGGTCCGCGCGGGTACGTCTGATGTTGCGGCCATCCGGGAACACGGCCGCAGCGTGGGATGACGTGGCAATGGTGACGACAACCGCTGCAACACCGACCCCCGCGCCAACGGCGACGCCTGAGCCAACGCAACCATCGCTGCCCCCGGGCACGTTGCCAACAGGCACGCCCACACCGGGCGAGACGCCGCCGCCCGCGGGCGAAGGGACCGTCACGCCGCCGGGGACGGACGACGGAGACACGGGCCCGCCACCACCAGCGAACGGTGATGGGCGGACGACTGTCGATGTGGTCGCCGGCGAGCCGCCCGAGGGCGGGCCGCTGCTGCTTTCGGAAGTCATGAGTGACCCGGACACCCCCGAGGAGAACACCCTGAACGAGTGGGTCGAGGTGCTGAATGTGAGCGATAACCCCGTTGACCTGGCGGGATGGGTGATCGCCGACCGGCAACGTGGCGTCTCGCTGCCGTCGCTCATCATCTATCCCGGCGAACGTGGAATCATCGCGGCGTCCGAAGCTGATGTGCCGGGAGGCGTGCCGCACGTGCGGGTCGCCACGGGCCGGATCGGCTACGGACTGCGAAACCCGGGAGACGCGGTGTTGTTGTTCGCACCAAGCGGTACGCTGGTTGATGCGATGTCATACGGCGACAACGATGCGTACGGGCCAGGGCAGCCGCCCGCGCCACCCACCGGGGAAACGCTGGGGCGAGCGTTCGAAGACGGTCACCCCGGGCCCTGGCAGCTGACCCTGTATCCCGCACCAGGCGAGCCAAATGTCTTCCCCGGGGAACCCACGGACGATGGCGCCCCCATGCCGGCCGCGACTCCGACCAGCCAGGTGGCGGGGTCGACGGTCGAGCCCGCGGATGACAGTGCCGCAGACGAGGAGCTCGCCGACGAAGCGGCCGCACCCGGGACCAGTGATCCGCCGGGAACGATGTCACCCATCGCGTGGATTGTGCTGGGCGCAGCCGTCGGGACTGCGATTGTGGGCATTGCACCGCTTGCGCCGCGCGGCCTCCGACGTGTGAAGGCATGGAAACGCCGTGGCGGCTGAACGGCTGCAGAAGATCCTGTCGCACGCTGGTGTAAGCTCGCGGCGAGGCGCCGAGGAGCTCATCCTGGCGGGGCGCGTCACCGTGAACGGGGCCGTGGTACGCGAACTGGGGAGCCGCGCCGACCCGGAACGGGATGACGTGACGGTCGACGGCGTGCCGGTTATCCGGTCGCACTACCGGTATCTCGCGATCTTCAAACCACGAGGTGTGGTGAGCACAGCCCGCGACACCCACGGGCGCCCGACGGTGTTGGACCTGGTGCCGGGGGGCGGTGAGGGCCTGCACCCCGTTGGCCGACTCGACATTGAGTCGGAGGGCCTGCTCCTCCTGACAACCGACGGGCATCTGACAGAGTTGTTGACACACCCGCGGTACGAAGTCGAGAAGGAATACCTGGTGCGGGTCGACCGGCTCCCCGGGGAACAGGCGCTCCGGAAGCTCGTGCGCGGCATCGACGTGGAAGGCGAGCGGATGCGGGCGCACTCCGCGGATGTGGTGGCGCCGCCAGGTAGCGTCCCGGACGAGGCATGGCTGCGGCTGGTCCTGCGCGAGGGGAAGAAGCGCGAGATCCGGCACATGATGGAGGCCCTCGGGCGGCGCGTGCTCAGACTGCGACGCATCCGGATTGGCCCACTGCACATTGGCCCGATGGCGGAAGGCGATGTCCGGGAGCTGAGCGACGACGAAGTGGGACGGCTCTACGACACTTCGAAGGCCGCCGGGAGCCGCGACAGCGAGCAGTGACGTGGCCGAAGCGCCCGCATCGGATAGGATGCGGCCATGTCGTGCCGTGGGAATGGCGGGAAATACCCGATCGCGATCGACGGGACCGCGGCTGCGGGCAAGTCCACCCTGGGCGTGGCACTCGCGCGGCGCTACGGGTACACGCTGTTCGATACCGGGGTCACCTACCGGGCGTTTACTCTGCTTGCGCTGCGCGAAGGCGTACCGGCTGACGACGAGGCGGCGTGCGTCGAGCTCGCGCGGAGGGCAGACCTTCGCATCGAAGGCCAGGATGAGACACGCGTGTGGATCGAGGATGAAGATGTCACGGGCCGACTGCGCGACGCTGCTGTGGAAGCGTCGGTGAGCGAATACAGCGCTATCGGGGGCGTACGCGAGGTGATGGTGGCTTTGCAGCGGGAGATCGCATTACGCAATCCGTGCGTGGTCGTCGGCCGGGACATCGGGACCGTGGTGTTGCCCGACGCGCCGGTGAAGTTTTTCCTGACCGCGAGTGACGAAACGCGGGCCGACCGCCGGGCCGCGCAGGCGGGCACCTGGGGCCAGCGCCAGGATGCCCGGGCCGCGACGACAGATATCATCCGCCGCGACCGCATCGACAGCACCCGCGGCGCGCTGCGACAACCCGAGGGCGCCATCGTGATCGACACGACCGAAATTAGCCCGGAGGCTGTCGTGCGGCAGGCCGTTGAGGTTATCGAATGCGATTGAACTTCGACTGGTGGCCGCCATTCCTATACTGGTCGCTCACGTCAGTGCTGCGGTTCCTGCTGGTGTCGCTTACCCGCTGGCGCGTGAGGGGCCGCGAAAACGTGCCCACCGAAGGCCCCGTCATCGTCGTTGCGAATCACCTCAACATCGCCGACCCGGTCATCCTGGGCGCTGCCGTGCTCAAACGGCGCATCAGGTTCATGGCGAAGGTGGAGCTGTTCAAAGGGCCGTTGGACTTCATCGTCCGTTCGTGGGGAGCCTTCCCGGTGCGACGGTTCGAAGCGGACATCCGGGCGCTGATCGCGGCCGAGCGGCTGCTCTCCGCCGGGTGGACCATCGGCATGTTTCCGGAGGGGACGCGCAGCAGCCGGGAACTGGGGAGCTTTCACCGCGGCACCGCGCTCATTGCCCTGAGGACGGGGGCGCCCGTGCTGCCGTGTGCGATTACGGGGACACAACTGCTGCGGAACCCGCTCCACCTGCTCCGGCGGCCTGCGTTCACGGTGGTGATTGGCGAGCCTATCGCGGTCGAACAGGTCCGAAAACCGACTGAAGAGCAGGTGAGCGAACTCACGGAACAGATGTGGGCCGCGGTGGCTTCGCTGTTACCGCCCGAGTATGTGGGCTCCTATACTGGGGGCGAGGTACAGCAAGCATCCAATGGTAGAGATTGTCCGCGCGAGTGAAATGGGATTCTGCATGGGCGTCCGCCGTGCCGTGCAGATGATGGAAGACGAGGCGACGCCTGACCAGCCCGTCTATAGCGTCGGAGAGATCGTCCACAACCCGCATGTGGTCTCCCGGCTGAGCGCCGGTGGTGTGCACCAGCTCCCGGGCCCTGACGACCTGGAGGGCGACATCGGCGAGGCGACGGCGGCGCAGGTGAAAGAGGGCCGCGTCGCAATTACCGCGCACGGGGTCGGCGAGCGTGTCGTCCGCGAACTGGAACAGACGGGGCTGAACGTCATCGACACGACATGCCCGATTGTGACGCGGGCGCAGCGCTACGGGCAGAAATTCGTCCGCGACGGCTGGCACCTGCTCATCCTGGGCGACCCGGGGCACAAGGAAGTGCGCGGCATCATGGGCTGGACCTACGACGCGAAGGGGAATTCGCACGCGACGATTGTCCAGTCAGCGGACTTCGAGCACTTGCGGGAGCTGATCGAGAGCTTCCCGGGGGGATTCCCGAACAAGATCGGGCTCATGGTGCAGACGACCCACAAGATGGAAGACTTTTCGCGCTTTGTCTCGAACCTGATGCTGCTGCAGCGCGACCACAATTTCGAGATGCACGTCGTCAACACGCTGTGCCACGCAACGACCGGTCAGCAGGAATCCGCTGCACGGCTGGCACAGGA
>SKSF01000174.1 GCA_007118095.1 Dehalococcoidia bacterium
CATCGGCATCGACCGCGGTGAAGGCGTTGAGCGGCGGGTTGAGCTCATCGATCCGCTGGAGGGCGTCCTGGACGGATTCGCGCGCGGAGATGTCTTTGCGGCGGACGCGCTCGGCGGTCTGCCATGCGGGTTCGAAGGAGGGCATGGGCGGCTCCGGGTGGGTGAGGTGGGGGGATGGTACCGGGTCTCGTTCAAGCTAAACGAGACCCGGTACCGGAACGGCCCCAGCCACGCGGGCCAAAGGCGCTCCTCACTCCTCCCACGGGGAGACGAGTTCGCGGAAGCGCGAGCGGATCTCGGTGGCGGTGGGGGTGGAGATGAAGTCGCCGAAGAATGTGATGCGGCCCTCGAGGTAGTCGAGGGCCGCACTGACGCTCGTGACGTCGTCGCTGTCGGCGGCTTCGTGGAAGAAGGCGTTGGCCAGGGTCCCGGGGTTGGCGTCGACGGCTTCGCGCGCGGCGGTGCTGCCTTCGAGCGTTGCCGGGTCTTGCTGAAGGATGCGCGCGAGCTGGGTGACGCGGGGCTCCGGGGGCATCGGCTATTCGCGCGAGCTGCGTTCGCCGCTGGTTGCGCCCTGGCCCTGGCCTTCGCGGTCGTCGCGGCGGTCGGCCGGGGGTTTGATCTTGCTGTAGCAGCTACTGCAGTAGACGGGCCGGTCTCCGCGAGGGACGAAGGGGACTTCGGTGATCTGCTCGCACTGTGCGCACTGTGCGGGATGCATCTGGCGCGGGGTGCGGCCGCCGAAGCTGGCGAAGTTGCCATAGCGGACGTAGCCGTCGTTCTGTTCGAGGGTGCTCTGGTTCATCCGCCGGGCGGAGCGACACGAGGGGCACCGTGTGGGCTCATTCATGAGCCCTTTGTTTGCATAGAACTCCTGTTCACCAGCGGTGAAGACGAAGGGGGAGTTGCAGTCGCGGCAGATGATTTGCTTATCGGTGAATGCCAAGTTTACCGGGTCTCCTTGCCGTGCTGTCTGGCCGCACGGTCTGTATCTAGCGTAGCAAATTAGCGGCATTCCGCTCAGCCGTGGGGCGGGAGAGTGTTGGGATGGGCTCGTGTAGGATCGCAGGCGGTTCGCCGAAGAACATTCGAAGAAAGGGAGGCGGAAGGCGTGACGGATTGCATTGTGGAGAGGGTAGACGGGGTGATGGTCATCCGGTTTAACCGTGCGGAGAAGATGAACGCGATGGGCGGGACGCTCATCCCGGAGCTGAACGAGGCTATCGACGAGGGGCGCCGCGACGACCGGGTGCGGGCGTTTGTCGTGACGGGCGAAGGCCGCGCATGGTGTGCGGGCGCGGACCTTTCGGCGATGGGCAGCGGCGAGCAGGACGAGAACAGCCAGCGCTACCGGGCGCTGGACGCGCTGGGTGACGCGGGCCGGACGATCCAGAACATCTACCGTGCGGACAAGCCGACCATCGCGGCGGTCAACGGTGTGACGGTTGGCGGCGGGTTCGGGCTGTGCGGCGCGTTCGATATCCGGATCGCGAGCGAGGAAGCGCGCTTCAGCACGATGTTCATCAAGCGGGCGCTTTCGCCGGACTTCGGGCTGTCGTGGTTCTTGCCGCGGCTGGTGGGCAACGAGCGCGCGGCGGAGCTGTTCTACACGGGCCGGATGGTGCAGGCGGACGAGGCGAAGGAGCTGGGGATCGTTTCGAAGGTGGTGCCCGCGGACAAGCTGATGGACGAGACGATGGAGTTCGCCCGCGAGGTCGCGAAGCAGCCGCCCTCGGCGCTGACGTTCACGCGGCGGGCGTTGCAGCACCAGGAGCTGAGCACGCTGGACGAGCACCTGGCCTTCGAGTGGGCGAACCAGAAGCAGCGGCTGGGGAGCGAGGAGTTCAAGGAAGGCGTGGCGGCGTTCATGGAGAAGCGGGAGCCGGACTACAGCCGGTTCTAGCTGCTAGCTTGTAGCCGTTCGCGTTTCGAACCCTCATCCCCTGCCCCCTTCTCCCAACGTGTTGGGAGAAGGGGGTTTTTCGTGGCTGGTGGGGAGTCGCCCGGGTCGGCCTAATGACGTGGCGTTGGCCGCAGCCCCCGTGGCTGCAGCCATGGGGGTGGGGGAGTCAGTCAAGGCTGATTCATGAGTTCGCGGGCGATTTTGGTGGCGTGGTCTTTGTCGCCGGGGACCAGGTTGCCGTCGAGGACGCGGTTGCTGAGCTCCTGTTTGATGCGGCGGATCCAGGGGCCGGGTTCGCGTTCGAAGAGGGCGACGAGCTCGTTGCCATCGAGGGGGCTCTCGGCGCGGAGGGCTTCGGCTTCGTCGCGTTCGATCTGCTCGCACATCTGCCAGAGCTGGTCGTGGTAGGCGGAGTCGTCGTACGTGTGGCTGGCGTTATCGGCGCGCTTGAGGGCAACGAGGTCGCGCCAGTGGCCTTCACAGGCGGACATGAAGCGCCGGACTGAACGGCGGCTGTTCACGTCGGGGCGGTCCATGTGGCGGCGGACGAGCAGACAGATGCTGAGTGCGAACTGCCGGCCGACTTTGAGCCGGGCGAGCATGTCCTCTGCGACCTCGGCGCCGGTGGTTTCGTGGGAGTAGAAGCCCCATTCGCCGTTCTTCTTTGGGTGGCGGACCGGTGGTTTGCCGACGTCGTGGGCGAGGGCAGCCCAGCGGCGGAGGCGGTGGTCGCCGGGGACGGTTTCGATGGCTTCGACGGTCGCGACGGTGTGTCCCCAGACGTCGTATTTGTGGAAGCGGTTCTGTTCGCAGCCGACCATGGCGTCGAGTTCGGGGAAGAGGACGGGCATGACGGCGGATGCGCGCAGGTATTCGAGTCCGGTCCGGGGGGCCTTGCCGCAGATGAGCTTGTCGAACTCGGTCCCGATGCGTTCAGCGGAGAGGGTGGCGGTGAGCCCGGCAGTCTCCTGCATGCCAACCATGGTGGCGGAGTCGATATCGAAGTCGAGCTGGGAGGCGAAGCGGATGCCGCGGAGGATGCGGAGGGGATCTTCGCGGAAGCGTTCCGGCGGGTCGCCGACGGCGCGGATGCGGCGGGCGCGGAGGTCTTCTTCGCCGCCGAAGAGGTCGAGCACCTGCTCTGTGACCGCGTTGCGCGCGAGGGCGTTGACGGTGAAGTCGCGGCGGGCGAGGTCTTCTTCGATGGAGGCGCCGAAGGTGACATCGGGCCATCGGGTGCCGCCGCCGTAGGATTCGCCGCGGAAGGTGGTGATTTCGGACCACCGGCCGTCGATGTTGACGCCGATGGTGCCGAAGCGTTTGCCGACAGTAATGACGCTGGCGCCCAGGGAGGTGGCAATGTCTTCGACCTGGTCGGGGTTGGCGTCGGTGGCGAAGTCTTCGTCGCCGCCGTCAGCGCCGAGGAGCTCGTCGCGGAGGGCCCCGCCCACGACCCAAAGCTGGTGGCCGCGGGTGCGGAAGGCGTCGACAAGCGCCTCGCGGGAAGTGCCCATGGGTTCGAGTCTAGCAGGGGGTGTTGTAGGGGCCGGATTCCTTCGATTTGCGACCGCTGATATTGAGTAGGCTGGGGTGCATGGACGGATTTGAGCTTTCGGCGTCGGTGGTGTTGTGGCGCAGGGACGAGGTGCTCGTGATGAAGCGGGCCGCGGGCTTCTCGAGCGGCGGATGGTTCTTCCCCGGCGGGCACGTCGAGCAAGGGGAGCGGCCCATTGAGTCGGCAGCGAGGGAGCTGGAAGAGGAAGCGGGGATCGTGGTGGGGCCGACCGCGCTTGCGCTGGCGGATGTGATGACCTACGAGACGGGTGAGGGGACCGCGCACACGCTCATCTACAACGCGGGCTGTGGTGACGAGACGGAATGCATGCTCAACGATGAGCACCTGGTGGCGCGATGGATGACGCCAGAAGCGTACATCGACCGGTTCCTCGATGCGGAGGTGCTGCGGTTGAAGGGGGTTGGCGAACCGGCAATCGCGCTCGCAGAAGAGGTGGCGCGCGTCACACGGGTTGCTGCGGAGCAGTGGCGGGGTCGACCAGGCCCATTTGCCAGAGCATGAAGGCGTCGTCCATGGCTTCTTCGCCGAGGTGGTCGTAGCGGCCGGATGAGCCGCCATGGCCGGCGTCCATGTTGGTGTGGAGGACCAGGGGATTGCTGTCCGTCTTCCGGGTGCGGAGCTTCGCGACGTATTTCGCGGGCTCCCAGTACATGACCTGGCTGTCGTTCAGGGAGGTGCGGATGAAGATGGCGGGGTAGTCGCGCTCCGCAATGTTCGTGTACGGGCAGTAGGCGCGGATCCAGTGGTATTGCTCATCGATGTACGGGTTCCCCCACTCCTCCCATTCGCCGACGGTGAGCGGGAGGGAGTCGTCCTGCATGGTGTTGAGCACGTCGACGAAGGGGACCCACATGACGGCGGCTTTTGCGACGTCGGGCCGAAGGTTGAGCACGCTGCCGATGAGGAGGCCGCCAGCGCTGCCGCCCGCGATAACCAGGCGGTCCCGGCTGGAGTAGCCGCGTTCGACCAGCGCATCGGCGACGGCGATGAAGTCGGTGAAGGTATTCATCTTGCGTTCCATGCGTCCGGCGTCGTGCCAGGGCTTGCCCAGTTCGCCGCCGCCGCGAACGTGCGCGATGGCCATGATGACGCCCCGTTCGAAGAGGCTGATACGCGTGGAGTCGAACGTGACCGGGTAGGGGAATCCATAGGAGCCGTAGCCGATGAGGTTGCAAGGCGCCGTGCCATCGAGCGCGACATCGCGGCGGCGGACGATCGTGACCGGGACTTCGACGCCGTCGGGGGCAGAGACGTGGAGGCGTTCGACGACGTAGCGGGAGGGGTCGTAGCCGCCGAGGACTTCGTCCTGCTTGAGGAGGACGCGCTCGCGGGATTCCAGGTCGTAGTCGTAGACGGAGGGCGGGGTGACCGGCGACTGGTAGCGGTAGCGCAGGGTGGTGGTGTCGAATTCGCGGTTGGGGCCGACCGAGGCTTCGAAGGCGGGTTCGTCAAAGGAGATACGGTGCCATCCGGCATCGGCGAAGCGCTGGACTTCGAAGCAGGGCAGGCCGTCTTCGCGGCCGCTGACCACCATGTGGCGAGCGAACACGCTGACGTTTTCGACCATGGTGGTGTCGCGGTGGGCGCGGACTTCCTGCCACTGGCTGCGGCCGGGGTCCGAGACGGGCACGCGGACGACGCGGAAGTTGCGGCCGGCGTCGTTGGTGCGGATATAGAACCAGTCGCTGTGGTGGTCGACGTCGTATTCGTGCTCGGGCTCGCGGGGGGCGATGAGGGTGGGCGCGGCAGCGGGTTCGGTGGCGGGGAGAAAGCGCATCTCGGTGGCTGTGTGGCTCGCGGCGCCGATGAAGATGAGCTCGCGGCTGCGTGAGCGCCAGCAGCCAACGCGGAACATGCCGTCGTCTTCCTGGTAGATCAGCGGATCGGCAGCCGGGTCGGCGCCCAGGGTATGGCGGTAGATGCGGTAGGGGCGCTTGGCGGCGTCTTCGGTTGCGTAGACGAGGGTGCGGCCGTCGGCGGCCCAGCAGACGGTGCTGGTCTTTTCGATGCTATCGGGGAGGAGGTCGCCGGTTTCGAGGTCTTTCACCTGGAGGGTGTATTCGCGGAAGCCGGTCACGTCGGTTGAGTACGCCAGGTAGCGGCCATCGTCGCTGATGCTGTAGGCGCCGACAGACATGAACGGCTTGCCTTCGGCGAGCGCATTGACGTCGAGGGTGATCTCTTCGGGCGCATCGATGGAACCACGGCGACGGCAGAAGATGGGGTACTGGCGACCTTCTTCGGTGCGGATGTAATGGTAGTCGCCCAGGTGGCGGTAGGGGACGCTTTCGTCGGTCTCCTTGATGCGAGCGAGCATTTCGCGGTAGAGCTCATCGGCGAGGGGCTTCAAGGGGCCGAGGACGGTATCGGCATAGGCGTTTTCGGCCTCGAGGTGGGTGGTGACCCCCGGGTTGTCTTTTTCGCGGAGCCAGGCGTATTCATCGACGAGCGTTTCGCCGTGGAGTGTCGTTTCGACGGGCTTGCGCGGAGCAACGGGCGGCTGCGCGGTATGCGGATCGGCGGTCACGGTTCCTCCGGGTGCGGCGGTCTCCGTTGCAGGCTATCAGCGGAGACCGGCGGGTGCTTCTATCGGCGGTGGCAGGGTACGCGGCGCAGGCATAGGATGCCGCCAGCACGGACGGGAGAGGACGATGTTCGAGGGCTTCACGGCGCGGGATATCGAGGTCAGCGAGACGACGATCCACCTGGTGACCGGGGGAAGCGGGCCTCCCTTGCTCCTGCTGCATGGCTACCCGCAGACACATGTGCTCTGGCGCAAGGTTGGGCCCGCCCTCGCGGACGCGTTCACCGTGGTCGCGCCGGACCTGCGCGGATACGGGGCTTCGGGCAAACCGCTCGCGGACCCGGCCCGGCGGGCGTATTCGAAGCGGGTGATGGCCGAAGACATGGTCGAGGTGATGGCGTCGCTCGGATTCGACTCGTTCTGTGTTGCCGGGCACGACCGGGGAGCACGGGTTGCGTACCGGATGGCATTCGACCACCCGGCGCGCGTGGAGCGCCTAGCAACGCTGGACATCATGCCGACCTACGCGACGTGGCAGGGGATGCGCGGCACTGGCGGCCTGGGTGCGTACCACTGGTACTTCCTGGCGCAACCACACGACCTGCCGGAGCGACTCATTGGGAACGACCCGGCGTTTTTTCTGCGGTGGACGATCGAGAGCTGGCTCTGGCGAAAGGATGCGATCGAGCCGGAGGCGCTGGCGGCCTACGAGTCCGCGTTTCGCGACCCCGAGACCATCCGGGCGACGTGCGACGACTACCGGGCCGGGGCGACGGTGGACGTTGAAATCGACCGGGAGGACCACGACGAGGCACGGAAGATCCGGTGCCCGGCCCTGGTGCTGTGGGGCGACCGCGACGGGGCACTGGCGGATGACCGGTACCTGCAAACGTGGCAGGAGTGGGCGGCGGATGTCCGAGGCGGGGCAATCCCGGGTGGCCACTTCCTGCCTGAAGAGGCGCCCGAGGAGACGGTGCGGGCGCTGCGGGAGTTCTTCGCCGAAAGCTGAGCGGCGCTCAGCGCGCTGGTTCCGCGGTGACGTCGGGCGCGGGTCGCGGGCCGCGCATAGACCACCAGGTGACGATGGCGCTGATGGCGAGGAGGCCGGCGGAGAGCTGGAAGCCGAGCTGGTAGGAGGAGGCGTCGGTGCCAATGACGCCGATGAAGGCCGGGCCGCCAGCGCGGGCGAATGCGACAAGGAGGGCAGAAAGGCCGATCACGCGGCCGAAATAGGCGCCGGCGAAGCGGTCGGAGACGACGAGCGCGCGCAGCGGGAAGACGGCGCCGAAGACCACCCCAAAGAGGCCAACGTAGAGCCAGACCTGCCACCACTCGTCGGCGATGGAGGCGACCAGCGCTGCGACGGCGAGCAGGGAGAGGCAGAGGGAGAGCATGACGCTGCTCGAGAGGCGGCCGGCGAGCGCGGGCAGGATGAGGCGGGCGGGAAGACTGATGATGCCGGTGATGGCGATGGCCCATGCGACGTCGGAAGGCTCGAACCCGCGGGTTTCGAGCTGGGCAATCATGTGGAAGGAATAGCCGGTGAAGGCGAGGGTGCCGGCGAAGAAGGCGATGGAGAAGGCCCAGAACTGCCGGTTTGTCTGGCGGATACCGTCGAGGGTTTCGCTGAGAAAGCTGCGCGGGGTGACCACCGCGCCGGCGGGCCGCGCCTGTGGCCGGGGTTCGCCGATGATCATCGGAACGGCGAGACCGACGACCAGGAGGATGAGGCCGAGAACGGCGACGCCCGGGCGCCAGCCGATCTCGGAGACGAGGTACTGGGTGAGCGGGGTGAAGATGGTAATGGAGACGCCGCTGAGGAGGGTGAGGACGCCATAGGCGCGGGGGCGTTCGGGCGCGTCGAACCAGCGGTTCATGAGCACATAGACGGGCTCGTAGAAGGTCGCGGCCATGGCGGGCCCCAGGACGACAGGCATGACGATGAACACCTGCCACGGTTCCTGGCAGAGGCCGAGCAGGACGAGGCCAATAGCGCCGAGCACCGCGCCGCCGGCAAGGACGATCCGGGAGCCGAGGAGGTCGGTGAGGGTGCCGACGCCGATGGAGGAGATGCCCGCGACGAGGAGGGCGAGAGTGAAACCGAGGGAGATGGTGCCACGGCCGAGGTCACCGCCCGCGGCGCCACCGGTGACGAGGACGGAAAAGGCGTAGGAAAGCGTGCCATAGCTGGTATTGATGAATACGGCAGCGAGGGCGACCTGGCCCCAGCGTTTCCAGCCGACCGCTTCGCCGTCCATGGTCCCTCCGTCGCGCCGCAGTACCCGGTGCGCCGGCCGGCGCCACCCGGCCATCGTGATTTTCCGATGGCCGGAGCGCAAGCCGGCACGGTAGGGTGCAACCTACCACCGGAGACATGGCGGCGCTGAGGAGGGGCGGGGATGATCTTTCATATCACGACGGGATCGCAGTGGTCGCGGGCTTCTGAGGCCGGATCTTACGAGGCGGAGTCGCTGGCCATCGAAGGCTTTATCCACTGCAGCGAGGAGCACCAGGTCGCCCGGGTCGCGAACGAGCGCTTCCCGGGACACGAGGATCTTGTCGTCCTGCATATTGCCGAGGGGCGGCTGGACGCACCGGTAAAGCGGGAGAACCTGGAGGGCGGCAGCGAACTGTTCCCGCACGTTTATGGACCGCTGCCGGTGAATGCTGTGGTGAAGGTCAGTGTTTTCGAGCCCGGGCCGGACGGGGATTTCGCGTTTTCGGTGAGGTCGTAGCTTTTTCGCGCGTTTGACCGCCGATAGCAGGGCATTACGGGTTGCACGCGAGATTTTCGCGGTGAGGGCGGGGTTATGGTGGTCTAGCACTCTTGGGGTGAGAGTGCTAATATGCGAAGCGCCTAACCGATAACTCGAGTCTCAAACTCAGGAGGAACCCCTCGACCATGGCAACGAAGACGAAATCAAAGACGACCCTGGAGCCGCTGGCGGACCGGATCGTTATCACGCCGCTGAAGCAAGAAGAAGTGACCGACAGCGGGCTTGTTATCCCGGACACGGTGAAGGAAAAGCCGCAGCAGGGTGAAGTGGTGGCTGTTGGCCCCGGCAAGCGCGACGAAGACGGCAAGCGCATCAAGATGGACATTGAGCCGGGCGACCGGATTCTCTACAAGAAGTACACCGGCACGGAAGTGAAGCTCGACAACGTCGAGTACATCGTCCTCGGCGAGAACGACGTGCTGGCAAAGCTGATCGTTTAGCCTCCCTCCTCGCGGCCACCCGTGCCCTCCCTCCTCACGGGTGGCCGCTTTCGATCTCCTTTCAGAAAGAGGACGGATATGACAGCAAAGCACCTGGTCTTTGACGAGGTCGCGCGCCGGGAGCTGCGGAACGGTGTTGACGCGCTGGCGGACGCCGTGAAGGTGACCCTTGGGCCGCGCGGCCGAAATGTTGTGCTGGCGAAGAAGTATGGTGCGCCGACTATCACGAAGGACGGCGTGACCGTCGCGCGCGAAATCGAGCTGGAGAGCGCCTTCGAAAACATGGGCGCTCAGCTTGCGAAGCAAGTCGCAACGAAGACGAACGATGTTGCCGGTGACGGCACGACAACGGCGACAGTGATCGCCCAGGCGATCGTGCATGCCGGGATGAAGGTCGTGACCGCCGGGGCGGGCCCGATGGCGGTGAAGCGCGGCATCGAGCAGGCGCTGGAAGCCGCGGTCGAGAGCCTGCGCGAGCAGGCGCGGCCGGTGATTACGAAGGACCAGATCGCGCATGTGGCGGCGATTTCGGGGAACGACCCGGAGATCGGCGAACTGATTGCCGACGTGATGGAGAAGGTCGGCAAGGACGGCGTCATCACGGTCGAGGAGTCCCGCGGCATCCGTTACGAGACGGAGTTCGTGGATGGTCTGCAGCTCAACCGCGGGTATGTGTCGCCGTACTTCGTGACGAACACGGACCGCATGGAAGCGGCAATCGACAACCCGATGATCATCATCACGGACAAGAAGATCTCGGCGGTGCAGGATATTGTCCCGCTGCTCGAGAAGGCGATGCAGGTGACCAAGGACCTGGTCATCATTGCCGACGACGTCGACGGTGAAGCGCTTTCGACGCTCGTCGTGAACAAGATGCGCGGGAACCTGAACGTGCTCGTGGTGAAGGCGCCGGGCTTCGGCGACCGCCGGAAGGCGATGCTCGAAGACATCGCGGTGCTGACGGGCGGTTCGGTCATCACGCAGGACATTGGCCTGACGCTCGAGAACGCAACGGTCCAGGACCTTGGCCGGGCGCGGCGTGTTGTCGCGAGCAAGGACGACACGACGATCATCGAAGGTCAGGGCTCGGACGAGGCCATCCAGGCGCGGATCAAGCAGATCAAGGCGCAGGTGGACGACGCGACGAGCGACTTCGACCGGGAAAAGCTCCAGGAGCGGCTTGCGAAGCTCGCCGGCGGCGTGGCCGTCATCAAGGTCGGCGCCGCGAGCGAAGTGGAGCTGAAAGAGAAGAAGTTCCGGGTGGAGGACGCGCTCAGCGCGACGCGTGCCGCGGTCGACGAGGGTGTTGTCCCCGGCGGCGGCGTTGCGTTCATCCGGGCGCAGAAGGCCATCGAGGACCTGATCCCCTCGGTGGAGAACGACGACGAGCGCACAGGGATGCACATCCTGATGGAGGCGCTCGAAGAGCCGACCTGGATTATCGCGGACAACGGCGGTATGGAAGGCTCGATCATCGTGAACCGCGTGAAGGCACTCGAGAATGTGACCGAGGGCTGGGACGCGGACAAGGACCGCTGGGGCGACATGTTCGAACTGGGTATTGTCGACCCGGTGAAGGTGTCGCGCTCGGCGCTGGAGAACGCAGTGTCGATCGGTGCGATTGTGCTGACAACGGAGACGCTCGTGGCCGAGCTGCCCGAGCCGCCCGCCGCAGCGCCGCCGGCGCCGATGGACTACTAGGCAGAACAGTTGCCTCCTGGAAGCCCCCGGCGCCGGCGCCGGGGGCTTCTTCGTAGGCGCAGCGGGTGTACCTGTTAGGCTGGGAACCCGGCGTCTTACCGCACGATGACGATGAAAAAGAAGCGACCGCGCAGCGAAGGCGCGTCTCCCGAAGAGCAACGGTTTCTTGCCGGTCCGCAGCCCCGCGGGAAGGAGCTGCTGCGCACGTTCCGGATCTTCTCGGAGTTCATCCGGGGGTTCCGGACGCTGCACTTCGTGGGGCCATGCGTGACGGTCTTTGGCTCCGCGCGGTTCGGCGAAGAGCATCCGCAGTACAAGGCGGGGCGGGAGATCGGGCGCAAGCTGGCGGAGGCCGGCTTCACGGTGATGACGGGCGGGGGGCCCGGGGTGATGGAGGCGGCGAACCGCGGGGCGCAGGAAGCGGGCGGGTACACGGTGGGCTGCACGATCAGGCTGCCAAATGAGCGGCCGAACGGTTACCTGGATGTGGCGGTGGACTTCCGCTACTTCTTCGTGCGGAAGGTGATGCTGGTGAAGTACAGCTACGCCTTCATCGTGTGCCCGGGCGGGCTGGGTACGCTGGACGAGGTGTTCGAGACGGCGACGCTCATCCAGACGCAGAAGATCGGGAACTTTCCGATCGTGCTGTTTGGCTCGGAGTTCTGGAACCCGATTATGCGGTTCATGCGGGACACGCTGGTGGCGGAGGGGACGATCGATGCGGTGGATTTGGACCGGCTATATGTGACGGATGACCCGGACGACGCGGTGCGGTATGCGCGGGAAGCGGCGGTCGAACGGTTCGGGCTGAGCTATGGTACGCCGCAGCGGCGGAAGTGGTGGTTGCTGGAGTGGCTTGCACCGTGGCGGGGACTGCGTGGATGGATGCCGCGCGTTTTGCGCTGAACGCTGGCGCTACGGTCGCGGGTGTGTAGCATCGGACGCGCGTGGCACTCCGGACCTGGCGTGAGCGGGCGCGCTCGCGGCTAGCGCGCGTCAGCTCCCAGCAACTCGCCCGTGCGGTGTGGCTGGGGGTGGTCATCGGTGTGCTTGCGGGCGTTGCGGCGATAGCGTTCGTCGAAGCGATCGAGTTCGCGCGTGAGCACTTGCTGGTGCGAATCGCGGGGTATCATCCGCCGGAACCGCTGGGCGAGGGAAGCCCAGAGGCCATGGGACCAGACCGGCGGTGGGCGCTTCCGGTGGTGCTGGCACTGGGGGGGCTGATCTCGGGGCTATTGACGTTCTGGTTTGCGCGGGAGACGGCTGGCGCTGGCGCTGACCCGGCTATCGAGGCGTTCCACACGGGTGGCGGCCGGATGCGGGCGCGGGTGATCCCGGTGAAGTTGCTCGCTTCGGCGGCGACGCTTGGCTCAGGTGGGACGGCGGGCCGGGAAGGGCCGACGGTACAGATTGCGGGCGCAATCGGGTCGGTGCTGGGGCAGCGCCTGGGGCTGGGGGCGGTGGAGCGTCGCAAGGCGCTGGTAGCGGGGATGGGAGCCGGGGTGGGGGCGATATTCCGGGCGCCGCTGGGCGGGGCGATGATCGGCGCGGAGATGCTGTACAAGCACGACTTCGAGGCGGACGCCGTTTTGATGGCGCTGATTTCGTCGATCGTGGCGTACTCGATATTTGGGAGTTACAGCGACTTCGACCCGATCTTTGGCGGGGCAACGGAGTTCGCGTTTTCGCGACCGGAAGAGCTGATCTATTACGCAGTGCTGGGGGTGATTTGCGGGCTGCTGGGGCTGCTCTATGCGGGTGCGTTTCACCGGACTACGGACCTCTTCGAGAAGTGGAGCATCCCGTTCTGGGTGAAGCCGGCCATCGCGGGGTTGCTGGTGGGGGGCATCGGGATGGGAGCGCCGGAGGCGATCGAGACGGGATACGGGTGGGTGCAGCAGACGTTCACCGAAGAAGGGGTGAACAACTTCCCGTTGCTGCTGCTCGTCGCGCTGCCGTTCCTGCGGATTGTGACGACGTCGCTGACCGTCGGCTCGGGCGCGTCGGGCGGCATTTTTGGACCGGGGATGGTTATCGGCGGGCTGACGGGTGCGGCGCTGTGGCGGCTGGGACAGGATTTGCCAGGGTTCCCGGCGGAACCGGGGCCGATGGTGATCATCGGGATGATCGCGATGTTTGGGGCCATCGCGCACACGCCGCTGGCGATGTTGCTAATGGTCGCGGAGATGACGGGCAACCTTTCGCTGCTGGCGCCTGCCATGGTGGCGGTCGCGATCGCGACGTTGCTCGTGGGGGACACGAGTATCTACCGGAGCCAGGTGGAATCGCGTGCGGACTCGCCGGCGCACCGGGACCGGTTCGCGTTCCCATTGTTGACGGCGTTGCCGGCCTACCGGGCGGTGGTTCCGATCCCGGTGCTGGAGGATTCGCTGTCGCCTCAGCAGGCGCTGGAGGCGTTGCGCGGGGCCCGTTCGGCGCGGGGCGTGGTGGTGGACAGCCACGGGAAGTTGCTGGGCGAGGTGGACCTGGAGACCGTGCGGACGGCGGCAGACAATGGCTCTTCGACCATGGGCGACCTGGCCCAGCCGGTGCCAGCGGTGGTGCTGGCGGATATGCCACTGGACGAGGCGCTGGACCTGTTGACGAACCATGAACGGCGGTGGCTCCCGGTGACGGATGGGGAGAATGGCCAGGTGCTGGGTTCGATTGACGCGCGGGCGCTGATGCGGTCATACCGGCGGGCGGTGCGTTCGCAGGTGCGGCCGCTGACGCCGGTCACGGAGGATGTGCACTCGATGGAGGTGGTGCTGCCCGAGGAGTCGCCGCTGGTGGGGGAAACGCTCGCGACGGCGAAGCTGCCGCCCGGGGTGCGCATCCTGACCATCGGCCGGGACGGGGTGGTGCAGGTGCCGCACGGGGGCACGGTGCTGCGCGTGGGCGACCGGGTGACGCTGTCCTTCCCGGCGGACCAGCGTCGGCAGGTGCTCACGATGCTGCTGGGCGAGTAGCGATTCCCGTGGCCCAGGGACTGGCCCGTTTTGGGGTGCGGACGCACGATTGGCGGGCGCCCGCCCGCCCGCGGGCCGTTCACGGCTTGTTCATCTTGCCGGTGGAGGGTGAAGAGCGTTGAAAATTCGTCCCCGCCCATTGATTGCGCCGTACCTGGCCGAGGTGATCGGGACGTTCGCGCTGGTGTTCGCGGGGGCGGGGTCGATCGCGGTGGACGCGGCGAGCGATGGGGCGGTGACCGGGGTGGGGATTGGCCTGTCGTTCGGGCTGATCGTGATGGCGATGATCTTCGCGCTTGGGCATGTGTCGGGGTGCCATATCAACCCGGCGGTGACGGTAGGGTTCTGGGCGACGCGGCGGATCAGCACGCAACGGGCGGCCGCCTATATCCTGGCGCAGCTCACGGGGGCGGTGCTGGCGGGCCTGGCGATCGTGGTGATCGTGGGGGATGCGGGTGAGGCGGGTGCATCGGCGCCGCGGATTGGCGGGGCGGATGCGGCGCTGCTTTCGGAGGTGATCCTGACATTCTTCCTGGTGTTCGTGGTCTTCGCGGTGGCGACGGACTACCGGGCACAGGGGTCGATGGCGGCGCTGGCGATTGGCGGGTATGTGGGGATGGCGGCGACGGGATGGGGGCCGATAGCGAACGCTTCGATGAACCCGGCGCGGACGTTTGGGCCGGCGGTGGCGGGGAATGTCTGGGATGCGCACTGGGTGTACTGGGTGGGGCCAATCGCCGGGGGATTGCTGGCGGCGCTGGTGTACGACCTGTTGCGCGATGTGCGGGAGGCTGAGGAGCGGGGTTAGGCGGCGGTGCGAGGAAACATTTGCTCACAATTTACGGGGCGATAGCAGGGCCATACTTCTGGCCTGCGAGACTCTGGGTGTGGCCCCTGATTCTTCCCCGCTGACCGGGGCCACCGGTTATGCCGGTGCTGGCCGGTCGCGACGCGGCCAGCACCGGGCGCCGACGGGAGAAACTCGAAGAGCGA
The DNA here is from genome assembly GCA_007118095.1 of Dehalococcoidia bacterium. GTDB lineage: Bacteria > Chloroflexota > Dehalococcoidia > Tepidiformales > Tepidiformaceae > SLAK01. The sequence goes on from SKSF01000174.1 coordinate 14,884, forward strand.
TCGCTTAACTTCACGCTCGCGTAAGGGTGTGATAGCGTTTTTCTCCTGGAGGGATACGTCCCTTGCGTCACTTACGCAGGCTCTTCCCGTATTTCCGGGCTCACCGGTTCTCGCTGTTCTTTGCCTTCCTGTGCGCGACGCTGGCTTCGGCCTTTGTGATGGCGGCGCCGCTCCTGACAGGGTGGGCGATCGACTTCGGGCTCGGGCCGGTGTTTGCCGAGGATGAAGAGACGCAGGGCGTCGTTGGTTTCGATGGGAGCGAAGCGTTCCTCATCCTGGCGGCGCTTGCGGTGGTGGTGTTTGCGCTGGCGCGGGGGATGACGTCGTTCACGCAGCAGTTCCTGGCCGAGTCGATCGGCCAGAAGGTGGCGTATGCGCTGCGGAACGACATCTACAACAACCTGCAGCGGCTGAGCTACGCGTATCACGACCGGACGCACTC
>SKSF01000184.1 GCA_007118095.1 Dehalococcoidia bacterium
CCGCGTCCTTCATCTCCACCGTGATCGCCATGAAGCTCCCCGGCCCCGGGAGCATTTACGCGGGCCAGGACCTCCAGTTCCGCGGCCCCGTCTACATTGGCGACACCGTCACCGCGACGGTTGAGTGCACCGAAAAGCTCGACGAGCGCAAGTGGGTCAAGTTCAAGACCACCGTGACCAACCAGGCCGGTAAGACCGTCGTGGCCGGCGAAGCGACCGTCATCCCGCCCGCCGAATAGGCGCCGCCCGGGCGGCACACGCGCGGACCTCCGGACATGGCATCGTCCCAACCACCCCGCCGCCGCCGGCTCGATTCCGGCGAGGAACAGCAGCCGCGAGGCGGCTGCCTGGTCGTCGGCGCCCTCCTCGGCATCGCCGCGGGCGTGGTGATCGTGTTCTTCGTTGTGCCCCCCGCCCTCCGCTGGTTCGAAAGCGCCGAAACCGTCCCCTACGGCGAAACCTACGACGCCGAAGCCCGCATCCTCTCCGTTACCGAAACCGCCCGGGTCAACGACGAGTTCCACGTCCACCTGGATCTCCAGTCCAACCGGACGTGGGACCTGGACGAATCTGCCTGGACGCTCGGAGTGTCAACGCAGGACGACGATATTCAGGCCCTTCCACCCGACCCCGGCATCCCGGAGACCAGTTTCGAATTCGAACTGGGCGAGCCGCGCGAACTGCTCCTCCGCTTTTCCGCCACCGACCGTGCCGATGCCGAAATGGAGCTTCTTCACCTCGACGACCCGCGCGTCACCTTCGAGCTCCAGCCGGGGGAGTGATGACAGGAGAGCACAGGCCTTTGCCGGTCCTCCTGCAGCCGGGTCTCCGCATCGTCTTCATCGGCTACAACCCGGGCCTCTATTCGGCTGAACGGGGCCATTACTATGCCTGGTCTGGCAACGTCTTTTGGCGGCAGCTCATCGAATCCGGGATCGTTGGCCGCCCCGTCGGACCCGAAGACGATCGAAAACTCCCGGCCGAAGCGGGCATCGGCTTTGTCGACCTGTGCGCCCGGCCCACCGCACGTGCGGACGAGCTCACGCGCGAGGAGGTACAGGAGGGCGCCCGGCTTCTCCTCGAACGCCTTGAAGACTCTCAGCCGGAGGTCGCCGTCTTCAGCGGCAAGGGCATCTTCCAGTACTTCGGCCGCCATGCGCTCGGCCTGCGGCCATCGGACCTGGCAAGCCGTCCTTACGGGTCTCAATCCGAACGCATCGGCGCCCACACGGTCCTATGGGTCATCCCCTCATCCAGTGGCCTCGCCAGCCGGTGGCACCGGCAACGCCTCCAGCTTCTCAGCCAGTTGGCCTCCGAACTCCCGCCGGCTGGTCCGCGCTCGTGACCTCCCTGCGCGATAACATAGGCTCCATGCGAGCCGCGACATTACCCGCGCCGGGCCCCATCGAATCCAGCCCGCTCGCCATGGCAGAGGTCCCCGAACCCGAACTTGGCCCGGGCGAGCTCTTGTTCACCGTCGATGCCTGCGCCATATGCCGCACCGACTTGCAAATCGCTGAAGGCGACATCCAGCCTCGCAAGCAGCCGGTAGTCCCCGGCCACCAGGTGGTCGGCCGCGTCGTCGCTGCAGGCCCGGGAGTCACAGGCTGGGCCCCGGGCGATCGCGCCGGCGTTGCCTGGCTCGCTGGCGCATGTGGCGAGTGCGGCTACTGCCGCGAGGGCCGGGAGAACCTGTGCGAAGAGGCCACGTTTACCGGCTGGGACCGTGACGGCGGCTTCGCTGAGCGAATGACTGCCCATGCCGACTACGCCATCCCTCTCCCCCTCGATGCGGACCCCATAAGCCTGGCTCCCCTGTTGTGCGGCGGCGTCATCGGCTACCGGTCCCTCCGCGTTTCCGGCATCCAGCCCGGGCAGCGCCTCGGACTCTACGGCTTCGGCGCCTCGGCCCGGCTCGCCATACAGGTCGCGCTTTCGTGGGGCTGCGAGGTCTTCGTCGCCACGCGCTCCGAAGCCGAACAGCAACGCGCACGCGAACTGGGTGCCGCGTGGACCGGCGGCTACGACACCCCCATGCCGGCCCGTCTGCATGCCGCAGTCACTTTCGCCCCCGCCGGGGACGTTGTTATCTCAGCACTGAAAGCCCTTGCACCGGGAGGAACCGTTGCCATCAACGCCATCCACCTCGACCGCATCCCCGGGTTCGACTACGACTGGCTCTGGCGCGAACGCAGCCTCAAGAGTGTCGCCAACTTCACTCGTGCGGATGCCCGCGAATTCCTCGACCTCGCGGTAACGATTCCCATTACTACCGACCCCGTAAGCCACCGCCTCACAGATGTAAACGAAGCCCTCCGTGCGTTAAAGAATGGCAGCCTCCCGGGAACAGGTGTTCTCATTCCCCGCTAAACCCCTTGCGTTTCATCCAGAGCTGGGTAGGATAAGATGCAATCCTGCGGTGAGGCCGCCCTTATCAAGACTGGAGTTGAGGGAACCGGCCCTGTGAGACCCGGGCAACCTGCCATCATTAGGCAAGGTGCCAAATCCGGCCACCCGATGCGTCGGGAGGAAGATGAGAGCGTCCCGCGCTCCACTGATCGGCCCACGCGGACTACACCCAAAAGGAGTAGCACATGTCCACACACTTGGGCCGAATGTTCATGCTCTAGCCCCTCCACAAAGGGGCTCTCCCGACATACGCAGATACTACGATTCGCGGACCCGACGTCCGCCGGGAGCGGCGGCAGAAAAGCCGCCGGGGAGTTTTTTGAGTATGAGTAACGCCGCAAGCCTTCGCTGCCGCGAATGCGGCCGCGACTACCCCCTCGCAGCTATCCACGTTTGCGATTTCTGTTTTGGCCCGCTTGAAGTCCGCTACGACTACGAACGCGTAAAACGAAACGTCTCGCGACAATCCATCGAAAACGGCCCCACGAGCCTCTGGCGCTATCGCGAGTTCCTCCCGTGCGACAGTGACGAGCCGATCGACATTGGCGCCGGCTTCACCCCCCTCCTCCGTGCGAAGAACCTCGGCAAAGCCCTCGGCCTCAACAACCTCTATATCAAGAACGACACTGCGAACCCCACCTGGTCCTTCAAAGACCGCGTCGTTTCAATCGCTGCTACTCGTGCCCGTGAACTCGGCTACGAAAAGTTGGCCTGCGCCAGCACCGGCAACCTGGCCAACAGCGTCAGTGCGCACGCCGCGGCCTCGGGCATGAGTGCCGTCGTCTTCATCCCCGAAGACCTCGAAGCCGCAAAAGTCCTCGGCTCCAGCATCTATGCGCCTACCCTGGTCAAAGTCCGGGGCAACTACGACGCGGTGAACCGCCTCTGCGCCGAGCTCGCCGGCTCCTACAACTGGGGCTTCGTCAACGTGAACGTCCGCCCCTATTACTCCGAAGGCTCCAAGACCCTCGGCTTCGAAGTCGCCGAGCAGCTCGGCTGGCGTGCCCCCGATCACTGCGTCGTGCCCATCGCCAGCGGCTCGCTCTTCGTGAAGATCCGAAAGGGCCTCGAAGAACTGGCACAGGTCGGGCTCATCGACGAACCAAAGACCCGCATGAGCGGCGCACAGGCTTCCGGGTGTTCCCCCGTTGCCGCCGCATGGGAAGCGGGATCGCTCAACTTCCGGCCGCAGCGGCCCAAGACCATCGCCAAGTCCCTTGCCATCGGCAACCCTGCCGATGGCTACTACAGCCTGGTCCAGCTTCGCGAAACGAACGGCTCCTGCGGCAATGTCTCTGACGACGAGATAATTGAAGGCATGAAGCTTCTCGCCGAGACCGAAGGCGTCTTCGCTGAGACCGCCGGCGGCGTCACGGTTGCCAGCCTCAAGCAGCTCGTGGACCGCGGAGATATCCACCCGGACGAGACCACGGTCGCCTTCATTACGGGTGCCGGTTTCAAGACCGCCGACGCGGTCGTCGAGTCGCTCGCTCCGCCCCTGGTGGTCGACGCCACCATGGAAAGCTTCGAAAATGCGTTTAACGAGCCTCAACCCGTGGGAGCAAATGCCTGATGGCCCTCAAGCGCGTCCGGTTTACCTTCCCCGAAGGACTTATCACTGAACCCGTGATCTACCGGATGGGCCATGAATTCAACGTCGTAACCAGCGTCCGCATGGCGGATGTCGACTTCGATACCGGGTGGGTCATCCTCGAAATCGAGGGCGACCCGTCCGAGATCGCGCGCAGCCTCGACTGGGCCGAAGCAAGCGGCGTGCGCGTAGACCCCGTCACCGGCGACGTGCTCGAAGGCTAGCCCGCGGCGCCGGCATCTCTCGAAAACCAGGAGTTACTACCCACCAATGGCAGTTACCGTTCGGATCCCCCAACCCCTGCGCAACCTCACCGGGGATCAATCAACCGTGCAAACCAACGGCACATCCCTCGCCGACTGCATCGAAAACCTCGACTCCAGCTATCCCGGCGTGCGCGAGCGCGTGATGGACGAAGGCGGCGACATCCGGCGCTTCGTGAATATCTACGTCAACGGCGACGACGTCAGGTTCATCGACGGACTGCAGACGAAGCTCAACGAGGGCGACGAAGTGAGCATCGTCCCCGCGGTCGCAGGCGGCAGCTGCTAGTCGTTGCCCCCGGCATCGCGGCGGACGACCGCCGCGAACACATCCCCAATTCGGACGCTCAGCCCTGGCACGGCCGCCGACTCCCAGGCGGTCGCCACCCGGGAGCGTCCGCCGCTTACCACCCTCGTAGACATCGACCGATTCCCGTTGCATGTCGAACGCCCAGGCCGACTCCACGCCGAAGCCGAGGTAGCGGTCGATTTTCGCGCGTATCTCCCGCCGATCCTGGCCGGGTGAAACGATCTCGACCACGACATGCGGTGGACGCCGCATCCAATCGTGTGCGTCGGGCGCATTATCCCGGTAAAAGGCCACATCCGAAAGCGGTGCACTGTCATCGAAGTCCCCGGCGGCGGAAATGATCGCTCGCGGTTCTACGGCGGCACTTCCGTCTAAAACACGGACGCCCCCACCTGGCTTGGGTGGGGGCGTTGCTGTCTTCGTCCTCGGCTGGCTGTCAGAAGACGTTGGGCCGGTCCGACTCCTGCTGCTGCGATTGTTCCTTGCGGGGCTCGCTCGTGTGCGTCTGCGACTGCGCTGACGAATCGGACGGCGGCTGTCCGCCTGCCTGGCGCTGCGTCGTCTGGGCCGTCGTCGCGTGGTTGGTTGACGCGCCACCCTGGGCCGCATCACCGGTCTCTTCGTCCTCTTCCTTCATCGCGCGTCGGAACTCTTTAATGGAAGAGCCAAGGTCCTTGCCGAGCCCGCTCAGCTTCCCAACGCCGAAGAGCAGGAAAATCACGACCGCGACAATGGCGATCTCCCAGGGGCCGATGGTTGGTGCCAGTAACATCACGTTCACTCACTCCGCTGCTGCAACGTCCCTGCGAGCATACAGCAGCTTGTCTTGTGTGGGAGCGGCCCGCCGAGACCAGCCACTCCCTCCGCTGGCAGGTCTCAGGCGAGCTTCTCTACGAATACGTCCATCACGCCGCCGCAGATTTTATCTTCACCATCTGTCGGCTCGGTCAGGTCGACCGTGACGATTCGCGGCTGCCCGCCCGAGAGCACGTCCATTGCCTCTTGCCAGACCTCGGCCTCGCCGCAGCCACCGCCGATGGTCCCGAAAAACGAGCCATCCTCACGCACGACCATCTTCGCCCCCGTCTTCCGGGGCGTCGAACCCCGCGTGCGTGCAACCGTCGCCAGCACCAGCGGTTCCTTCTTCTCAATCGCGGACGCGATCTCGCGATAGATCTCGTCGTGCATGAATCACCTCCGTATGAAACACCAGCCGCCTGCGGCTCACGCGTTAGAACACGTTCTGGTTGTCGCGCCGTTCGCTGCCGTTCGCGGTTTCGCTGCTTTCGGCCGGTGCACCCGTCGAAGCTGGCTCGTTTTCCGGTGGCGGCGCCTGCTGCTGTTGCTGTTGAGGCTGAACCGGCGCCTCCTCACCGCGAGGAGCGGTAATCTGTGCCGGTTGCGCAGGCGCTTCCTTCTGCTCCTCCTGCTCTTCTTCATCCTCCTTCATCGCCCGCCGGAACTCCTTGATGGAAGAGCCAAGGTCCTTGCCAAGCCCGCTCAGCTTCCCCACACCAAAGAGCAGGACGACCACTACCGCAACAATTGCTACTTGCCAGGGTCCAATCATCTGCAGCCTCTCCTTCCCGGGCGGCATGCCCGGCCATGCCGGTGAAGACACGGGCACCCTGCCCGCTGCCTTGCCACCCGTCATCCCCAGTGTATCGGACTCACGCCTCTTCTACCTGTCGCGACGTTGCGATCCCCGCGCCTTAACCGCCAGGGCCCCATTTCCACCGCGGGTAACTCCCAAACACCTTCAGCATCGCGCACTGCGCCCGGATGCCTTCCAGCGCCTCACGACACGGCGGATCTTCCTCGTGCCCCTCGAAATCTACGAGAAAGACATATTCACCGAACACCTGCCGCGTCGGCCGGCTCTCCACCTTAGTGCAGTTAATTGAACGCTGCGCAAACTCGTTCATCACGCCTAGCAGCGCCCCCGGGCGGTCCTGGGCGAACGTGAACGCGATCGATGTCCGGTCGGTCCCGGTCGAAGGTTGGCGGCCCCGCCCCAGCACCACAAACCGCGTCACATTCTGGTCCGAATCCTGGATCGAGCGCGCAATGATCTCCGCGCCAAAGACCGCCGCCGCGCGCTCGGTGCCAATCGCCGCCGCCCCCTGTCCGCGCGCGACCGCAAACTCCACCGCCTGCGCCGTCGAAAGCGCCGCTTCAAGGTGGGCCTCCGGGTATTCGCGCTCCAGGAATGTCCGGCATTGGCCCAGCGCCTGCGTGTGCGAGTAGATCACCGAGATCGGCTCGCCGGCTTGCCCCCTCGGGATGATCAGATGGTGCTCGATCGGCAATACCAGCTCGTGCTGGATGCGCAGCGTCGTCTCATGGATGAGGATGTCGAGTGTCTCCGCGACCGACCCATTGAGAAAGTTCTCGATCGCCATGACACCCTCATCCGCTTCGCCCGCCTCCACCGCGCCCGCGACCGCCGCATGGGACGCATACGGCACGAGCTCCGCTTCCGGTGCATACCGGATTGCCGCTTCTTCGCCAAACGTCCCCGGCGGGCCAAGGTATGCCACTCGCATCGGTTGAACTCGCCTCACGTTTCTAGCCCGTGGATCTCGCCCACGAGCGATTGCTTCAGGCGCTCTACGGATTCCTTCCGCGTCACCACCACAAGCGCATCTCCCGCCTCAAGGCGCGTGTCGTCATCCGGGATGCGCGGCATGCCCTCCGGGTTCACAACAAGCAGGATGAGCGACTCCGGCGGCAGCCACAACTGCGAAACAGGCCGACCCGCCGCCGGAGACGTCTCCGGCAGCTTCACCTCCACAATTTCAAGCCCGGTATGCAGCTGCAAGAGCGGGATCACGTCCGCCGTGGGCAACTCCTGTTCGATCTGCGCAAGGATCGCGTGCGTCGCCGAGACGGTCGTTTCCAGCCCCCGGCGCTGGAACAGCTGCTCGTTGCGCGGGTTGTTGATACGCGCAATCACCCGGTCCGCCCCGCGGCGCCGCGCAATCTCCGAAAACACCAGGTTGTCTTCATCGTCGCCCGTCACGGCGACAGCGAGGTCCGCACGCGCAATGCCGGCGGTATCCAGTGTCGATACCTCGCAGCAGTCCCCCTCCACCACACACTCCCCCAGCTCATCGCTTATCGCCCGCACCCGGTTCCGGTTGCGCTCCACGATCACCACCTCGTGTTTCGATTGAAGCAATTCCTCCGCCAGGTAGTAGCCGACTTTTCCCCCGCCACCGATCAAGATGTACATCAGCGCCCTGCCTGTTCACTATCGAGCAGCCAATCCATCACGATGTTCGCCCCGATGGTTGTCGGGCTGAACGTCTCCAGCCCCAGCTCCGCAAAAAGCTCTCCACGGATCGGATCATAGGAGCGGCACAGCACCCGCGGTATCCGGTAGACTTCGCGCGCCATCTGGCTCGCGAAGTAGTTGCGGTTGTCGCCCTGCGTCACCGCCACAAACGCATCCGCATCCACGATGCCCGCACGTTCGAGCGCCGGGCCGTCCATGCCGTTGCCCACATACCGCTCGCCTCCATAGCCCGGTGGCAAACGGCGGAACGCTCCCTGGTTCGTGTCCATCACCACCACCGTGTGCCCCGCTTCGTCGAGCATCCCCGCGATGCGCGCACCCACACGGCCGCAGCCCATAATGATGACCTTCAACCTCGCCTCCTTCTGCGGTCCCGCCTAGTCTCGCGCGGATTCCCGGATGACCCACACCGGGCAGCGTGCATGCTGCAACACGTAAGACATCGTGGTGCCCGGCTCAAACTCCCCCACCATCCTGCGAAACTGCATCCCCAGCACGATCGCCGAAGCCTCCTGCGCATGCGCCTCGTCCACGATAGCTTGCCCGGCCTGGCGCGACTGCAACATTTCCGTGACCACGTGAAACCCCTCCTTCTTCGCCAGGTCCTCCGCCCGTCGCAACAGTTGCTCTCCCTGCCGTGCCTCCCATTCCATCTCCGCGTCCACCGGCAAGGATCGCACCACTTCGATGACATGGATCACGCGGATCGGTGACCGTTGCGCACGTGCGACCATCCCCGCGTGCGACAGCGCTTCATAACTCGCACCCGTATTGCTCACCGGAACAAGCAACGCACCTTCTTGCGGCATCTACGCAAACCCCGTCATACGCATGCCCTGGCGCCCCCCGCAGCTACCGATCGTCCTGGGCGAACCATAGCCGGACCACCCCGTTAATAATCAGCAACACCCCGATCGCGACGCCGATGTGCCACTCCCATGGCAGCATGCTCCACGCCGATCCCGGAAGGCCAAACTGGCTCAACATAAAGAGCAGCATGGCAATCCCGAGGACAATGCTGGTGGCCGAAAAGATGTAGTTTGCGGTGCGCATGCTGCCTGGGCGCGGGTCGGTGACACCAACTCCGCCTCGCGATGCTACGTCACCGGGTCTGAAGAGGGAACGCACACCACCAGTTTGCCGCCTCCTGCGCTAACGCGTTGGCAGATCACGCCCGGTTCCATCGCGGACGTTACCTGGCAGGTCATTTGAAAGTCGTTTTCTTTTCACATTCGTAACCCGCCGCATCGCTTCGCCAGCTCCGGTGATCAGCCCCACTCCCCCCTGCGTACCTCCCACAGCCACAGCGGGACACCGCAAAGCAATAACTACCTCGGAGGTCACGAAACACTATGCAAACAGCTACCCTATCCCGCTTCCGCAGCACTGGACTGGCGCTGGCCGCTGCGGGCGCCGCCGTCGCCCTCGCATTCACGGCATTCCAGTCCGCTGCCGCGCAGGACGAAGGCCGCGTCCGCATCATGCACGCCTCGCCCGACACGCCTGCCGTCGATATCTTCGTTGATGGTGAACCCGCAATCGAAGGGCTCGCCTTCCCCGACAACACCGGCTATATCGGGCTCCCCGCCGGCACCTACAACGTCCAGGTCTTCCCCTCACCGTCCGATGGCACCGGGGACCCCGCACTCGAAGCCGACCTCGAAGTAGCCGCGGGCGCCGACTACACGGTTCTTGCCACCGGCCTGCTCGACGATGGCTCCCTCGGTCTCCTCCCGCTCGAGGACGATAACACCATGCCGGCTGAGGGCGACGCCCATGTCCGGCTCATCCATGCCAGCCCCGATGCGCCCGCCGTAGACGTGCTCGTCGCAGGCACCGACACCGAAGTCTTCTCCGGCGTCGCCTTCAACGAAGCCGCCGGGCCAAACCCCGTCGCGGCCGGTACCTATGACCTCGACGTCCAGGTCTCGCCCGATGGCCCGGTTGCCCTCTCGCTGCCTGGCATAACCCTCCAGGACCAGACGGTCTACACCGCGGTCGCTGTCGGCCTCGTCGAAGATGAGTCCCTCTCCGTGGAGCTCCTCGTCGACGCTGAAGGCCCGACCCACGCTCCCGAGACCGGCACCGGCCTGGCTTCCACCGATGGCGGCATGAACCCCGTGTGGTTCGCCCTTGCCGGCGCCGCACTCGCAGTCGCTGGCGGAACCGGCGCCCTGGCGCTCCGCCGCCGGTAATCCATCCGACCCCGTAGCGTCGCTGCGGCGCTGCACACAAAAGAGCGGGCCCTGGTAACCAGGGCCCGCTTTTCGTTACCTGCCAGCAGGCGTCCCGTTAGCTCGAAGCGCCCTGCTCGCCTTCGCCCTTCTCGGACTCAATCACACCCTGTGGCGTGATCTTCAGCGACCGGGCACGGGCCTCGGGCCGCTTGGGCAGGTGGAGCTCCAGCATCCCGTTCTCGAACTTCGCGTTCGCCTTGTCCGCCTCAACCGTGGGCGGAAGCTTCAGCGAGCGGTGGAACTGCCCGTAGTGCAGCTCCTGGCGGATGTACTGCTGCTCCTTCTCTTCGTGCTTCTCCTCGAAGCCTCCACTGATCGTCAGAACGTCGTCGTTGATGGTGATGTCCACATCCTCCGGCTTTACCCCGGGCACGGCCGCGCGGACCACGTAATCCTCGTTCGTCTCGACAACGTCGATGCCGAGCGTCCGGGACTCCAGCTCCTCGCCACGCGCCGGGCCCATCCGGCCCATGCCCTGGTCGAAAAGCCGGTCCATCGCGGTCCGAAGGTTGTGGAATTCCGCCATCGGATCCCATCGCGTCAGCGTGTTCGCCATTCCTATCTCCTCCATCGGTGATGAATTCTTCACCTGCATCCTAGCCATTCCTTCCGAGGCAGTCAACAACTTTGATACACTTGTTATCAAGCAACCAGAGCAGTCATTGCTTGACTCAAATAGGGAGCGTAAAGTGGCAGCAACCATGGCGAAAGACTACTACGAAATCCTTGGCGTACCACGTACGGCCAGCGACAAAGAAATCCGCTCGGCCTACCGGCGCCTTGCTCGTCGCTACCACCCCGACGTCAACCCCAACGACAAGAGCGCCGAGCAGCACTTCAAGGACATCACCAACGCCTACGAAGTGCTCTCCGACCCCGAAAAGCGCAAGAAGTACGACAAGTACGGCGACCAGTGGGAATATGCCGACCAGTTCGAAGAAATGCAGCGCCAGAACCAGGGCGCACGGGCGGGGGCCTATACCGCCGGCGACGGTACCCGTGTGCACTTCGAAACCGCAGGCGCCGACTTCGGAGACTTCGGCTCCATCTTTGAAGACCTTTTCGGTCGCGAGCGCGGTGGGCCCCGCGCACGCCGTGGGCCACGCCGTGGCCGCGACATAGACACCGCGGTCGAAGTCACGCTCGAAGAGGCGTTCCGCGGCACCACCAGGACCGTCCAGCTCCAGGCCGCCGAACGCTGCACTGCCTGCGGCGGCACCGGCCAAAAGGGCCCCACAATATGCCCTGAATGCGGCGGCGAAGGCCAGCGCTACCGTCCGCGGCGGCTCGAAGTAAAAGTCCCCGCCGGCGTCCGCACCGGCTCGCGCGTCCGCATCGCTGGCGAAGGCGAACCCGGCTTCAACGGCGGACAAAACGGCGACCTCTATCTCATCGTCACTGTCCTCCCGCATCAGCGGTTCGAACGGAAGGGCGATGACCTGTATATCGATGTAGACGTCCCCGTTCTCGACGCCATCCTCGGCGGCGAGGTCGAAGTGCCAACCCTGGAAGGGAAGGTCATGCTCAAAATCCGCGAACAGACCCAGAACGGGACCCAGGTCCGGCTCGCCGGCAAAGGCATGCCCGTCCTTGGCTCTTCGGGGCGCCGGGGCGACCTCTATGCCCGCGTTCGCGCCCAACTGCCCACATCCCTCTCCGGGGAAGAACGGGAACTGTATCAGCGCCTCCGCGACCTTTCCGCGGCGCGCGCCTAGGCCACGTGGCCATCGAAATGGAGGTTGAAGCCTATGCGCGGTAGCGGCCCCGACCGCGATGCGGTCGATCTCGAGCGCGAGCTCCCCGATGACGAGCCCTGCTACGTCATCTCCATTGCGGCGCGACTGGTCGGCGTCCATCAACAGACGCTGCGCTATTACGAACGCGCGGGCCTGGTCCAGCCCAGGCGCACCGCGGGCAACATCCGCATGTACTCAAACAGCGACATCCAGCGCATCCGCCAGGCCCAGCGCCTCATCGACGAACTCGGCGTCAACCTGGCCGGCGTCGACATCATCCTGCGCATGAACGAACAGATCCGCGAGCTCCAGGCCACACTCGAAACCACCCGGAAAGAACTCGATCGCCTGCGGGCAAGCAGGCTCCCCGCACCCTACCGCCCCGAGTAACAACGGGGCGTAGGCGCCCACCCTTCCGGCATACTGGGATCAGGGCCACCCTCGTGGCCCTGTGGCCCCGGCGCCGGGACACCCTTGTCATAAGCTGCCAGGAGGCCCTCACCATGATGCGTCAGGACAGGTTCACCGAGCAGGCACAGGAAGTCCTGGCCAGCTCACAGGAAATCGTGCGGCAGCGCCGCAACAGCCAGTGGGGCGTCCCCCACGTCCTCGCAGCGCTACTCAGCGTCCGAGGGGGCCTCGCCGAACAGGTGCTCCAGCGACTCGAAGTCGATACCGCCCGCCTCCGCGAACGCGTCGCACACGTTCTCGCCGAAATGCCCCGCCTGCAGCACGACGTCGTCCAGATTTACACCACGCCCGAAGTCGTGCGGATGCTCGAAGTCGCAAACGCCGAGGCCGAACGCCTCAAGGACGAATACGTCGGCGTCGAACACCTCCTCATCGCCATCGCTGACAACGAAGAAAGTGGCGCCACTCGCCTCCTGGCCGAGTTCAACGTCACAAAAGAGGCCATCTACCGCGCCCTCCACGACATCCGTGGCCGCGCCCGCGTCGATAGCCCCACCGCCGAAAGCCGCTACCAGTCCCTCGAACGCTACTCCACCGATCTCACCGCCCTCGCCAGGCAGAATGAGCTAGACCCCGTAATCGGCCGCGACAACGAAGTCCGCCGCGTCATGCAGATTCTCAACCGGCGCACCAAGAACAACCCGGTCATCATCGGCGAAGCCGGCGTCGGAAAGACCGCGATCGTTGAAGGCCTAGCCCAGCGCGTCGCCGCCGGCGATGTCCCCGAAAACCTCCAGGACAAGCGCATCCTCGCCCTCGACATGGGCGCCCTTCTCGCGGGCGCCAAGTTTCGCGGCGAGTTCGAAGAGCGGCTGAAGGGCGTCATTCAGGAAGTCACCCGGTCACAGGGCGAAATCATCCTCTTCATCGACGAGCTCCACACCGTCATGGGCGCCGGCGGCGCGGACGGCGCGATCGACGCGAGCAACCTCATGAAGCCAGCCCTCGCCCGCGGCGAGCTCCACACCATCGGCGCCACCACACTCGACGAATATCGCACCCGGATCGAAAAAGACTCCGCGCTCGAACGCCGCTTCGCGCCCGTCTACGTCGAAGAGCCCACCATCGAAGACACCGTCGACATCCTCCGGGGCCTCCGCGCCCGCTACGAGGCGCATCACAAGGTCGAAATCACGGACGAAGCCATCGAGGCCGCGGCACGGCTCTCAACCCGCTACATCACCGAGCGTCACCTGCCCGACAAAGCCATCGACCTGATCGACGAAGCCGCTTCCAAACACGTCATCGACAACGAGGAAGTCCCTGCGTCCACGCGGGACCTCAAGAAGCGCCTGGACCAGCTCGCGCTCGAAGCCGAAGCTGCGTCCCAGAAAGAGGACTACGAAGCGGCCGCGAGCATCCGCCAGGAAGTCCTCCAGCTCCAGGATGAGTACGCGCAGGAACGGGACAAATGGGCCCGCGAGCACAGCATCGACATGCGCGTTACGGCAGAAGACATCGCCCGGCTCGTCGGCGACATTACCGGCATCCCCGTCGCCCGCCTCGAAGAGACCGAGGGCGAGAAGCTGCTCAAGATGGAGCAATACCTCCACGACCGGGTCGTCGGCCAGGACCGGGCCATCACTGCTCTGAGCGACGCCATCCGCCGCGCCCGCGCAGGCCTCAAAGACCCGAAGCGCCCCATCGGTTCGTTTATTTTTCTCGGCCCCACGGGTGTCGGGAAGACCGAGCTCGCCAAGACCCTTGCCGAATACCTCTTCGACGACGACGATGCCCTGCTCCGTCTCGACATGTCCGAGTACCAGGAGCGCCATACCGTCAGCCGTATGGTCGGCTCACCACCCGGCTATGTCGGCTACGACGAAGGCGGCGGCCTCACCGAATCCGTGCGCAGGCGCCCGTATCAGGTCATCCTCTTCGACGAGATCGAAAAGGCGCACCACGACGTCTTCAACATGCTCCTCCAGATCCTGGATGATGGCCGCCTCACCGATGGCCACGGGCGCACCGTCGACTTCCGCAACACCGTCATTATCATGACCAGCAACCTCGGTACGGGCGCTCAGGAGCGCGCCACGCTTGGCTTCACACGCCGGACCGATGGCACCGGCGATCACGACAGCCTGCGGGAAAGCGTCGAACGCGCCCTCCGCGAACACTTCCGCCCCGAGTTCCTCAACCGTATCGACGAGATCATCGTCTTCGAACCCCTTACCAAACCGGAGCTCGAACAAATTGTCGACCTCCTCGTCGAAGAGGTGCGCATCCGTATGAAAGAAGGCGGCATCGATTTTGAGCTCACCCCGGCCGCACGCGAACAGCTCGTGAAGGAAGGGTACGACCCCCGCTATGGCGCACGGCCGCTCCGCCGCACCGTCCAGCGCCAGGTCGAAAACGAGCTCGCCCGACGCATCCTCGCCGGTGAATTCGAAGACGGCCAGTGCGTCACCGTTGACTACCGCGACGGCGATTTCACCTTCACCGCGCACGACGGCCACCGGGGCGAAGAGCCCGCCGAAGAGGCCGAACCCGCGCCCGCATAGGCAATCAGAGCGCCCGGCCACTACCCTTCGGGAAGCGGCCGGGCGCACCACTCGCCGTTCACCACTGCTCGTTCATCCCCGCACCTTTGCCGGGTTCCCCGTCACCGTTGCGCCCACCGCAACATCCTTCGTTACCACCGATCCTGCGCCGATCACCGCACTCGCCCCTATGGTGATGCCCGGCAACACCGTTGCACCCGCGCCAACGAATGCCCCGTCACCAACGGCCACCCCACCAGGCAACGTCACCCCTGGCCCGAACTGCACCGCCGTCCCCAGCACACAGTCATGGTCCACGAGGCATCCCGCATTCAGGATCGAAAAATCCCCGACCCGCGCGTC
>SKSF01000124.1 GCA_007118095.1 Dehalococcoidia bacterium
CACATCCCGCCAAGGCCCCCGGTCAAGACGCAGCATGAAGTCAGCGGATACCTACGACGGCGGTACTCAAAACCAGCGGCTACCCACCGACAAGCTTCTCCCCGCCACCCCCTGCCGCCAAACTGCCATCACACCGATCCCCTCTCTTCATCCCCGCTGCATCCTGTCAACCAGCAAACTGATCACCTCGCTGGAGCCTCACTGAACCTCATGGATGCCCCCGACAACGCCGAAGACATCATCCGCGCCCGGCTGGGAGCCCTCGGCATCGACCCGGGACGCCCCGGCTTCGAAGTCGACGACTCCCGCCCCTTCACCGTCGACCTCCACGGCCTCGCGCCCTGGGCCACCGACGCCCCCGGCCCACAATCCGGACCCTCCGCGAGTGCCAGCGACGATGCCCCGTCATCCCCGGCCGAAACCCCCGCCGGGTCACCGGAAGACGACCGCAACCCCTTCTGGCCGCCCTGCAGCGCACAGAACCGCAAGGGAAAGCACTGCCGCTTCCCCGCCCGCCGCGGGCGCGGCCTCTGCATCAACCACGACCCCGAATACCGGCAGAAACAGGAAGAGAACCGCCTCAAAGGCAGCAAAGAAGCCCAACGGCAGCGCAACAGGCCCCCGGTCACCCTCGCCGAGCTCGACCTCTCCGAACGCTCATCCATCCAGGCCCTCGTCGAAGCCGTTATCACCCTCGAACTCCGCGGCAGCATGTCCGCCACCCGCTCCCGCAACCTCATCCGCCTCCTCTCCATCGCCACCCGCAACCTCCGCAACTCCCAGCTCGGCTGGGTCACACACAGCGACGCGTCCGCCCGCCACGGCTACCACCGCGCCCGCACGCGCCTCCATGCCCAGCTCGAAGCCCTCGACGTCTCGGCCTTCCCGGTGGACGACGCATGACTGCTAACCGGGGCGCCAGCCACGCGCACGTCCTCATGGCGCCACTCGCGTCCTCTTGCCTCGGACAAGAGGACGCCTCATCGAAACAGCCGCGTCCCGGTACGCCCAACGCCTCCCCCGCCCTTCCCCCATGCAGTACCCTGTACGTAATGGCGAAGCTTCATACAACTGCACAGCAGCCCGACCGCGCGTACCTGGTCGCCGCTGACACCCCCCATACCCTCCTTCCCGCGAACGAGTCCATTGCCGAGCTCGCAGAGCTGGCCCGCACGGCCGGCGCCGAGGTGGTCGGACAGGCCACACAGAAGATGAACCGCCCCAACGTGGCGACCTACATCGGCAAGGGCAAGCTGGAGAAGGTGAACGCGGAGGCGCGCGAGAAGAACGCGAACGTCGTCATCTTCGACGACGAGCTCTCGCCATCCCAGCAGCGCAACCTCGAACGCGCGCTCGGGACGAAGGTGCTCGACCGCACGGCCCTCATCCTCGACATCTTCGCGACCCGCGCATCCACGCGCGAAGGCAAGCTGCAGGTCCAGCTCGCACAGACCCAGTACCTCCTGCCCCGGCTGGCAGGCCAGTGGTCCCACCTCGAGCGCATGGAAGGCGCCATCGGCACCCGCGGCCCCGGTGAGACCCAGATCGAGACAGACCGCCGGCTCGTCCGCGGCCGCATCGCTAAGCTGCGCCGCGACCTCGAACAGGTACGCCGCCAGCGCTCCCAGCGGCGTCAGCAGCGCGCACGGAGCGGCGTCCCTGTCGTCTCCCTCGTTGGTTACACCAACGCCGGCAAGTCAACGCTCATGCGCGCGATGTCCGGCGCTGACGTCCTCGCCGAGGACCGGCTCTTCGCGACACTCGACCCCGTCACGCGGCGCATCCGCCTCCCCAAGGGCGAGACCGTCTTGCTGACCGACACCGTCGGCTTCATCCAGAAGCTCCCGCATGACCTGGTCGCAGCCTTCCGCGCCACGCTCGAAGAGCTCGAAGAAGCCGACGTCCTCCTCCACGTGGTCGACGTCACGCACCCGAACTCGATGGAGCAGGTGCAGGCAGTCACCGAGACGCTCGAGTCGCTCGGCGTCACCGACCGCCCAATGGTGCTCGCCCTGAACAAGGTCGACCAGCTCGAGCCGGTCGAAGGCGTCCCGGTCGAAGGCTACGACGAGGCGGTCGAGGTGCTGCGCGACACCATGGGCCAGCCCGGCAACGTCGTGTTCGTCTCCGCGCGCCGCAAGTGGGGCCTCGACGAGCTCCGTTCGAAGCTCGAAGTGGCGCTGGATGGCGGCCTAGAAGCCGAGGAAGACGCACTGGTCGAAAGCCCGGCGGCCCTCCTCGACGAGCTCATCTCGACGAAGACCGGGTGAACCACGCCAATGCCCACGATTGAACCAGCGACAGCAAACCGGTAGAACTCGGTTCAAATGACCAACGAACCCCCCGTCCCATATCCACACCCCGGCGGCCCGCTCACCGGATACCGCGTGCTGGACTTCGCCGACGAGAAGGGCCAGCTCTGCGCGCGCGTGCTCGGCGAGCTCGGCGCCGACGTCATCAAGGTCGAACCGCGCGGCGGCGACCCCACCCGCGAGTACGGCCCCTTCTTCAGAGACGAGGAAGGCCCCCTCACCAGCCTCTACTGGTGGGCCATGAACGCCGGCAAGCGCTCCATCACCTGTGAGCTCCGGCTGGAAGGCGGCCGCGACCTGGTGCGCCAGCTTGTCGCTTCGTCGGACATCGTCGTCGAGACATGTGCGCCGGGGACGGCCGCCGAGCGCGGCCTCGACTACGAGTCGCTGAGCGCCGCGAACCCGGGCGTGGTGGTCGTCAGCGTGACGCCATTCGGGCAGACAGGGCCCTATGCGCACTACCGCGCAACGGACATCGTCGGCTCGGCCATGGGCGGACACATGCATCTGAACGGCGACGAGGAGAACGGCCCGGTGCGCACAACCGTGCCCCAGGCGTACGCGCAGGCCAACTTCCAGGCCGCGGTCGGCGCGGTGGTCGCCATCTACGCGCGCGGGGTGAACGACGGGGTCGGGCAACATGTCGATGTCTCCATGCAGGAAGCGATGTCCAACGCCATGGACCACGCCCAGCAGACTTGGGACATCCGCGGCATCAACAGTCGCGGGCCAGGCATCTACCGCGAGCGCGCCGGCGAACGCGTCGGCCGGTACCTCTACGAGGCCGCGGACGGCTGGGTCACCGCGCTCGCCAACGGCGGCATGTCGAACCCCAAGGGAAACGCAATCATCGACTGGCTGGAGGAGCACGGGGCGGCGCGCGACCTGGCGAACGACAACTGGCGTCTCAAGCTGACCTCCGTTGAACCCCTGACGGACGAGGAACGTGCCTACGTCGAAGAGACGCTCGAGCTGTTCTGCCGCCAGCACCCGAAGGACTGGCTGGTGCGGGAGGCACAGGCGCGCGGCGGTGGCTGGGCTCCCGTCTACTCACCCCGCGAGATCGTCGAATGCGACCAGCTCCGCGAGCGAGACTACTGGGTCTCGGTGCACCACGAGGACCTCGGCGAGTCCTTCATCTACCCCGGCGCCCCGTTCTCGCTGAGCGGGACCCCATGGAAGCAACGCGGAAGGGCCCCGCATATCGGCGAACATAACGAACAGGTCTATGGCGAGCTGGCCGCACTGTCGGATGCCGAGCTCAAGCGCCTCAAGATGAAGATGGTGGTCTGACGATGGGTGACTACAAGAAGCCGTTCGAAGGGTTGAGGGTCGCGGACTTCTCATGGGTTGGTGTTGGGCCGACGGTTGCGAAGTACCTCGCTGACCACGGCGCGGAGGTCATCCGTATCGAGTCGACGACCTACCCTGAAGCGCTGCGCCGGGTTGGCCCGTTCGTGGACGATACGCCGGGCATGGACAACTCGGGCTACTTCGCGAACTTCAACAGCTCCAAGCTGGGCTGCTCCATCAACTTCAAGCACCCGGAGGGTCCGCAGCTCGCCCGGGACCTGGTTGCAAAGTGCGATGTCGTCACGGAGTCGTACACGCCAGGTACGATGGCGCGCTTCGGCCTCTCATACGAAGAGCTAAGCGAAGGGCGCGACGACCTTGTCATGGTCTCGATGCCCCTGTATGGCCAGACCGGGCCCTGGGCGCAGTACGCCGGGTTCGGCCACATCCTGCAAGCGGCCTCGGGGTACAACCACCTGACGGGGTGGCCCGACGGCCAGCCAATTGGGACCGGCATTGCCTACACGGACTTCCTGGTGCCGCACATCGGCGCGATCGCGCTGGTCGCGGCCCTCGACTACCGGCGGCGTACCGGGAAGGGCCAGTACATCGACTTCTCGCAGTTCGAAGCAGCCGTCCAAGGTCTGTGGACCGGTGTCCTCGAGTGGACGGCGAATGGGCGTGAGATGGAGCGAATGGGGAACCGCGATCCCGACGCGGCGCCGCACGGTTGCTATGAGTGCCGTGATGGCCGTTGGCTCGTGCTTGCATGCTTTACGGAGGACGAGTGGACTTCGCTCAAGGCTGCAATGGGCCGCCCTGACTGGTGTGACCTCGAGCGGATGCGCCGCAAGTGGCAGCGCCTGAACGAGCAGAAGGAGATCGACCGTCACCTGTCGAACTGGGTTTGGGATATGACCCGGAAGCCGGAGGACCCCGAGGAAACCGAGGTGGAAGGGGCCGAAGGGGTCCGCATCCGGAAGTACACCAGCATTGAAATGATGGAACGGCTGCAGTCGTTTGGTGTTCCGGCCGGGGTGGTGCAGACGCCGGAGGACATGCAACGCGACCCACAAATGCAGCACCGTGGGCACTACTGGAAGTTACAGCACCCCGTGATGGGCCTGCGCACCTACGATTCCCCCGCGTTCCTCCTCTCGAAGACACCCGCCGAGCTGACGAAAGCCGCCCCGCTCCTTGGCGAAGACAACGAATACGTCTTCAACGAACTGCTGGGAATGGACCAAGAACGGTTCGTAGAACTCCTGGCGGCCGGTGCCTTTGAGTAGCGTGGCCTCTGGCCTCGCGCTATGTAGCCAAGGAGCCGTGCAGTACGCCAACAACAGAGAAGCGGCACCACCAAGGGTGTCGCTTCTTCATTCCAGTCGTTAGACTGAAGCCCGGCTAGCGGACAATGCTCCACGCGGTAGCTTCTGCATTCTCGCCTTCAGCTTCAGCGTCGCCCTCGTCTTCTGCCCCATCTTCCCCATTATCACCGTTCCCGCCGGGACCGGGCGCACCTTCTTCGATGGTAAGCACACCTCTCATGTCGCTCTGATGGGGCAGACACCAGAAGCCATAGTCCCCTTCTTCGGCGGGCGTGATGAAGGTGAAAGTTACCTCATCGCCCGCTTGGACGAGCGGAATGCGAACCTCCTCGGGATCATCACACCCGTCAACGCAGCCGGTCTGGTAGCTCCCGTCGCCAGGGGTTTCGGAATCCCACAGTTCGAAATTGTGGACCACACTTCCCACATTGCGAGCGGTGAGGGTCACTTCGGTGTCCGGCGGGAGGGTGAGCTGATCTGGCTCGAAAAAGTTGGATCCGTTCTCGTCGTCCAGGTGAATGATCCCTTCCCCGGGTACATCGTTGTCGTCAACCGGAGGCGCTTCACCCGGGACGAGGGCGCCTTCCTCGACGATTAACGTTCCCTGCATTTCCGAAGAGTGCGGCAGGCACCAGAAGCCATACTCACCCTCATCCGGCGTAGTGAATGTGAAGGTGAGCTGTTCGCCCCCAGAAACCATTTGGCTGTGCACATCTTCCGTGCCGTCGTCGCAGCCTTCGATGCAGCCGGTGAGCAGATCCCCGTCGCCTGGTTCCGCAGTCTCAAAGATCTGCAGGTTGTGCAGCGCCATTCCAACATTGTCGATGGTGATGGTCACTTCGGTATTGGGAGGGAGGCGGATCTCGTCAGGTTCCCAGAAGTTGTCATTCGCTTCGAGGATGCCGGTCTGCTCGAACCCGTCAGGCGCCGGCGCCACGTCATCGTTCTCGTCGGCCACTGGCGCTGGATCTGCCTCAAAGAGGGTCATACCCGCGCCGATCAGGAACCCACCGATTGCAAGTCCGCCGATAAGGGTAGCGGCTGTGCCCATTCCGAAGCGCACAGCTACGTCTTTTGTATCGCGGACCACCATCATGTCGAACACTTGGACGGAGCCGGGGACGACCTGGTCCTGGAATTCGTTCACGATATCGAGCACGGTCTGTCGCGTTTCATCGTAGGTTGCCAGGCCTTCGCGGTCTGCCCAGGTTGTTTCGACGAGTACCTGCGAGGGACCTGTCTCGGCGGGCGACGCGTTGATTCGTAGATCCTGGAAGCCTGCAAGGTTGCGCAGCTCGCTATCAGCCGCGTTGACCTTGTGGAGTACGCCCTGGTCACTGTTCGCGGTCTCGAACTGGCCTTCAACGATGGCGAAGCTGATGACCTGTGTGTACCGTGCCTCCCCGGGTGTGTGGCCGTGGTCACCTTCTTCAGCTTGTTTCTTCATGCGGCCATCTTCGTAGGCCCAGCCAGCGGCCGAGACGAGCGCCACCACGGCAGCAGCTCCGACCAGGGGACCGGTGAAGGCGTTGTCGGGGTCGCGTGCCCACCAGACAAGGGCGGTCCCAACCAGGAAGAAGGCGACACCGACAATTAGCGGCCAGACGCTGGGATCGGGAAGGTGTACATTCGGCCCAACGTGCGCTTCCTCGTGTTCGTGTTCGTGATGGTCTGCCATCTTCGCTTACTCCTGGCGTCGCCGTAGAGGTTATTCTGGAACGATATAAAGGATAGTGAAGAGCGCAATCCAGACCACGTCAACAAAGTGCCAATAGATCGAACAGGCTCTGACAGCTTCGTGACGTTGCGCGCTGAACTGGCCACCCAGGGCTCGCAGGAGCACGATGAGGATAAATACGGCACCGCCGAAAACGTGAGCCCCGTGAAAGCCAGTTAGGGTGTAGAAGGTGGTCCCGTAGATCGTATCGCCTGCGCCGAAATCCAGCTGTGCGTAGTCGTACATCTGCATCGCGAGGAAGATGACGCCCATGGCGAGGGTGATGAACAGTCCCCAGATGAGGCCCGCCTGGTTCCCTTTCTTGATCTGAAATTCCGCCCACTGGATCACGATGGAGCTGGTAATCAGGATCGCGGTTGCTATCGCCGGTAGTCCGACGTGCATTTCGAGTTGCACGCCGGCGGCAATTTGCTCCTCGGTCAGGAGGTTGACAGGCGGCCATTCCTGCGCATCGGCGCGGGCGATGAAATAGGCAGCAAAGAGCCCACCGAAGAACATAACCTCTGAGGCGAGGAAGAGGATGAATCCGAGCATGCCATTGCTCATGCCTTCTTCATGCCGCGGTGATGACTCTATGGCTGCCATGGGTGACTGCTCCTGGATGTGCTAAACGACGATGCCATGCGGTCTAGTGACCTCCGCCCGCGAGGTCCGGGTGGCGGCGGTCAAAGAGCGGTCGTTCAGAGCGAACTTCGGGAAGCTCGTCGAAGTTATAGACGGGCGGTGGTGACGTGGTACCCCATTCGAGCGTGTTTGCCTCCCACGGATCGTCCGGCTGGTCCTTGGGTCGCATAAACGCGGCGACCACCGCAATCAGAAACGGGATCATTGACACTCCGATAAGGAAGGACCCCACCGTTGATGCGAAATTCAGGGCTTCCCAGCCGCTTTCGCTGTAGGTGGCGATGCGGCGAGGCATGCCGTCAAGGCCCAGCAGGTGCATCGGGAAGAAGGCGAGGTTGAAGCCGATGAGCATCAGGCCGAAGTGCCATTTCCCGAGTGTTTCGTTGAGCTTGCGTCCCCAGATCTTGGGGAACCAGTAGTAGAAGCCACCAAAGACTGCCATTACGGAGCCACCAAAGAGGACGTAGTGGATGTGCGCCACGACGAAGTAGGTGTCGTGGATGGCGAAGTCGATAGGCACCACGGCGCTGAACATGCCGTTGATACCGCCGATGAGGAACATGCTGACGAAGCCGATGCCGAACAGCATGGGGGTCGTGAAGGTGATCGAGCCCCGCCACATGGTGCCGAGCCAGTTGAAGATCTTCACGCCAGTGGGGACACCGATAAGGAAGGTCATGAAACTGAAGAAGGGAAGCAGCACGGCCCCAGTGGTGAACATGTGATGGGCCCAGACGCTGAAGCCCAGGCCGCCGATGGCCATGGTGGCGAAGACGAAGGCTTTGTAGCCGAACAGGGGCTTGCGGGAGAACACCGGAATGATCTCCGAGATGATGCCCATTCCAGGAAGGATCATGATGTATACGGCGGGGTGCGAATAGAACCAGAAAATATTCTGCCAGAGGATGGCGTTGCCGCCGGTGTTGGGGTCGAAGAAGGCGCCACCGAAGTTACGGTCGATGAACAGCATCGTGAGTGCAGCAGCGAGGACTGGCGTGGCGAGGAGCTGAAGGACGGCTGTGACGAGCATAGTCCAGCAGAAGATGGGCATCCGGAACATGGTCATGCCGGGGGCGCGCATCCGGAACATGGTGACCATGAAGTTGGCGGCGCCGATGGTGGAAGACACGCCGAGGATGATGACTGAGATGATCCAGAGGTCCATGCCGGATCCGGATTGCTGTGCAAGGGGGCTGTACGCGGTCCAGCCAGCATTCGCCGAGCCACCCTCGACCAGGAACCCCGCGAACATGAGGATTCCGGCCGGCGGGAGGAGCCAGAAGGACAAGGCGTTGATGCGCGGGAAGGCCATATCGGCGGCGCCGATCTGGAGCGGCACAAGATAGTTACCGAATCCTGCCCAGACGGGGATGATGAAGAGGAACAGCATCGCCGAGGCGTGCATCGTGAAGATCTGGTTGTACGCG
The DNA here is from genome assembly GCA_007118095.1 of Dehalococcoidia bacterium. Lineage (GTDB taxonomy): Bacteria > Chloroflexota > Dehalococcoidia > Tepidiformales > Tepidiformaceae > SLAK01. Next base: position 8,723 of record SKSF01000124.1, read on the forward strand.
TTGTTGCTGACGAAGCTGCTGTCGGCCACGGCGAGCTGAGTGCGCACGAGGAGGGCGAGAATCCCGCCGACGGCGAAGAAGAACATCGTAAAGTACAGGTAGAGGATGCCCAGCTTCTTGTGGTCGACGGTAGTTAGCCAGTCGAGTAACGCGGGCCTGGCGTATGCTTGTGTCCCTGGGGCAGCAACTGTGGCCATGCTTCTTGCCTACCTCTCGTATTTTGGCCCGTGTTTTATCAGCGGGTCGGGCTCGGACCCTTGTCGATTCGGGGGCATTGTGAAAGATGTGGCCGGATTGTTAGCCATCAAGGCTCGCGCACCGCGCTTGTTGTATCTGACGCGCCGCTGACAGCCTCTTCACCACCACCGCGCATTTCCTCTACCCAGTCGTCGAATTCGTCCTGTTCGACAACCCGAACCGTGAATCGCATGAGCGCGTGGTCGACGCCACAAAGTTCAGCACAGTAACCTTGGTAGACTCCGGTCTCCCTGGGTGTCACAGCGAACCGGTTGTCGCGGCCGGGCACGAGATCGAGCTTGTAGAGGAAGTCTACGACGTAGAAGGAGTGGATGACGTCATCGCTCTGGAGCTGGAATTCAACGCGCTCGTCTACGGGGATCACCAATTCCGGGCTATCGAGACCGGCGCCGACGATGCTGAATTCTTCGTCGGAACCAGCTTCGCTGCGCTCAGGGCCGAGATTATCCATTGAATAGGTAAATTCCCAGCCGAACTGGAAGCCCTGGACGTGTACACTCATGTCGTCCTCGTCAGCGCCCCTTTCAACGGTGTTGAGCACGATGACCGTATAGGTGAAGAGGGCGAGGACGATCGCCACAGGGATGCCGACCCAGATGAACTCAACGATGTTACTGCCGTGGATCTGCGCCGGCATGTCTTCGCGCTTCCCGCGGCGGTAGCGAATGATGATGTAGATGAGGGCGCCTTGGACTGCGAGGAAGACAACGGCCGCTATCGCCAGCGTGACGAGATAGAGGTTGTGCATGTCGCGCGCTTCGTCGGTGACGCCGCCGGGCTGACCAAAAGCTGCGAAAGCCGAACTGTAGGCGAAGAGGCTGGCGGCGCCAGCGATACCGATGGTAGCTACACTACGGATTGTTTTCCGAATGCCGTAACGGCGCATGCAGGACTATCCCCTTCCCATACCCGGTCGAAACGGGCAACGTGGCACCCCCTCCGGGTGCTCTGCAGATGCCGCGCACACAAAGTTTGCCTTTGTGAACGGAGGCGCAATCGAGTTATAGTCCGACCCCCATCGGGTGTCAAGGAACGGCGCGGGTTCCTTCACGGCGGGGTCCGAGAGGGTGACGCTCATGCGAGCGTCATAACGTCGACTCCCATGCCGACAAACACGATTGCGAGGTAAAGCAACGAGTATTTGTACAGCCGCATGGGCGAGACTGTTTCGGGAATTCGATGAAGTTGATGAGCGAGTCCTATGAAGACGAGACTGCTCACAAGGGCGGTACCGAGATAGATCCATCCAAGGCCGGCGATAAGAGTGAGGGCCAGTGCGGAAGCCCCGAGGACATAAGAGTAGAGCAGGATCTGCCAGCGGGTATGCTCCGCACCGTGCGTGACCGGAAGCATTGGAACCCCGGCGTCGCCGTAGTCGTCCTTTAGCCGAAGCGCGAGTGCCCAGAAATGTGGCGGTGTCCACAGGAAAATGATTGCGAACATGGTGACGGAAGCCCAGCTGACATCACCGCTGACGGCCGCCCATCCGACGGCCGGGGGAAACGCACCGGCCGCCCCGCCGATAACAATGTTTTGAGGTGTTCGGCGCTTCAGCCAAATCGTGTATATGAACACATAAAAGAGCAGCCCGGCTGTTGCTAACAGGCCCGCGGCTGGCGTCGCAGCAAACCAGAGCAGGACGAACGCCGCACTCCCCAGGACGATGCCAAAGATGAGCGCATTTACAGGCTCGATGGCTCCGCGGACGAGAGGCCGGCCCCGGGTGCGGGACATCACGCCGTCGATATCGCGGTCGTACCAGCAGTTGATGACGTTCGCTCCGCTGGCGGAGAGCGTGCCACCGACGACGGTCGCGAACACGAGCCACCAGGAGGGCCATCCGCCGTGGGCGACGATCATGGCGGGCACGGTGGTGATTAGCAGCAGTGAGATGATCCGTGGCTTGGTGAGCGATACATAGCTCCGGACGGAACTCAGGATGGCCGGGGGGCTCATGGCGAGGGCGTTGGCTGTCACGCGGTAACCTCGTTTGGCTCAGTTACAAATGTCCGTTCAGGATGACGGACCGGAGCGTAGTAGCCCAATACTGCTGCAGCACTGATGGCGAACCAGAGCAGGGCGGCAATGACGGTGTGGGAGATTGTGAGCGGCTGTGGAAATGTAAACCAGACATTCAGTGCCCCCACGAAGACCTGCACAACATACAAGCCAGCCACCGAGAGGGCCACGGTGGAGGCCCAGGCGATTTCCTGCCGCCGCTTCCACGCGAACCAGCTGAGCGGAGCAAGCAAGAGAACGTACAGGCCGGCGAGGTAGCGGTGGAGCATGTGCATGATTTCCTGGTTGTCGTTCGCGGGGAGGATGTGGCCGTCACAGAGAGGCCAGCCGCTACAGGCTGTCGCGGCGCCGCTTTCGGTCATGTAGCCGCCAATCCAGAGAACGAGTGGAAAGAACAGGAGGCTAAGGACCGCCAGGCGGCCGAGATTGCGCTCAGCAGGCGACCGCTTGCGGTTCTGTTCATACCGGTCGGGGTCAGCGCGATACATACCAAAGGCCGTCAAGGCGAGGAGACTGAGGATGATCATGGCGAGGAGAAGGTGTGTCGCTACGACTTCGGGTGGAAGTTCTTGCCAGACAGTAATCGCGCCGAGAAAGCCCTGAAGGCCAACAAGCGGGACATTTGCCGTGGCGGACCATAGGACAGGCTCTGAGTGCCGGTAATAGATCCACGCAAGAGCTGCCGTGATGATGATGAGGATTCCCACAGCGCCAGCCGCGACGCGATGGATGAACTCGATGATCGGCTCATGGCCGAGGTCTCCGGGTGGGACGGCCTGACCATGGCAGAGTGGCCAGTCAGGACACCCGAGGCCGGAGCCACTGGCGCGGACCCAGACACCAATGGCGATCAGGACGAGCGTGGCAACGCACGTTGTGAAGGCGACCTTCTGGGCGGTCTTCATCGGTTCTAACGCCTCGACTTCCCGGGCCGCGGCCGAGCGAGCCCGATGCAATCACTGCCCTGCGGGGCGACTGTCCCCTCATGACATTGGCCCCTTGAGGTAGCTTGCCACACCACCCGGGTCGGCGCTATTAGAAGCCCTGTGTTCCGTCGAGCCAGCGCAGTCCGTCAACCCGGATGCCCGAAGTGGTTAGTTCCCAGTGGAGATGCGGGCCGGTGGAGAGGCCAGTATTGCCAACCCGGCCGATTACCTGGCCGCGTTCAACGAACTCGCCCGGGACGGCTTCGTATTCCGAGAGGTGGGCATATCCCGAGTAAACGCCCGTCCCGTGGTCCAGAACGAGCATTTTCCCGCGGATGGGGAGCTGTTGGGCGAGCACGACGGTGCCATGATTGGTCGCGAGAATTGGAGTGGACACTGGAGCGGCGAGGTCGGTCCCGGTGTGGTGACCGCTGATCGGACCGCCGTTATAAGAGCGTTGTTCACCGAAGTAACTGCTCACCGGGACTCCCGGAATGGGGACGATCCAGGGCTCTTCCCATCGCCGGTATGAATTACCGTTGTAGGCACTTTTGAGCAGCTCGTTCTCGTCGATACCATCGATCCCGTTGTCGCTGGCTTCGGCGGCACGGTCATCGTTGTCGAGTTCCTGCGGAATCCAGATGTGTGCGACCGTCCAGTTCGTCTTGAGAATCTCGAGTGTACGTTCGAGCCGCACAGTGTTCCCGGCAGAGGCTGTGACATCGACGGAGACAGTGGTGAGTCCCGGCGGGTCGCCAACATCGACACCGACATAGCCGGCTGCTTCTGGCGTCGTAGAGACGAGCGGATAACTCCGGCCCAGGAGCTGCGCCGTCCCGTGTGTGGCATGGGGGACATCCAGCCGCACGGCGCCGCCCTGGTAAACACGTGGAATGCTCGCAACGATCTCGAGAGGCTGGCCCGGAGTCGTTGGGCCAGCCCGGGAGATGCCGGGAACGGCCGTGCGCCGTTCGATAGCATCACTGGAAGCGGAGGCCGTCGTGGCGATCCGGGTTCCGGAAAGGTTGCTGGTGCCGACGACGGACACTGCCGCGGCGCCAGCGAAGGCGAGAAACCGCCGCCGACTGAGGCGCTGCCGATCCATAGAGCAAGTCCCCTCCACGAGTAACCTTCACTCCGATGAACGGCAGCCCAGCCTCAGCACATAAGTGCCTGCGACGATCAAGTTAATCTACCTTTACCCGGTGACCGCCCCCTCGCTCGCGCTCGACACCAGGCGGGCGTACTTGGCGAAGACACCCTGGGTGTACCGGGGCGGCCGCTCCCTCCATTCTGCACGGCGGTTTTCGAGTTCGCCCGCATCAACTTCGAGCGTGAGCTCCCGGCCCCGGATATCAAAACGGATGATGTCGCCGTCTCGGACCAGCCCGATGGGCCCGCCATCGGCGGCTTCTGGCGCGACATGGCCGGCCATGAGCCCGCGCGTTGCGCCGCTGAACCGGCCATCGGTGAGCAGGGCAACCTCTTCGCCGAGCCCTTCGCCGACGAGTGCGGCCGTCACGCCAAGCATTTCGCGCATGCCAGGGCCACCCCGGGGGCCTTCGTAGCGGATCACGACGACATCGCCGGACTTTATCTCGCGGGCGGTGACGGCAGCGAAGGCGTCTTCCTCGCAATCGAAGACCCGTGCCGGGCCCCGGTGCTCGAAACGCTCGTAACCCGCAACTTTGATGACGCAACCTTCCGGGGCAAGGTTTCCCTTCAGGATGACCAGTCCACCCGTGTCCTTTAGCGGGCTTCCGATCGGGCGGACAACGTCCTGCCCCGCGGTCTCCTGTGCATTAGCTGCTTCCTCGGAGATGGTTTTACCAGTGACTGTCTGGACCGTGCCATGGAGCTTGCCAGCATCCACCAGGCGGCGGGCAACGAGTCCGATGCCGCCGGCGCGATGCAGGTCAAGGGCGTTATAGCGGCCACCCGGTCGCAGGTCGCCGATGAGCGGGGTGGCTTCGCTGATCCGGTCGAAGTCATCGATGTCCAGGTCGACACCGACTTCACGGGCGAGCGCCAGAAGGTGGAGAACGACGTTGGTGGAACCACCGGTCGCGGCTGCGCCGGCGATGCCGTTCTCGAAGGCGTCACGGGTAAGGATGTCGCGGGGGACCTGGCCGCGCATGAGCACATCCATGACAAGCTGGCCACAGTTGCGACCGACGTCCATCTTCTCGGGCATGGTGGCGCCGACGGAGCCACTGCCCATGGGGGCGAGGCCCATGAACTCCATCGCCATCGCCATGGTGTTGGCCGTGAACTGGGCGCCACAGGCGCCGGCGCCCGGGCAGGCAGCGTCAACCATCTCTTCGAGCTCGGCCTCATCGATGATCCCGGCCGCCTGCTGGCCAACACCTTCGAAAACATCCTGGATGGTGATGTCTCGTCCCTGGTAGTGGCCTGGAGCGATAGACCCTGCGTACAGCATAAGGCTTGGAATGTTGAGCCGGGCCAAGCTCATCGCGCCCGCCGGGATGGTCTTATCGCAGCCTACGATGACCACGGCCGCGTCGAAAGAATAGCCCACGCCGGCGAGCTCAATGGAATCGGCGATGAGCTCCCGGCTGATGAGCGAGGCTTTCATGCCTTCGGTTCCCATCGAGATGCCGTCGCTGATTGAGATCGTGTTGACCTCCATCGGGGTGCCGCCCGCATCGCGGATCCCTTGCGAGACAGCGTCGGCAAGCTGGCGGTGATTGAAATTGCACGGCATGGTGCCGATCCAGCTGTGCGCGACCATGACAAGTGGTTTCTGGAGATCGTCTGTGGTGAAGCCGACGGACTTAAGGTAGGAGCGGGCGGCGGCGCGCCCGGGACCGTCCACCATGGTGTGGCTCTTGTGTCGGGGGTCGAGGGCCATGTATTGGGTCTCCGTTGAGCGTGTTTGTCCGGAGCTTACGCGCTCAACGCGAGAGGTTCGAGCCCACTACTTTGCCGAATTGCGGCTCGCGACCTCTTCGATGGCTTCGCCCAGCCGGTGGACGCCTTCTTCGATGTCTTCAGTCGGCACGTATGAAAAGGAAAGGCGCAGATGATTGGTGACATTCTCATCGGCGAAGAACTGCGGACCGGCGCCAAG
>SKSF01000224.1 GCA_007118095.1 Dehalococcoidia bacterium
GGCACCATCCCGGACCGTGGCCTCTATGGCGTTTTCCTGGGCGAAGGCGGCCCCCGCGTCGGCGAACTCGACGAAGAGATGGTCTTCGAAACGCGCCCCGGCGAGACGTTCCTCCTGGGCGCGACCACGTGGCGCGTTGAGGCCATCACCCACGACCGTGTCATCGTCTCACCCGCTCCTGGCGAACCGGGCAAGATGCCCTTCTGGCGCGGTGACGGCGTCGCCCGCCCGCTCGAATTCGGTCGCGCTGTCGGCGCATTCACGCGCGAACTCGCCGAAGCCACCGACGAGTCCGCGCTTCTCTCCCGCCTCCAGGACGAGCACGACCTGGACGAACGCGCCGCCCGTAACCTGGTCGCCTACGTTGCCGACCAGCAGGAAGCGACCGGCGCCATCCCCACCGACCGGACCATCGTCATCGAGCGTTACCTCGACGAGCTCGGCGACTGGCGTGTGGTCATCCTCACTCCCTTCGGCGGCCAGGTGCATGCACCCTGGGCCCTCGCGCTCGAAGCCATCCTTTCCGACCGCTCCGGCTTCGAAGTCCAGGCCATCTGGAGCGACGACGGCATCGCGGTCCGCTTTGCTGGCTCCGAAGTCCCGCCCGCCGACGACCTCTTCCTCCCGGCGCCCGAAGAAATCGAGGACCTGGTCGTCGCACGCCTTGGCGGTTCGAGCCTCTTCGCCGCCCACTTTCGCGAGAACGCCGCCCGCTCGTTGCTCCTCCCGCGGCGCAGGCCCGGCACGCGCATGCCGCTCTGGCTCCAGCGTCAGCGCTCCGCGCAGCTCCTGGCCGTCGCCAGCCGCTATCCCGCATTCCCGATCGTCCTCGAGACATACCGCGACTGCCTCCGCGACGTCTTCGACCTCCCCGGCCTCGTCGAGCTGCTTACAGACGTCCGCAGCCGCCGGGTCCGCGTCCGCTCGGTCGAAACGCAGCAGGCATCGCCCTTCGCGCGCTCCCTGGCGATGGAATACATCGCCTCGTACATGTACGAGGTCGACATGCCCATGGCTGAGCGCCGCGCCCAGGCGCTCGCCCTCGACCGGGACCTCCTCCGCGACCTCCTGGGCGAAGGCGAGCTCCGCGAGCTGCTCGATCCCCGCGCCATCGAAGAGACCGAACTGGAACTCCAGTCCCTCGCCGAAAACCGCAAGGCGCGGAACGCAGACCAGCTCCACGACCTCCTCCGCCGCATCGGCGACCTCGCGCCACCGGAGATCCGAGCGCGTGTCGCAGCACCAGACGACGCCGATGCGTGGCTTCGCGAGCTCGAACAATCAGGCCGCGCTTGCCCTGTCCGGATCGCCGGCCACGAACGCTGGATCGCCATCGAAGACGCCGGCCGCTACCGTGACGCCCTCGGTGTCGCCCCGCCCGTCGGCATTCCCGACGCTTTTCTCCGCCCGGGCGAATCCCCGCTCGGCAGCCTCGTAGCCCGCTGGGCGCGCACCAACGGGCCGTTCCATGCCGACGCCCCTTCCTCCAGGTGGGGCCTCCCCCGCGCTCTCGTGCTCGAAGAGCTCCACAACCTCCAGCACGACGGCACGATCCTGCACGGTGGCTTCCGCCCCGGCGGTAGCGAACCCGAGTGGTGTGACGCCGAAGTCCTTCGGATCATCAAGCGCCGGTCGTTATCCCTGCTGCGCCGGGAAGTGGAGCCGGTCGGCCAGGCAGCCTACGCGCGATTCCTCCTCCAGTGGCACGGCGTCGGCGCCGCCTACCGCGGCCTCGACCGCCTTCGCGAAGCGCTCGACCGCCTGCAGGCCTATCCCGTCCCCGCCTCTTCCCTCGAACGCGACGTCCTCGCGGCCCGTGTTGACACCTACGAACCCCGGATGCTCGACGAGCTCGGCGCCGCGGGCGAATACGCATGGGCGGGTCGCGGCGCACTCGGCGCAAGCGATGGCCGCGTCGCCCTGTTCCGCCGCGACCGCTTCTCCCTGCTCGCACCATCCCCACCCGCCGAGCCGCCATCCGAACCAGTGCACACCGCAATCCTCGATGCCCTTCGGGCCGGCGGCGCCCTCTTCTTTGCTGACTTGCTCGACGCCACCCGCGAACCGGTCCGCGAAACCCGCGACGCCCTCTGGGACCTGGTCTGGGCCGGGCTGGTCACCAACGACACTGTCGCGCCGCTTCGCGCGCTCGCGCTGCCCCGCCGCGAAGGCCGCTCGCCGCGCAGCCGTGGTTCCATGCTTCCGCCAGATGCCGTCGGCCGCTGGTCACTCACCCCCGCGGGACGAGCGCTGTCGCCGCCCTCGCCGACCGAACGCGCTCACGCCCTCGCCGAGGCCCTCCTCGAACGGCATGGCATCGTCACCCGCGAAGCCGTGCTCGCCGAGGGCGTCGAAGGCGGCTTCACGGCGGTCTACCCGGTCCTGAAGGCAATGGAAGAGTCCGGCCGGGTTCGCCGCGGTTACTTCGTCGAAGGGCTTGGTGGCGCACAGTTCGCGTTGCCAGGGGCCGTCGACCGCCTCCGCGCTGAGCGCGAACCCCCGGACGAACCTGCCGCCCTCGCCCTCGCCGCTACCGACCCCGCACAGCCCTACGGCGGGGCCCTCCCCTGGCCGCCCGCCGGCGGTGAAAGCAACCGCACGCCGCAGCGCGCCGCCGGCGCCTACGTCGCCCTGGTCAATGGCGAACCAGCGCTCTATCTCGAGCGGGGCGGCCGTGGGCTCCTCACCTTCCCTGTCATCACCGGAGACCCCGCCGCAGTGACGGCGGCCATCGAATCCCTCGCCTCCCTGGCCCCGCGCCGCCCGCGTAACACGCTCACCCTCGAACGCATCGACGGCGCCCCCGCGGTCGAATCCTCGCTGGTCGATGCCTTCACAGCCGCTGGATTCAAGGTGGGCTATCGGGGCCTTGTCTACCGCGCTCCACGCCCGGGGGCGGTCCATGCCTGAAGGCGATGCTGTCTTCAGGTTCGCGCGGAAAATCCGCGATGCCCTCCAGGACCAGGTCGTCCGCGCCGCCCACGCACAGGGGCCGGGCGCCGTCCCTCGCGCCGAGCGCCTCATCGGTGCCACCTGCACCGCCGTCACCACTCACGGCAAGAACCTGGTCATCACCTTCGACAACGGACTCGCCCTCCGGGGGCACCTGCGCATGTACGGCACCTGGGAGCTCTACAAACCCGGCGAGCCATGGCGCCGCCACCCCAACCAGGCCCGCCTCGTCCTCCATACCGATGAAACCGTGCTGGTGAACTTCAGCGCACCCGTCATCGAACTGCACGAATCGCGTGCGCTGGACACATACCGCCCGCTCACGTACCTGGGCCCCGACCTCCTCGATGACGCCTTCGACCCGGGCGAATCCCTTCGCCGCTTCCGCGATCCCCTGCGCGCCGGCGCCACCATCGGCGATGCCATCATGGATCAGGAGATCATGGCTGGCGTCGGCAACATCTGGAAGCACGAAACGCTCTTCCACGCCCGCGTCAACCCTTGGCTGCGTGTCCGCGAGCTTCCCGACGACGAGCTTGGCGCCATTATTGCGAAGGCCCGCGAACTCCTCCGTGGGGCTGCCGGCCTTGCCCACGACGCACACGGTCGCCCGTCGATGTACGTCTATGCGCGTGCCGGCCAGCCCTGCCGCCGCTGTTATTCCCGCATCCGCAGCGATGTCCAGGGTCGCGATATCCGCCGCACCGCCTGGTGCCCGTCCTGCCAGCCCGTCCGGGAAGCCCAGGAGCTTGTCCCCCGCAGCCACGCGCGGTCAGGCGGACGCCCCCGCCGCGGCGCATCCTAGGGCAGGTCCCGCAGCTCCTTCACCAGCTCCACCATGTGCGCATCCTGCGTCAGCTTCTCCGGCTCCGGGAACGGCAGCGTCGCCCGCTCCTGGTAGCCGAGCGCCTCGTACCACGGGAACAGCTCCGTCCGTAAGTTCGGCACCACGATCCGCACCCGCGCGCACCCCATCTCGCGAAACACCTCCTCCGCATAGGCAACCAGCCGCCGGCCTACCCCGTGTCCCTGGTGTTCCGGCGCCACCGCAAGCAGTCCGAAGTACCCTTCCGCGCCCTCGTCTCGCAGGAACACCGCCCCCGAAACCGTCCCATCAGCCTCCTCCGACACGAAGAACCGTCCGGATTCGAAGAAACCCAGCACTTCGTCCCGGTACGTGCGGTCGGTATTCACAAAGAACCGCTCGACCGCATAAGCCGCGTTCACCACGCGGACGATGTTGTCCACATCCTCGGGCCGTGCCTCCCGGGTGCTCCCGGCGCCTTTGCTGCTCATCGCACGCAATCCTGCCGCTCTCCGTGCCCCGCCGCAATGTCGAATGGCGCTCGCCTTTTGCTGCCCGGGCGCGTACAACTTGCCTTCGAAACGGAGGAATACATGAAGCTCGACGGAAAAGTGGCGGTCGTCACCGGCGCCGCCCGGGGAATTGGTGCTGGCATCGCCCGGTGCATGGCCGAAAACGGCGCCCGCGTCGCCATTCTCGACCTCGATGGCGACGAAGCGCAGAAGACCGCCGAATCCCTCGGCGTCGAAGCCCTTGGCTTCGCCGCGGATGTTGCCGAAGAGGCCGAGGCAAAAGATGCCATGGACCGCGTCGCGGCCGCGTTCGGCGGTATCGACATCCTGGTCAACAACGCTGGTGGCGGCCGCGATATGGGAAATGCCCCCGCCAGCGAAGGCGTCGGCGGCCTCACCGGCATCGAAGGTCACACCCAGGACCGCTGGGACGAGCAGCTCCAGACGAACCTGCGCACCACCTGGGCAGCTACCAAAGCCGCCGTCCCTCACCTCAGAGCGCGCGGCGGCGGTTCCATCGTCAACATCGCCTCCATCGCGGGACTGATGCCATCCACGACCATCACCGCCTATTCCGCGGCCAAGGCCGGGGTCATTTCCTTCACCCGCAGCACCGCCGCCGAATACGCCCCGCACGACATCCGCGCCAATGCCATCTGCCCCGGCTTCCTCTGGACCCGCGCATGGCAAGGCCTGGCGAGCGGCATGAAGATGCGCGTCCCGAAGTATTCGGACATGGAACCGCGGGACATTTTCCTGCAGGTGGTCGAAAACGGCGTCCCGCTCAAGCGCGAACAGATCCCGGAAGACATCGGTCACCTCGCCGCTTTCCTTTGCAGCGACCTCGCCCACAACATCACCGGCCAGGCTATTTCCGTTGATGGGGGTATCACTCTGCGCTGAGCATTTCGCAGCCCCGCGTGCCTTCGGCATACTGGAATCATGAGCGAACCGGCTCCCACATCTACCTTGCTCGACCGCTTCGGGGGACGCGAAGGCGTCTCCCGGGTTGTTGAGGACTTCTACCGCCGGGTCGAATCAGACCCGCCCATCCGCAACGTCTACCCGGCCGACCTCGAGCCGGGCAAGGAAAAGCTCAAGCTCTTCCTCGAACAATGGCTCGGCGGCGAACCTGTCTATTCAAACGCCTACGGCCATCCCCGGCTGCGCCGCCGCCATTTCCCCTTCGTCATCGACGAACAGGCCGCTGAACTCTGGCTCAAGCACATGCGGGCCGCCATGACCGACTGTGGGGTCCGCGAAGATGACATCGACACCGTCTTCCAGCGTCTGGACACGCTCGCCAGGCACATGGTTAACGCCAACGAAGACGTCCCCCGCGAACCGCTGGGCGACGCGCGCCTCGAGTAAACTCGACGCACGCCCACAGGAGGTGAATCATGCCTGACTTCGATCGTGAAACTGCCCTCCTCGTCGTTGACCTCCAGAACGACTTTGCCCATCCCTCCGGCAGCCTGTCCGTCAAGGGCGGCGAAGACGTCGTCCGTAAGGCGAACGAGCATATCCAGGCCGCCCTCCGCGCCGGCGCCCTCGTCGCCTACACACAGGATTGGCACCCCGAATCCACGCCCCACTTTGAAAAGGACGGCGGGACCTGGCCCGTGCATTGCGTCGCGGATTCATGGGGCGCCGATTTCCACGACGAACTCCTGGTCGATGGCCCCGTCGTCAAGAAGGGCGCCGACGGCCGCGATGGCTATTCAGGCTTCTCCGTGCGCGACCCACAGTCTGGTGAGACTGGCGAAACGCAGCTCGCCGCCATCCTCCGCGAACGCGGCATCAACAAGGTCTACGTCTGCGGTCTCGCCACCGACTATTGCGTAGTCGAAACCGCGCTCGACGCCACCCGCCTGGGATACGAAACCTCTCTCCTTCAGGACACCACTGCCGGCGTCAATCTCCAGGAAGGCGACACCGAACGGGCCATCGAACGCATGCGCGACGCGGGCGTCGGCCTTCGGTAATCTCCGCGCATGGACGACGACCGCGCACTCTTCACCGACCTCTATGAACTCACCATGGGGGCGGTGTACTTCGCCGAAGACCTCGATACCCCGGCCAGCTTCGAACTGTTCGTCCGTGGGATGCCCCGCGGACGCAACTTCATGGTCGCCGCAGGGCTCGAACAGGTCCTCGACTACCTGGAAGACCTCCAGCTCGAACCACACCACATCGAGTATCTGCACTCGCTCAAGATGTTCGACCCCGCATTTGTCGACCATTTAGCCGGTCTGCGGTTCACCGGCGACGTCTGGGCCATGCCCGAAGGCACCATCTTCTTCCCCGATGAGCCCGTCATCCGCATCACGGCTCCGCGCATCCAGGCGCAGCTCGTCGAAACCTTCCTCCTCACGACGATCAACTTCCAGTCCATGATCGCCTCGAAGGCCGCTCGCATCCTCATCGCCACCGACGGTCGCCCCTTTGTCGACTTTTCTCCCCGCCGCGACCACGGCCTGGATGCGGCAAACTCGGCCGCGCGCGCTTCCTATATTGCAGGCGCCGCCGGGACCTCGAACGTCGTCGCCGGGATGCGCTATGGCATGCCCGTCAGCGGCACAATGGCCCACTCCTTCGTCATGTCCTACGAAGACGAGCTTGATGCGTTTTGCGCCTACCTGCGCGTCTTTCCCGACCACCCCACCCTGCTCATCGATACCTACGACATTCAGCAGGGTGCCCTGAACGCCATCGAAGCCCACCGCCGTATGAGCGAGCACGGTGCGCGTGTTGGTTCAGTCCGCATCGACTCTGGCAGCGTCGGCGACGAAGCGCGCTCCGTCCGCAAACTTCTCGACCAGGCTGGCCTCGAAGAGGTCAAAATCTTCGTCTCCGGCGACCTGGACGAATACATCATCGACGAACTCCTACGCTCGGGAGCCCCCGCCGACGCCTTTGGCGTCGGCACCCGCCTCGGCGTGAGCGCGGACGCCCCCTACTTGCCCGGCGTCTACAAACTCGTCGACGATCGTCTCGGCCCCCGGCTCAAGACCTCCGTCGGCAAAGAGACCCTGCCCGGCGCGAAGCAGGTATGGCGGCGAATCCAGGACGGCACCTTCGCGGGCGACGTCATCGGTCTCCAGTCCGAATCCTTCGATGGCGGGACGCCGCTGCTCAGGCAGGTCATGTCCGCCGGCCAGCGCCTCGAACCTGCCCTCCCCCTGGGCGAAATCAAAGAGTATTGCACCGCCCAGGTCGAGCAGCTCCCGCCGGCATTCCGCTCCCTCGATCAGACGGAGCCCTACCCGGTCGAGCTATCCCCCGCCATGGCAGGGCTCCGCGAGGACCTCCGCGCGCACTATTCCGACCGCGCGGGGTGAGCCCTCTTTGCCTCTTCTTCGTCCTTCTGGTCGTTCCGCGGATGCGTCGCGTTGTGCTCGCGGATTGCCGCCAGCACAGCGCCCGATGACTTCTCCATCAGCTCGTGCCGCTTCGCGCCCACACGGTCCGCCGAGGCCTGCACGGGGTTCAGCATGCCCCGTACGCGCGGGATGACGTAGCGGGCGAACGCCTCGTAGCTGCGCAGCGTCGCTTCCTTCGAAGCCCAGTCATGCGCAAAGCCCACGAGCACACCGAAACCGCCCGAAAGCTCCTGCAGCCGCTTGATCGACTCCACAGCGTCGTCCGGCGTGCCGAAGATGCCGCCGCCAGTCTTGTCCATCCGCTTGGCCATCTCGTAGCCGCTGTCCACCTTCTCGGCGCCCTGCCGGCCAAGGATGTCCACGTTGTACTCGTTGTGCCAGCGCTCCAGCCCGTCCGCCACGTCGCGGTAGGCCTGTTCCTTGCTCTCGGCGATATGCCACGGGATGTTGATGCGCCAGTTCTGCCGCGAGAACTCCTGCCCGTATTCCTGTGCATAGGTCTCGCCGAACCCGAACTGCGTGGGCAGCGCCGCGAGCCCCTCCTCGCTGTAGCTTGCCACCGAGATCACGCCAATGCCGTACTTCCCGGCCGCACGCATCCCGGACGGGCTAATGCTCGACGCCGCCGCGATCGGCATATCCGCCTGCAGCGGCTTGATCTGCAGCGCCGCCTCGTGTAACTCGAACCAGTCGCTCTGGTATGTGATTGGCTCGTCCTCGCGCAGCAGCCGCAGGATGACTCCCAGCGCCTCGTCCATGCGCGCCCGCTGCGTTGCCGGGTCGATCCCCAGCATCACCGCATCCGAAGGCAGCGCCCCGGGGCCAACGCCCAGCATCGCCCGGCCCCGCGTCAGGTGGTCGAGCTGCACGATCCGCTGCGCCACATTGAAAGGATGGTGGTATGGCAGCGAAACCACGCCCGTGCCAAGCATGATGCGGTTTGAACGTTCCCCTGCCGCCGCGAGGAACATCTCCGGCGACGCGATCGTCTCCCATCCCCCGGAGTGGTGCTCGCCGCACCAGAACTCGTCGTACCCCAGCCTGTCGAGGAACTCCACCAGTTCCACGTCGCGGCGGATCTGCAGCGTCGGGTGCTCCCCGATTGGATGATGTGGTGCGAGGAACACACCAAAACGCATCGTTCGCATGTCAATCAAGAGGACTCGCTCCTGGCCTCGTGCCCGGCGCGTCACAAACCCGGGATGTCGAGGGATTGGTAGTTTCGATGGCCGTTCGGCCACCTGTCAGATCCTACTCGACCTCGTACCATTACGTCGTGACCGACGAAACACCTGCCAACGGAAAACCACGCAACGAACAGGGCGAACGCCCCCGCGATGAGTTTGGACGCCCCCTCCCCTGGGGCTCCGAGTCCCGCCTCGCACTCGAGGACTACGACAACCTGCCGCTTGAAGATAACGAACGCCTCGCCATCGAGGCCTTCAACGAGGGTGTCTACTTCTCCGCCCATGAAGCCTGGGAGGCGGCCTGGCGTCTCTCGCGCGGCGGCAGTGACGAGGAGTTCTTCAAAGGCCTGGCACAGATGGGCGCCGGCTACACTCACATGCAGCGCGGCAACGCCCACGGCGCGAAGACGCTCCTCACCCGTGCCCGCACGCGGCTCGAATCCTATCGGCCCCGTCACCGTGGACTCGACCTCGAACGCTTGTGTGCGACGCTCGACGAGCACTGCCAGGCCTTCTCTGACGACGAAACAGCCGGTCGCGCCCCGCGCCACGTTGAGCCCCCGCCAATCGAGCGCTCCGCGTCATAACGCGCCATACTGGCACCGTGGCCGAACAGGTAACGCTCGACGTCGGCGGCACGCCCGTGACGGTGACCAACCCGGGCAAGGTCTTCTTCCCTGCACTCGGGCTCACCAAGCTCGACCTGGTTCACTACTATCTCGACGTCGCAGAGGCCGCGCTCCGGGGCGTCCGTGACCGTCCCATGCACCTCAAGCGGTACCCGAACGGCATCACTGAAGCCCCCTTCTATCAGAAACGTGCCCCGTCGAAGCGCCCGCCTGGGGTGGAAACGGCCACGGTCACCTTCCCTTCCGGGCGCGAAGCCGACCTGGTCGTCTGCGACGATCTCGCCGACCTCGCCTGGGTCGTGAACCTTGGATGCATCGACCTCAACCCCTGGCCCGTCCGCAAACAGGGACTCGATACCCCGGACGAGCTCCGCATCGACCTCGACCCCACGCCCGAAGCAAGCTGGGACGACGTCCGCCAGGCCGCTCTGCTCACCGGTGAAGTCCTCGACGCACTCGGCTACCGCTCCTACCCCAAGACCTCCGGGTCACGCGGCATCCATATCTATGTCCGCATCGAACCTCGCTGGGGCTTCGCCCACGTCCGCCGCTCTGCGCTCGCGGTCGGCCGCGAACTCGAACGTCGCGCGCCAGGCCGGGTGACCACTGCATGGTGGAAGGAAGAGCGCGTCGGCGTCTTCGTCGACTACAACCAGAACGCCCGCGACCGCACCATCGCTTCCGCCTATTCCGTTCGGCCTACTCCGGACGCCCGCGTCTCATGCCCGCTCGACTGGGGCGAAGTGCCCGGCGCGCGCATGGAAGATTTCACGGTCGCGACCGTCCCGGCCCGCCTGCGTGAGAAGGGCGATCCCGCCGCGGCCATCGACGACGAGCGTTTCTCCCTCGAGCCCCTGCTCGAACTCGTACAGCAGCAGGAGGCCGAGGGCCAGGGCGAAGCACCCTGGCCCCCGAACTACCCGCGTACGCCGGGCGAGCCGCCCCGCGTCCAGCCCAGCCGCCGCAAGAAATCCTCATAGCTCCCCGAGCACAAACCGCCTCCAGAGGTCGTCACTCCAACGCTCATGATCAAGAGTGATGCCGTGGCGCCGGAAGTAGCTGGCGATGTTCTTCACATCGCGCTGCAACAGGCGCTGGGCTGCCTTGTTGAACCGCGGGTCGACTGCCTGTGGCAGGTCGATGATGACCGGCAGGCCGTCTGCATAGAGCACGTTGTATGGCGAAAGGTCCGCATGGATAACGTTCTCGCGCAGCATCACCTCCACGTTTCACAGCAGCCGCTCCGGCAGCCGTTCCGCCTGTCCGGCAGTGAGAGATCGAACTTCCCGCAACTGCGGAGCGGGCGTCTCGTCGTCACCCGCATATTCCACCAAGATGGCCCGCTCGGTCGCTGCGTACGGCGCCGGGACGTCCAGCCCGGCGTAACCGAGCGTGCTCATCACATCGAACTCGTTATTGACCCAGAGTGCTGACTGGATTACCCGCCCTGCGTCGCTCTTGTTCGCAACCGCGCGCTCCTCATGCCCCCGCAGCAGGCGCTGGCCCACTTCATAGAGCTGGTCGTTTGCGAAGTCGCGTCGCTCCCGTTCGTGATAGACCTTGGCGACCGCCAGTGAACACGGCAGAGGTAGGCGGTAGCCTCCTTGCCGCTCCTGATAACTGAGATGATGTCCGTAACCAGCCCCTCGCTGACGAACTCGTCCAGGGCCTCCGCTGTCGTGTCCTCGGTCAAAGCATCCTCCGAATATGCGCTGCTGCAGTGCAAAGCAAAGGGCCGCCTCGCGGGCGGCCCTGGCGCATTTCGGATTCAACGAATACTTGCTAGCGGAGGGATCCCCGGAGGCGGACGTGGGCAACAGCCACGACAGTCACCTTGCGCCTCCTGGACATGGTCTGCGGTCAGGCCGCGACCGAATGAGCATCGCCCTCGCGTGAATGATTGTCAACGCCGAACCCCGAAGATCTCCATCAGCTCCATCGGCGGCTGAACTTGCAGTTGCGCGAACACGCACTCCTCCGGCGGCTTGTCCGGCCGCCACCGCTGGAACGCCGCCGGGTTCCGGAACCGGTTGAGCTGCAACTGGTCATACGTCACTTCGCACACCAGCTCCGGCCGCACGCGCACCCAGCTCGTGTCTCGCTTCTGGTTCCATCGGTTCGGCGCCCCCGGCGTCCGCCCGGACCCGAACCCTGTGTCTTCGTCCGTTACATAGTCGGCCAGCATCGTCGCCAGCTCTCGCTTCTCCGCAGCCTTGAAGCTGGACGTGTGCCCCACGTGGTGCAAGACGCCTTTCCGGTCGTGCAGGCCCAGCAGCAGCGAACCCACCGCCTCACCTTCGTGGTCCTTCAGCCACCGGAAACCGCCTACCACGCAGTCCGCGCTCCGATGATGCTTGATCTTCCCCATCGCCCGGTCTCCTGGCCGGTACGGCGCCTCCGCCGGCCGCGCGATTACGCCGTCCAGCCCCGCTCCCTCGAAACGTTCGAACCAGTCGTGCGCCACTGCTTCATCGTCCGTCGAAGGCGACAGGAACGCGGGTGGCGCTACCTGGCCTGCGTAGGTTTCGAGCTCCGCCCTCCGCTCCGAAAACGGTGCCTCGCACAGGTCCCGGTCCCCCACCGCCAGCAGGTCGAACGTGACGAAAGACGCCGGCGTCTCCGCCGCCAGCATGCGTATCCGCGACTCCGCCGGGTGGATGCGCATCAGCAGCCCGTCGAAGTCCAGCCCGTGCGGACCCATGATGACCAGCTCGCCATCCAGCACCGCCGGCCCCGGGAGCGCCACCGCCAGCCCCGACTCTACCTCCGGGAAGTACCTGCCCAGCGGTTTCAGGTCGCGGCTCTGCAGGTACACCTTTTCCCCATCGTAGTACGCGATGCACCGGAACCCGTCCCACTTCGGCTCGTAGACCCACCCCGGTTGCGAGGGGATGCGCTGTACCGCCTTCGCCAGCATTGGCGAAACCGGCGGCTCAAACGGCAGGTTCATGCGTCCTTCTCCTTGATGGTCGCCCGCGCCCGGTGGAACACGTTCGCCAGCATCTCCGGCGTCAGCTTGCCGGTGAACGTATTCTGCTGGCTCGGGTGGTACGAACAGATGACGGTCGCCCCGTTCGGTAGCATCCCCTCCACGCCGTGCCCGAACGTCGGCCTCCCACTCCAGCCCGTCAGCCGTGCCACGGCCGCATAGGCAAAGCTGCCCAGCGGTACTATTGCCCGGATGTCTTCGAGCGCGTCCCACTCCCGCAGCAGGTAGGGCTCGCACGTCTTGCGTTCTTCCACCGTCGGCTTGTTCTGTGGCGGCGCGCAGCGAACGGCTGCTGTCATGTAGGCGTCGATCAGCTCGAGCCCGTCGTCCCGGTGCCGACTCGTTGGCTGCGACGCAAACCCCGCCTCCCACATCGCCTGGAACAGGAAATCGCCGGAGCGGTCCCCGGTGAATATCCGCCCGGTTCGGTTGCCGCCATGCGCCGCCGGGGCAAGCCCCACCACCAGTAGCCGCGCCGCCGGGTCGCCGAATCCCGGCACGGGCCGCCCCCAGTACTCCTCGTCCCGGTACGCCGCGCGCCGCTCTCGCGCCACTTGCTCCCGCCACTCCACCAGCCGCGGGCACGCCCGGCATTCAACGACATCCAGGTTGATCGCGTCCAGTGCGGCCTTCGCCGCCGATTCATTGCCCATGACCGCTATCATGCGCCACGTGGACGAAACAGTGCTCGCCGCCAACGACGCCTTCTACCGCGCGTTTAACGACCGTGACATTGAAGCGATGGACGCCCTCTGGGCCCTCGAAGCCCCTGTCTGGTGTGTCCATCCCGGCTGGAACATGCTCACTGGACGCGACGAAGTGATGCAGAGCTGGCGCGCTATCCTTTCAAATCCTGCCCAGGAGCGCATCGTCGCTGGCGGCGCATCGGTCCTCGTGCGCGGCGAACTCGCCATCGTCACTTGCCGGGAACTCGTCTCCGGCAACCCGCTTGCCGCCACAAACGCCTTCGTGCGAGAAAACGGGGATTGGAAGCTCGTCCAGCACCATTCGAGCCCTGTCGCCCGCATGGACACCTGATTCATCAATACACCCGGGCTGTCTTCCCCGGTAGCCACGCGGCCACAGCCCCGTATGATTTCCCGCACCAACCACACCCGGAGCTCACAATGCGTATAGGTATCGGCATCGGACAACCCAACCCCATCGGTGACACCAGCAGCCTCGACCTCATGCTCGACCGTTTCAAGAAAGCCGAGCAGGACGGGTTCCAGTCCGCCTGGATGGCCAACATCTTCTCGTTGGACGCCATTACTACCCTGGCCCTTGCCGGCCGCGAGACTCGATCCCTCGAACTCGGCACCTTCGTCGTCCCCACCTATCCTCGCCACCCCGCCGCGATCGCCCAGCAGGCCCTCACCACGTCCCTGGCGTCCGGTGGACGCTTCACCCTTGGCGTCGGGCTGAGTCACCGCATCGTCATCGAAGACATGTTCGGCCTCGACTTCTCGAAGCCCATCCGCCACATGCGCGAATACCTCTCCGTCCTCAATCCCCTGCTCGCCGGCGAAGCCGCGCGCTTCACCGGCGAAGAATACCGTGTCGCCGCCCAGCTCTCCGTGCCTGGCGCGCAGAAGCCATCGCTCATCGTCGCCGCCCTCGGGCCGCAGATGCTCAAACTCGCCGGGCGCATGGCCGATGGCACCGCCACCTGGATGGGCGGTCCCCGCTACCTCCGGGAGACCGCCATCCCTACTATCACCGCCGCTGCCACCGAAGCTGGCCGCCCGGCGCCGCGTATCGTTTCGGGATTCCCGGTCGCCGTCACAAACATGCGCGACGAAGCGCTCGCCGCCGCCGCCAAAGACTTCGCGAACTACGGTCAGCTCCCTTCCTACCGCGCCGTCCTCGACCGCGAGGGCGTCGAGGGCCCTGGCGACATCGCGATCGTCGGCGACGAAGCCACCGTGCGAGCCCGCCTCAAAGAGCTGGCTGAGATCGGCGTCACCGACCTCAACGCCTCCGCCTTCCGCGTCCCGGGCGACGACGAGGTGCTCGGGCGCACCTGGGACTTTCTCGCCTCCGTCGCCCGGGACGGCCTCTAGGTCTGTCCCCGGTCCATCCGCTGCGCCACTTCGGGCGGCAGCTCACGGCCCGCGTCCTGGAACGCCTTCACGGTCGCGGCCCCGGCCCGCTCGAAGATGGTGCTGCGGTTCGCCGCC
>SKSF01000201.1 GCA_007118095.1 Dehalococcoidia bacterium
ACCCGACGGAGAACACGATGCCCTACATCATCGACGCGGTGAACGCGGGCGCGACCGTCGGCGAAATCTGCAACATGTGGCGCCGCGTCTACGGCCAATACAAGGAACAGATCGTCGTGTAACGAAGCGACTGCCTGGCGCGTCCCCGGTGGCTAGTGGACCTTCCGGGCGATGACGACATCGCGATGGAGGTACTCACCGGGGCCGCCGGGCGAGAACTCGCGGTATTCGCCGCCGCAGGTAATCAAGGTTATCCACTCTTCGCCGTCGGGCCGGTCATCCGGCCAGATGAGATCGCCGACGGGCATCTCGTCGACCAGGTAGCGTTCCTTGAAGAAGACTTCGTAGCTGTACTCTTCCCCGTTGTCCATGAGGACCGTGATCTCGTCACCGTCCTCCAGGTCCCAGAGGTTGTAGAAGGGGCCATGAATGTTGGGGAAGTAGGTGACATGGGCGGAGAAGACGGCGTTGCCCTCCCAGCCGGGCAAGAAGTCGTTGCCACCCCAACCGGTCTGGTTGGGGTCGTACCAACCGGTGTTATGGGGGTTGTGGGGGACTTCCATCTGGTTGGCCGCATCGACGCCGACCGGCTCGATCGCAGAATCCACTCCGAAACGCGGGATGCGGATGCGGTATACCTGGCCAACATAGGGTGTGGCGGTCGGGCTCGGCGTTGCGGTCGGTGTTGGTTCCGGGGTTGCCGTGGGGGTCGGCGTCGCTGTGGCAGTCGCCGTGGGCGCCGGCGTGGGCGTACCGGGCGACGCCGCAGGAGTCTCGACAACCTGGAGAGCGGCGACGGTTAAGATTCCGACGACGACCCCGACGGCGATGGCGGACAGCAACCAGGAGCGACTGGCAGACATTATTTCTCATTATGCGGGTGGTGGTGGCACTGCGCGGTAAACGCGAAAGGCGGTACGTGACCAACATGACGCAGGGGGGCTGCGATAGCGGTTACAAGACAAGTTCGAGGAGCGGCAGACTGCGGCCCGGGATGCTGCCAGGGGGGCCACACCAATCCGCGCTGCGCCCACGCGAACATAGAAGAGTTCGGCGTTTGGATCGGCTTCGATTCGCATCGCCGTGTGGCCGGATTCGCGAGCGGCCGCCTTCGCGTGATCAAGGATGGCACGACCAAAACCGCTGCCGATACATCCCGGTTCGACAAAGAGATCCGTGAGCTCGACGCGGCGGGCATCGCATCGACTGAGCGCACAAAACCCGAGCCACCAGGCCATCAACCTCGGCAACGGCGGCTTTGCCCGGCGATTTCAGCGTGATGGTGAGCTCTGCCCGGCAGGCTTCCATGAACTCGCTGGAGTACCCCAGTATGCCCTGGAGCGGAACGCGAGCTCGCTCAGAGGCGCAGCATCGCCAGGCCGGGCGGGACGGATCGTGACGGACGCGCTCACCATTGGCGCGTGATACTGCGGCGCCCCGGGGGCACGCCGATTAGACCGGCTTGTGGAAAACCTGTTCGAGGGCCGCCTGGCGCTGGCGCTCGGCTTCACGCTGCTTCGCAAGGCGGATGTCGATGCGGTGGTTGTTGCGGGATTCGTACTGGAGCCAGGCCACGACGATCGCGGCCAGGGCGGCCACGAAGACAAGGTTGCCGCCGACCCAGAGGATGAGGATGGCGAGGTTCTGGTCGGTCGTGGGCACGGGCGCCCATGCCGCGGCGTTCTCGTGGAAGGACGTATGGAACGTCGACTCCATGCTTAGGAACATGCCGCCAAAGAGTGCCTTGTGCGCCATTTCGAGCACGACATAGAGGCCACGGAGGGGATGTGCAAGGCGCCATCGGATGGGGTCTACCGGGAACGCCGGGTACCAGAACATGATGCCGACAAGCAGGAGGGTGAAGAGCTGTGCATCGCGGACCAGGCTATATTGCGCGGCAAGGTCGGTGAGGCTGGTGAACTGCCAGGCATAGGTGACGACAGCGAACGCGAGCCATGTGGCCGGCGGGAAGGTGATCCAGCTCATGGGGAAGCCGCGGTAGAAGCGGCGGAGACGTGCGCTACCAGACTTTCCCAGGGCCCGGAAAGCAAGGGTGAGCGGACTCGCCAGCACGAAGAGCGGTGCGGCGACCATCGTGATGAGCAGGAAGCCGGTGAAATTCACCCAGAGGGCCTGGTTGCCGTAATGCTCGATTGGACCGAGGACTGCGATCCAGAGGGTAACCATGCCGAGTACGAAGGCTGCAGCGCGCAGGCGCAGGAACTTGATCTCCGGACGGCCTACCCGGGCGTGGCGGACGCCAATGGCATAGAGGGCCGAGGCCCCTGCCAGGAGGGCAAGCCAATGCGGAGCGAACGAAATACTTCGCAGCAGGTCGCCGAAGGCGGGCGCGAATTCGAACATAGGGACATGTTGCAGGATAGCAGCATGGGGACGACCTCACGTTTCAACAGCCGTAAATTGTGAGGCTATCCCATGTCGACGCTGTTGCCCCGCCGGCGTACGCTCCAGCCTCACGCAAGAGGAGGGACGGCATGAGTGTCGAGCAGATGAAGGCCGGGGATTCGGCCACACTTTCGGTCGTGGTCCAGCCGGAGCATTTTGCGAGCGGCATCGTCGAAGGGACCCCGGACGTGTTTAGCACGCCAGCGATGGGAGCACTGGTGGAGAAGGCGGCCGCGGAGTGGGTGGCGCAATTCCAGGGGGCGGGCCAGATTACAGTCGGCACGCAGCTTGTCATCAATCACACGGGGGCAACGCCGGAAGGGATGACCGTTACCGCGACCGTCACGCTGAAGGAGACGGACGGGCGCCGGCTGGACTTCGAATGGGAGGCCAGCGACGGGCAGGAGACGGTCGGCCACGGGACGCACCAGCGGTTCGTGCTCGACCGCTCGCGTTTCGAAGAGCGGCTGGCAGCGAAGCGGGCACAGAACCGCTAAATATTCAGCGATTTGTCGGCGGGTGCGCTATAGGTCGCGCGGGCAAAGGCGATGGCGTTGACGTTCGAGGCGCCCATATCGCGCAGGACGCGAGCGCATTCGTTGACGGTGGCGCCGGTGGTAACAACGTCGTCAAGGAGCGCGACGTTTGCACCCAGTAGTGACGGGCCTTCGTAGCGGAAGGCGCCACTGATATTCCGGGACCGCTCGGTGGGGGCGAGGCCGTACTGGGCGCGCGTCTTCCTGGCCCGGATGAGCCGGTCAGGGGGAGATTCGATGGCGAGCGCTTCGAGAAGCAACTCTGCCTGGTTGAAGCCGCGTTCGCGGCGGCGCGAACGATGGAGGGGCACCGGGAAGACGGCGTCGTAGCTGCCTGGGGCCAGGATGGGCTGGATGTGGCGAGCCATGACGGGGGCCAGGGGGAGTGCGTTGCGGTATTTGAGCGCCCGGATGAGCGAACGGGAAATCCTGTTGTACTCGAACGGAGCCTGCACGCCGGAGAGGGCGTCGAAACCGAAGCAGAGTGGACAGTTGTCCTCGCCTTCCCAGCCGGCCGAGCAGAAGGGGCAGCGGGGCACGGCCGCGCTTTCAATGAGCCTGGCTTCGCAGGCGTCGCAGAAGGGAGTTTCGAACTCGCCGCAGGCCGGGCAGCGTAGCGGGTAGAGCAGGTCGACGGCGCGATCCCATGCGGCAGTGATAACGGGCCAGGGTGAAATGCCAGGACGCAGTATGCGCATGCGGCCTCCCACGCAGGGCGGTATCCTACAGGTAGCGTATGAAGGTCACAGTGTTGTTGTTTGCATCGGTCGCGGAGGCGGCAGGAACGCGGCAAATCGAGGTCGAGGCCCCGGCAAACGCGCGCGTGGCGGAGGTTCGCGACCAGGTTCTTGAAGCATACCCGGCGCTGGAGCGATTCGCGCCGAACCTGATGTACGCAGTCAACGAAGAATATGCCGGACTGGACACGCCAGTGGAAGCGGGTTCGCGGGTTGCGTTCATCCCGCCGGTGTCCGGGGGAGGTGGCCTGTGTTTCGTGTAACGCCCGAGGTGCTGGACCCGAACGATGCGATCCAGGCGGTGGAGGACCCGGCGGCGGGGGCCATCGACGTGTTCCTGGGCGTCGTGCGGAACGAGAACAAGGGGCGATCGGTGGACTACCTGGAATACGAGGCCTACCCGGAGATGGCGGAGAAGGTGATGGCGGAGATCGCCGACGAGGCCCGTGAGCGGTTCGGGCTGCTGCACTGCTCAGTGATGCACCGGACGGGCCGGCTCGAAATCGGAGAGACGAGCCTGGTGGTCGCGATCAGCAGCGCGCACCGGGCGGCGTCGTTCGAGGGCGGGCACTGGTTCGTCAACGAGATCAAGAAGCGGGTGCCGGTCTGGAAGAAGGAAGTGTGGACGGACGGGGAGGAGTGGATTGAAGGGCCGGAGTCGCTAGGGGTGCAACAGGCGGGCGAGCGATGACGCACCATCCGCATGCGACCAGCCGGTTTTGCATGCATTGCGGTCAGCGGCTGATGTCCGCGATCCCGGAAGGAGATACACAGCGGCGGCTGGTGTGTCTCGATTGTGGTTTTGTGCATTACATCAACCCACGCCCGGTCGCGGGTACGATCCCTGAGCGCGACGACGGGCGGCTGCTCCTGGTGCGGCGGGCGATTGAGCCACGGGTAGGGACATGGGTCTTCCCCGGCGGGTACATGGACGTGGAAGAGACGGCCGAGGAGGCCGCCATCCGCGAGACGAAGGAAGAAGCGCTCCTGGAGGTGCAGGAGCTGTCGCTGCTGGGCGTTTACACGCGCCCGGGGCCGGGTGTTGTTGTCGTCGTCTACGAGGCGCTGGCGTTTGGGGAAGGCGCGGTAGGGGACGAAACGAGCGAGATTGCCTGGTTCCGACCGAACGACATCCCCTGGGAAGAGCTGGCATTCGACACGACCCACTGGGCGCTGCGGGACTGGGCACGCCGGAGGGGCTTCCCCGCGCCGGAGGATTAGCGATTCCGAGGGCGGCCGGAGTTTCCCCGTCCCTGGGATGAAATGTGGCCGAGCCCGTAGTGCGGCGCGAGGATGGTGGCCAACATCCCGGCACGGGGGTCGGCAATCCGCGCAAGAATGCGCGGGTACGTTGGCTGGAGGTCCTCGAGCGGCTGGTCTGTCGTGACGACGGAGGGGAGGCCGGCGACGGTGCGGTAATTCACCACCTGGTAGAGCTTCTCGCCGGCCCAAGGGGAGGCGTTCTGGGCGCCCAGGTCGTCGAGGACGAGCAGAGAGCAGTCGCGAACGCGGTCGAACAGGTCGTCGTCGGTTTCTTCGCGGCCGGGGGCGTAGGAGCGCCGGAGGTGATCGAGCAGGTCGGGGACGACGGCAAAGACCACATCCTCGCCGCGCGCGAGGCGGCGATTGGCGATGGCGGCCGCGAGATGGGTTTTGCCGCACCCATTGGGGCCCTGTAGCAGGAGCCAGCCGGCGGGGTTGTCGGCGAAGCTGGTGGCGGCGCGATAGGCGGCATCGAGCGAGGCCTGTTCGTCGCGCTGGAGCCCGGGGATGTTGACTTCGAAGTTGCGGAACTGGAGAGCCTCAAGGCGATCGCGGCTCATGCCGCCAACCTGGCGGTATCCCGTACGACTTACCCCAGCGAGGGTAACCGCGTGCGAGAGGCGGGGATCGCCGAGGCGTGTGGAAAGCCGGTCATCGAGGCGATCGACCGGGGTGGTGGTGGTGAAGACGGTTGGCAGCGCTTCGTTGTAGCGCGCGTTGATGAGCTGGAAGAGTTTCTCGCGGCCCCACGGGGTTGGTGCACCGGCGTCTACTTCGTCGAGGACGAGTAGTGGCGCCGTCCTGACCTGTTCGTATACCTGTTCGTAGCCGGGCTCGTCGTCGTCCGGGGCGAAGCCGGCGCGGAGGTGGTCGAGCAGGTCGGCCACGGTAAGGAAGAGCGCGGGCTCGCCGGCATCGACGCGGGCATTGGCGATGGCAGCGGCCAGGTGGGTCTTGCCGCTCCCGCTGGGGCCGCTGAGGACGAGCCAGGCGCGGGCATCGGCGGCGAAGGCGCGGGCTGCTTCGAGCGCGGCAGCGGCAGCATCACGCTCCCCGGCACGGCCGTGCGGGTCGAAGTTCTCGAAGCGATAGCGGCCGAGCGGCGCCAGGTTGCCGATGCGCTGGAGGCGTTCGCGGCGGACATCGGCAGCTTCGCGGAGAACGCAGTCACAGGGTTCGGCGCGGCCGAACATGGGGTCATCGATCGAGCGTTCGCGGCGGACGAAGCCTGCGCCGTGGCAGACGGGACAACCGGAGGCGCCGGGGGCGTCGCCGGCGGGATCATCGATAGCGGGGGAGGTTTCCGTATCCGCCGCCGAGATAGCGTCGCTTCTGCTCTTCGAAAGAATGTCGCGAAGTTCTTTCATCGCCGTGGCCCTCCAGGGACCATGATTCGAGGATGCGTTCGATATAGCGCCAGTTCCGGACGTTGCGCTCCGCGGCTTCGCGGAAGGCGTCTTCGATCCATTCGGGCGGGTAGTTGTCGGCGGTTTCGGTGAGCTTATCGGCCATGATCGGGGTGATGGTGCCGATGTGCTCTTCATAGAGGCGGAAGATGTCGGGACGCTCGGCCGGGGTCCATTCGGAGACGGTGGCACCGGGGCGGATGGTGAGCTGGCCAGCACGGGCGCGCTGGATGGCGTTGCGGGCCGGGGGATTGTTGATGAAATAGACGAGCTCGCCGTCGCGCGCGCCGCGGACGTGAAGCGCAAGGAGCGCGCCGACCCGCAGGCAGCCGTTAAGGCCATGCTCCAATCCTTTTCGACCGGTCCCGAGGTTCTCGAAGCTTTCGCGGGCGGGCGCGTGGGCCCAGAGGTCTTCGACGGAGATGCAGCGGGGCTCGGCCTTCTTCTCCTGCGCCATGCGAGCGACCCAGAGGAAGGCGAGCAGCTCGTCCGGGGACTGCAGACGCGGCAGGACGGTCTCGAAGAAAACGTTGGGGATGGAGGTCCCCTTGCCGATGGAAGGAAAGCCGCGGAATTCGGTCATGGCTATTCCCCGGGGTCGTCGAAGTCGACGGGTTCGGCGGGATCGTCTGTCCGGAGCACCCAGTCTTCGAACTTCGCGAGGCGCTGGCGGAAGCGGAGGTCGACCTGGCCGGTGGGGCCGTTGCGGTGCTTCGCCACGTTGACCTGCGCGACGCCGCGCGGGTAGGCGCTTTCGGGCATGTCCGGGTGGAGCTGGGCCCACTGTTCGGGGGTGACGTACATCTCTTCGCGGCTGAGGAACATGACGATGTCGGCGTCCTGCTCGATGGAGCCGGAGTCGCGGAGGTCGGAAAGCTGCGGTGTGTGCGGCTGCCGGTGTTCGACGGCACGGGAGAGCTGCGCGAGCGCGAGGATGGGGACGTCGAGCTCACGGGCGAGGCCTTTGAGCGTGCGGGAGATGTAGCTGATTTCCTGCTGGCGGTTTTCGCGCCCGCCCGAGCCTTCGCCCTGCATGAGCTGGAGGTAGTCGATGATGACCATGTCGAGGCCGCGTTCGCCGGCGAGGCGGCGGGCCTTGGCCCGGAGCTCCGCGACCGGGAGGGAGGGGGAGTCGTCGAACCAGATGTTCGCGTCGGAGAGCTCACCTGTGGCGCGGATGATGCGACGCTCTTCGAGTTCCGTCTGCATGCCGAGGCGAAGCCGGGTGCTGTCGACGCCGGATTCGGCGGAGAGGAGGCGTACCGCGAGCTGCTCGGCGGACATTTCGAGCGAGAAGAAGGCGACGTTCGCGCCCTGGTTGATGGCGGCGTTCCGTGCCATGCCCAGGGCGAAGCTGGACTTCCCCACGGAGGGGCGGGCGCCAATGATGACCAGGTCGGAGCGTTTGAAGCCGCCTACCAAGGTATCGAGGTCGTTGTAACCGCTCAGGATGGCGTCAAGGGCGCGCCGTTCCTCTTCGGCGGCGTCCTGTTCGAGGAAGGACTGGAGGACCTGGCTGATGTGAACGAACTCGCGGAAGTTCTCGCCAGTTCGGAGCCGTTGCAGGAGGTCTTCGGAGCGAGCGAAGACTTCTTCCTGGTCGGCCGGGGCCTCGTAGGCCATCTGGAGGATGCCTGTAGCGGCGTGGATCAGCCCGCGGTAGGTGCTGTCGCGCTTGACGAGCCGGGCGTAAAACTCGACGCCGACGCTGGTGGGGAGGCGGCGGATGAGCTCGGCCAGGTAGGTCTGGCCACCGACTTCTTCGAGGCGGTCTTCGCGGGCGAGCTCATGGGCGACGGTGATCTGATTGATGGCCTCGTCGCGGTTCCAGAGCGCGATGCAAGCGTCGTAGATCCAGCCGTTCTTTTCGCGGAAGAAGTCAGCGCCCTTGAGGATGGGCGATACGTGGAAGATCGCTTCGGGGTCGACGAGGAGGGCGGCGATAACCGCCTCCTCGGCCTCGATATCGTGCGGGGGGAGACGCTCGAGAAGCGGCAGTGTCATTGGACCAGGAGGGATCGACGAAGCGCTGGCCGTGCCCTGTGGGCGCTGAGAACCTGCACTGCGATCCCGTCTTCCCTCCTTTCGTCCGTTTATTCGGTCGTTTCGTCTTCGACGGGCGTCTCGCCGGGTTCTTCGCCGTCACCCTGTTCGCCGGTGGCCTCGCCAGGCGGGACTTCACCAGCGGCATAGGCTTCTTCGGCCTGACGCTTGGCTTCGGCTTCTTCCTTTGCCGCCTGCTCGGCGCGGAGCTTTTCGACGATGGGCTTGGACTCTTCGTCAGGCTCAACGTCGACGACGATGGTGGCGGTGACGTTGCGGGTGAGCCGGACGGAGACATCACGCGGGCCAAGGTCGCGGATGGGCTCGGAGATGAGCACCGTGTGGGGCTCGATTTCGATACCCGCAGTTTGGTGGACCCGGGCGGCGATATCGCGGTTGGTAACGGAGCCGAAGAGGCGACCCTGGTCGCCGACCTTTGCTTCGATGGTGACGGTGTAGCCGTCGAGGCGTTCGCTGATGGTGCGAGCCTCGGCATCGAGCTTTTCCTGGCGGCGGGCTTCCTTCTTGGCGAGGGAGTTGGCGTGCTGCAGATTTGTGGATGTCGTCGGACCTGCGATGCCGCGAGGAAGGAGGAAGTTGCGGGCGAAGCCGTTCTTCACTTCCTTCACATCGCCGACCTGCGCGGTGCCTTCAACGTCCTCAAAGAAGACGACTTTCATCAGACGGACCTCAGCGAGATTGGGGATGCTTTTCGAGCGTGCACCCGAACCAGAGGTAGTGTGCACGGTATTGCAGCCAGCATAGCCCCTCAACCTGTTATGGTCGCGTGTTCGGCGCTTTCACAAAAGGCTCACGAAGTGCGCGCGTTATGACTTATGCCACATGAGGAGTGTCGGCGACTAACGCGACAAGTGTTGTCGCGGGTGCACATCCCGGCCGGGCGCTAGGCTAGATCCATGCGGTTCGAAGGGCCGGTGTTGATCATCTTCCACGGCGCGCGCCGTGATAGGGGCGTGGAAGCGCTGGTGACGCGTGCGCGCATCGCGGCAGGGCGCGAGGCAGCGGCCTCGGCGCTCGCGGCGGGATTTGAAGCGGTCATTGTCGCAACGGATACGCCGGACGAATTCGACACCGCGGCACCAGGCATCTTCGTCGAAGCAGACCCACCGGATATTGAATTCCGGCTGGACCACCGGCTGCGCGAGATCGTGAAGCGATATGGCCTGATGAAGCCGGCCGTGATGGGCGCGGGCGCGGTGCCGCTGCTGGGCACGGCCGAGTTTCAACTCATTGCCGAGCAACTCAATCAGCGGGATGGACGGTTCATCACGAACAACTTCTTTTCAGGCGACCTGACCGCGTGGACGCCGGGCGACGCTATCGAACGCGTGGGCGCGTTCACGCGTGACAATCTCCTGCCGCGGCGGCTGCGGGACGAGGCGGGGCTGGTGCCAGTCGTGTTGCCGCGCACGACGGCTACCCAGTTCGACCTGGACACGCCCGCGGACCTCTGCGTGCTGGCGGTGCAGGAGCGCCTTTCGGCGGGGCTGCGTGCGGCCATCGACGCTGAGACGCTGCCGCTCGGGCCGTACCGAGCAACCATGCGGGTGCTCTGTGACGCAGGGGCGGAGCTCATTGTGAGCGGACGCGTTGGCAGCCAGTCGTGGCACTACCTGGAGCGTGAAACCGCCTGCAAGGTGCGCCTCTTCAGCGAGGAACGAGGGATGGCGGCGGCCGGGGCGACGCACCTGCCGCGGTCGCTCGTGGGTTACATGCTGGACGACGTTGGGCCTGAGCGGTTCTTGGAGCGGATGGCTGCAATGGGTGACGCGCTGGTGGTGGATACGCGCGTACTCGAAGCACACGCGGGCGTCGCACCATCGCGGGAAGACCGCTTCCTGGGGGACCTGTTCCGTGCGGACGAGATCCATGAGCCGTTCCTGCGACGGCTCACGGAAGCAGCGGCTGCCGCTCCCATCCCGGTCCTGGCCGGCGGCCACTCGCTCGTTTCCGGGGGGTTGATGGCGCTAAACGACATCGCCTGGCTGGAGAACGACCGGCGCGAGGGGCTGATCCGCTAACAGCGACCGGCGATGGCGTCAGGCCGTTGGAGCACTGCGGCGCCTGAGCGATGCGCTCGCCTCGTGGAGGTGGCTCCAGGTCTGCCGATAGGCGGCAAAGATGCTGGTGGACTCGTGGGCGATGCCGCGTTCGGCGCAGAACTCTCGCACGATTGCCTGGGCCCGTGACAGGTTGTTCCGGGGCATCGTGGGGAAGAGGTGGTGCTCTATCTGATAGTTGAGGCCGCCATAGACGAAGTCGTTGAATGGGTTGCCATCGACGTCGCGGGAAGTGAGCACCTGCTCACGGAGGAAGTCGAGCCGTTCGTCTTCGCGCACAAGGGGCATGCCCTTGTGGTTAGAGGCGAAGACTGAGCTGTTGTAGAAGCCAAAGACGGCGAAATGGACAACAGCGAAGGCGGCCGCAAGAAGCACGCTACCGATGGCGAAAAGGATGAGCGCGTAGATGGCAATGTTGGCGGCAATGAGGGCGAGCTGTACCAGCCGGCCCGGTGCGGGCTCGCGGACAAGGTGCCGGATACTCATTGCGCGCATGCTGAGGGCGCCAAGGAAAAAGAGCACGGGGAGTACGACGGTCTGAACCGCGATGAGCGGGTGCTGCCAGCGGGGACGGTACTGAATCTCGTCTTCGTCGAAGATGATGAAGGGGATGTCGAGGTCAGGGTCCTTCTCGACGTGGTTGGGGTTTGCGTGGTGTGCGTTGTGCTTGTTGGCCCACCAGGAGTGGCTGAGGCCCAGCGAGAAGTTCCCCAGGAACAGGCGGAGCACGGCATTGAGCCGACGGCCTCGAAATGCCTGCCGGTGGATGACATCATGACTGAGGAGGCCGGTCTGGGTAGACGCGAAAGCGAGAAGAAGCGCATCGGCCATGATGATGACCGGGTTGGAGGTGAAGAACGGCACGGCCATGGCGAAAAGGAGAAGTGCGACGGTGCCCGTGACCTTGAGGACGTAGTACGCGGTCTGGGGTTCGAGCAGCCCTTCGGAGCGCACGATGCGCCGGAGCTCAGCATAGTCGTTGCTGGCGGGTTTGGTAGATACAGGGGACAAAAAGCCTCCCTCCCGAGGTACACAGGACCCGGGGGCGGGTTGAGTAAGCGGATCGCTGCACGAACAGAGGGATCCTTGGCGTCATGGTACCAAACGGCAGCAGGTATCGGGAAATCGAGAGCGAGGGTGCTTACATGGCACGCCAGCCGCGCCGCCGCCGCATGATGTAGACGCGGACTTCCCAGCGGCCACGATAAAAGCGGATGTGCTCGGCTATGGGTTCGCGCTCGGCTGGCGAAACCTTCCACAGCATCTCGGAGAGTTCACGGTCGAAATGCCAGCGCGTTTCGCTGATTTCGAATCCGACGGCGCGATAAGAGCGGTGGGCGTGGGTGGCGAAGGCGTTGGTGCTGAGGAGAAACGCGGGGCCACGCGGGAAGCGTTCTTCGAGCCACTGGACGAGTGCATCGACCATGCGGCGGCAAACGCCACGGCGACCGTGCTCCTCGGGGACATGGACGCCCCAGATGTAGAGGCCGGCTTCGTCGCGAAGGTTGACGGCGATGCGACCGACGGCGGTTTCGTCTTCGACGGCGACGAAATGGCGATGCGGGCCGCGCTCCTGTGCGCGCCGCAACATCTTTTCGGCTTCAACCGGGTCTTTAAGGTGGGTCATGTCGAAGGCGTGGTAGGGGAAGCCGCGTTCGGACCAGCCGGCAACCTGCCGGAGGAGGTCGCGGTCCCATGGCCGCAGGACCAGACCGTCACCGCGTATCTCGGCGGGGTACTGGTTGCTGGAGCGGTTCTGGAGGGCCATGGCGGCGGGTTCAGGCGGAGGTGGCGCCGCCGATGGGGTGACGGCGGAGGAAGTCGAGCACGACTCGCGACGCTTCGTCGCGGAATTCAGTGAAGTAGCCGTGACGGCCACCTTCGACGATGTGGAGTTCGGCGCCGGGGATGCGGTCCGCGAGGAGCGGAGCGTTCGCGGTGGGGTTTACCTGGTCGTCGTCGCCGTGGATGACGAGGACTGGCGCAGTGATGGTGGGGAGAAGATCCCATGTATCGTGCCCTTCGCTCGCCTGGTAGTGGAGCTTGCGGGCGTATTCAGGGATGGGACTTTCGATGCGCCGGCGCACGGATGCCACGTATTCGGGGTGCGTCTCGGCGAACTCCGGCGTCACCATTTGTTCAACCAGAAACCGGACGGCTTCTTCCGGGTCAGTGGGGCGGTTGGCCATCTGCCGGTCAACCTCGGGCGGGCGGGGGATCCCGTGCGGATTGCCTGGGGTGGTGCAGCCAAGGACGAGGCCGCCGATGCGATCGGGGTGGTCGATGCCAAGCCACTGGCAGATGCGGCCCCCCATGGAAATGCCGTAGGCGTGCGCGCGGGGGATATCCAGGTAGTCGAGCAGCGCGATGACGTCGTTGGCAAAGCCACGTGTCGAATAGGCGGGTTCGCCCGGTTTGTCGCTGAGACCGGTGCCACGATGGTCGAAGAGGATGACACGGTGCTCGCGAATGAAGTCGTCGCGGGCAAAGTCCCACGTATGGTGGTCGCTCCCCTGCCCGGAAATGAGAAGGAGTGGCTCACCTTCTCCATGGACTTCGTAATACATGGATATGTCGTTGACCGGCGCGTAAGGCACACGCGCAAAGTTACGCGCCCGGGCGATGGCCCGCAACTGCACCGGTGAGCAGGGTGTCGAGGCCTTCGCGGAAGGCTGCTCGCGGGTCCTCATTGAGGCTGAAGAGCCCAGCCAGGTGGAGCGTCGTGTACCCATGGACCAGTGACCAAATGCTTTGCGCAATGATGGGCCCCTGTCGTTCGCCTGCCAGGTCGATGGCTGCCTGTACGACGGGGCGAGACGTTTCCCGTTCAACCGTGGGGGGCGGCTGGCGAGCGGGGGTGCGTGCGGAGAACACGAGGTTGAAGAGGCGGGGGTTTGTCTCGGCGAAGATGATGTATGCGGTAGCCAGGCGCTCAAGCCGGGCGGTCGGGTGATCGTCGCCATCCGCCTCCGCGGCATCCAGGCGGGCGCGGAGGTCGTGGAGCCCGGCAATCATGAGCTGGAGGAAGAGGTCATCGCGGCTTTCGACGTATGCATAGAGCGAGGGGGCGCGGACGCCGAGTTCACGTGCCAGGGAGCGCATGGAGAGGGCGTCAGGCCCGCTCTCTTCGAGCATGGCGCGGGCGGTATCGATGATGGCTGCCTGGTCAAGGCGGCGGGGATGGGGCATACCTAACAATGATAGCCTTGTGAGCGTCTTGAGGCCCGCATACTCCGTCGAGTGCTTAACACTGTTAGGGTTGCGGGCACCACGTCGATACCTTACAGTGTTAGTCATCCAGATTGAGGGGATAGCAAATGACCGTTGAAACAGCACAGCACTACAAACGTCCACCTTTTCTCGTTGGACGAGTCGCGAACCCGGTCTTGATGTTGCTCATCAGGCTGGGGATGAGCCCGCGCGGGGCGCATGTGCTCTGGACGCGTGGCCGGAAGTCGGGGGAGTGGCGGAAGACGCCGGTGAACCCGATGGATTACCAGGGTGCGCGGTACCTGGTGGCGCCGCGCGGGGACACGCACTGGGCACGGAACATGCTCGCTGACCCGCACGGGGTGCTCCAGGTAGGGAAACGGTCTACCGACATCGCGGTGGAGGTGGTACCGGTGGAGGAACGGGCCCCCATCCTTCGTGCGTACCTCGACCGGTGGTCGGCGGAGACGGCCTCGCACTTCGGCGTGAACAAGGACATCAGCGTGGACGAGCTCCGCGAGATTGCGCATCTTCACCCCGTTTTCCGCATCCAGTAGTGGCGATTCCACGACTCTGGAGCACCTTCCCTGTACGCTGCCCGGCATGAGATCCGCGCAAGGTTTCCGAGGCATCATCGAGCGCATGCTCCGGCGGGCGCCCATCCACGATTCGCAAACGCAGCCGTTGGCGCGCTATGAACCGATTGAAAGCTACGCGCTCATCGGCGATCGGCTGAGCACGGCACTGGTATCGCAATCGGGATCGGTGGACTGGGCATGCTTTCCGCGGATGGATTCGCCGACGGTGTTTGCCCGGATACTGGACGCGGACAAGGGCGGTTCGTGGTCAATTGCGCCCGAGGGCCCGTACCAGGTCCATCGGCAGTACCGCCCGGGCACGACCATTTTGGAAACGACGTTGACGACCGGCACGGGGGCAGCGGTGGTCACCGACTTCATGCCGCCATCGTCAGCGGAACTGGAACGGCTGGGGGATTCGTCGATTGTGCGCATCGTGCGGGGGATCACCGGTCGTGTGGCGATGCGGAACCGGCTGCACCCGGCGTTCAACTATGGCCGGGACGACCATGCGTGGACGCGAGCCGAGGGACTGGGGGTCCGTGCAAGCACGCGGGACGAGAGCCTGACGCTGTATTCGTCGCGGCTGGAGTTCGCGTTCGATGGTGCGGTGGCGGAAGCGCAGTTCGAGACGAAGCCGGGGGAGAAGCACATTTTTGTCCTGAGTCACCGTACGCCCCCGGCGCTGATGTTCGGCCAGGGGCTGCGGGACCTGGCCCCGCGCGCGCTGGAAACGACGGAGCGCTACTGGAGCGAATGGGCGCGCCGAGCTGACTACGACGGCCCCCACCGCCTGCTTGTGGAACGGAGCGCCCTGACGCTGCGGCTGCTGGATTACGCGCCGACGGGGGCCATCATCGCGGCGGCCACGGCGTCGTTGCCGGAGACGCCGGGCGGCATCCGTAACTGGGACTACCGGTTCTGCTGGATCCGGGACGCTTCGTTCACGCTTTATGCGTTCTTGTTGCTGGGGTATGCAGAAGAGGCGGAGAACTACCTCAACTGGCTGCTCGATGTGACGCGTGGCGACCCGGCTGCGTTGAAGGTGCTCTACGGCGTAGACGGGGAGACGCATGCGCCAGAGCAGGTGCTGGAGCATTTTGAAGGGTACGACGGCGCGCGGCCGGTTCGGATTGGCAATGGGGCGCAGGACCAGGCTCAGCACGATATGTACGGGGAAGTGCTGGACTGCGCCTACCTGATGTACCGGAACGGCGGTGTCGTGACGGAGGGGCTGTGGGAGCTCCTTCGCCAGGCGGTCGACCACGTCTGCGAGATCTGGCACGAGCCGGACCACGGGCCATGGGAGATCCGCAGCCGGCCGCGGCACTTCGTTTATTCGAAGGTGATTTGCTGGGTGGCTGTGGACCGGGGGTTGCGGCTTGCCGAGGAGTGCGGGCTGCCCTGTGACCGGGAGCGCTGGGAGGCGGTACGCGGTGAAATCCGGGACGAGGTGCTGGAAAAGGGCTACAAGGAGGACCTCCAGTGCTTCACGGCGGCCTATGACGGCGACGACCTGGACGCGGCCGTGCTGGCGCTGCCGTTGCGCCGGTTCATCGACGCGAACGACCCGCGCATGGTTTCGACCGTGGAGCGTATCGGGAAGGACCTTTCCTTCGAGGGGGCTCCGCACCTGCTGCGCCGGGTCTCGCCGGGGTTCGAAGACGGGCTCCACGGGGAAGAGGGGGCGTTCCTGTTATGCAGCTTCTGGCTGGTGGACTGCCTGATCATGCAGGGGCGGCTGGAGGAGGCGGAGCGGCTGTTTGCGACGCTGGAAGGGCACACGAACGACCTGGGCCTGTGCGCGGAGATGGTGGACCCGACCACCGGCCGGCACCTGGGGAACTTTCCGCAGGCCTTCACGCATATCGCGTTCATTGTCTCGGCTTCGAACCTGGAGCGGGCGAAACGGGGGAAGGCGACGGCGGAGGAATCGGTGGCCGTTTCGGACGATTGAGCCGCGCGGTCAGATACCAACCCGGCCGACCAGGTCGAGCACGGCGAGGACGCCGGCAAGGTTGCGACTGAAGTTGTCGGGGTCGTCTTCTACGAGCTCGACGTCGGCGGCGGCAATACCAGCTTCGGCCATGGAGTCGATGAACTGGCCGGTGATGTCGTAGTAGGGCCAGTCGGAGATATGGTCATACCCGGCTGCGACCGCGTAAACGGAGGAGAGATCCCACGATCGCTGGGCGCCATTATCCTCGATGAGGCCGACATACCCGTGGTAGCTGAGCGCGAAGTGGGGCCCGAGGTCGAGCAGGTAGTGGTAGAGGGCCTGGGTCTCGGGTTCGGAGAGGGGTGCATCGCCGGCGCTGACCTGGTGGCGGCCGTGGGTCGCGATGGGCTCCCAATCGTCGGTGAGCCAATTGCGGTTGAGGTCGACATTGCGCGCGTTGAGACGGGTCCCGTGGACATACCCGTCGGGGTTGGCGTTCGGGAGGAAGACCAGGCGAATCCCGGGTGGGATTTGCCCCGGGTTGCTGGCGAAGTGGTCCTTGAGCTCGCGCACCAGGTAGACGGTGCCGACTTCCGGTCCCGTGTGGATGCCGCCGATGAGCACGATGGCGGTGTCGCCGGTCCCGATTTCGGTGACTTCGAGCGGGCGGCCTTCGACCGAGTTGCCGATCACGTGCTGGCGAGGTCCGGCAGGCTCGGCCGTATCGCGGTCAACCCCGCGGGCGAGCCCGCCGACGACGGCGGCGCGGCCCGGATCCGCGGCTTCGTCTGCCATGAGATTTGCGACGGGCAACGACAGTAGCAGCCCGACCATCGCGATGGAGGTGATTACCGCCAGGGCACGTGCGCGCATCGCGCGCCATGGTACAGGTACACGGGCCGCACGCTACCTGCACGACCGGCAAGGAAAAGGGAGCGTCTTTCGACGCTCCCTTTCACTGTGTTGCGCTGGCAGACGCCCGACTAGGCGTGCAGGGCCTCAGCGACTTCGCGGAGTCCGACCTGCTCAAGCTTCTCTTTCGAGGGCGTGCAAGTATCGACGTCCCAGCCACACGCCTTGAGGAAGTCGACCTCAAGGGTTTCGGTGTCGAGCACGACGCCTTCGAGCGGGCCGGTGTGGGTGCCCTCGGGGCTCTTGCCGGTCACGCGGTCGGGGACGTGGCGCTGGCGGGGGTTGCCGCCTTCACGGATCTCGTAGGCCATGCGAAGGTTCGCGATGCGCTCGCCAACTTCCATGATCTCGTTGAGGTCCGTGTCCCAGCCGGTGACGGCGTTGAACCAGCTCGGAATGTTGGCGGTGTTGGCTGCCATCATGATGAACTGGCACATGCCGCCGGCGTTTACGACGTGCATGTATTCGCTGGCGCCCTTGTGGTGCTCGCCGCGGCCGGTGTATTCCTTGAAGTCCTTGGGCGCGGGCGGGATGGTGCCGATGCGCCGGTTGCCTTCGTACTGGGTGTGGCGGCCGGGGGTCGGATCGAGGCGGTAGGTGGTGTGGTATTCAGGCTGGAGCTTGGGATCGTGCATCGCGATCTCCTGGCCGCCGATGTGTATTGCGTACCGCTCGGCCCCGTTGCCAATCCTCTCCGCGGCAACCTTGACGCCGTCGGCGAACGCGTCGCCGATGGCTCGGCGCTCGTTCATGAGCTTGAGGAACTCGATAACGCAGTCGGGATCGCCCCAGCGGAGCTCGATGCCGTCGGTGTCCTCTTTGGTGATGATGCCGTTTTCATAGCACTCGATGGCCATGGAGATGGCAGCACCGGCGCTGATGACGTCGAACCCGTACTCATTGCTGAGGTGGTTGAGGTAGATGAGCGCATCGGGTTCGGCCATGAGGTTCATGGTGCCGAAGGAGGCCATGGCCTCGTATTCAGGCCGGTGGGTGTGATGGGGATAGGGGTACTTGGGGTTCGTCGACTCGACGGATTCGGCGCCACAGGCCATGGGGCACCGCCAGCAACCGTAGGATTTCTCCATTTTGGGGTTGATGGTGCTGCCGCCGTCGATGTCCTGGGCATTGGGGAAGTCGACCGTGCCGACGCCGCCCCAGTTCTTGACGGGGGAGTCGCCGTTGAGCGCCGACGCGGCGGTGATGCCGGTGGTGCCAAACGTGTGGAAGAAGTCCTTGAGGGGCTTCACGAAGTCATCGATGTTGGCACGGAACATCTTGATGGTCTCGTCGGTCTGGGCGATGACTTTGCGTTCCGCGACGGCGACAACGGCCTTGAGGTTCTTCGAGCCCATAACGGCGCCGACACCGGAGCGGGCTGCCAGGCGGCCGTGGTCGTTGCAGACGCCGCTGAGGTACGAGAGACGCTCACCTGCCGTGCCGATATTCGCGATGCTGGCGCGCTTCCCGTGGCGGGCTTTGAGCTCGCTCTCGTTCTGAATGGCGAGCTGGCCCCACTGGTCGGAAGCATCACGAAGTTCGATGGTGTCGCCTTCGATCAGCAGGTAGACGGGCTTTTCGGCCTTGCCGAAGAACATGATCCCGTCCCAGCCAGAGAGTTTGAGCACACCGCCAAAGTCGCCACCGCAGTTGGCGTCGCCCCAGCCACCGGTCAGGGGGCTCTTGCAGACGACCTGCCAGCGCTGGCCAAAGAGTGGTGTACCGGTGAGCAGGCCGGAGAACATGCCGAGCATGTTGTCCGGGCCGAGGGGGTCGACGCCCTGCGGGACGCGGTCCCACATCATGCGAGCGCCGATGCCGTAGCCACCGAGGTACTTGCGATAGAGTTCCTCGTCGGGCTGTTCGACGGTGATCTCACCGGTGGTGAGATTCACGTTGAGCAGTTTTCCGTTGAAGCCCTTTTCTTTAAGAGCAGAGCCTGTGCCATTGCCTTCGGCCAATGGGTTCCTCCAGATAACGGGCGCAGTAAGCCCGTTAGGTTTGGGCGAAGGGTGTCAGAGCTGGGACACGGTTGCAATATGCCCCATCCGGCATAGCGGCATTGTCCTGCCGGTTAGATGTTGCCTGCGAGGAAGGCGAGGAGGTGTCCGTTGGTGACTTCCGGTGCTTCCTCGGGGAAGAAATGGCCGGCATCCACACGGCGGGCGCGGAGATCGGGGAAGTAGCGGGAGAACTGGTCGACAAAGGGGTTCCCGGTGGGAACCTGGTCGGCGGGGGGTGCGTCGCCTCCCTGGCGGCCGCCCAGGTACTGCCCGTGCATCCAGAGTGTGGGATTAGGGAACTGCTTGTGGCGGTCTTCTGGACCATAGTCCATGAAGTGTTCGAACAGGGGGTGTTGTTCAAGGCCTTCTTCGTGCAGCCACATGCGGGCGACTTCATGTTCGCCCAGGTGGCGGAACCGTTCGCCATGTGCGGCAGTGTCGTCCGGCGAGACGATGTGGAACGGGAGCGCGTAGCGGTAATAGGAGATGGCCGCATCGTGCGACGCGGGGTCGGCGAAGGCGTCGCGGTAGTGCTGGACGTCTTCGTCGGTCGCCCAGCGGAGTGCGGCGGCGCCAGGCGGCATTTGCCAGGGCGAAAGGGGCCGGGATGGAAGGGCGGGTTCGGAGGTACCGGTGAAGATGGCGTCGATGAACTGCTGGTGATAGTTGCGGAAGAACTCTTCGGGGTAGGGCTGAGCCTTGAACCAGTAGCCGTGGACAGCACGCGGGGCCCAGACCGTGCAGAGCGTATCCATGAGCGCCAGGCGCTCAACGCGTTCGGGCCAGTCGATGGCGACTTTGAACGCGATGATACCGCCCCAGTCGTGGCCGACCACGTGGGCGCGCGGGATGTCGAGCGCGTCCATGAAGTTAATGATGTCGAGCGCGAGGAGGTGGCGGGTGACGCGGCCGCCGGGCTTATCGGTCTGGCCGCACCCGCGCGTGTCCGGCGCGAAGACGGAATACCCGGCATCGACAAGCGCAGGGACCTGTTTCCGCCACTCGTAGGAGGTCTCGGGGAACCCATGGATGAGGACGATAGGTGTCCCGGTGCCCTCCTGGAGGTAGTGCATCCGCAGATCGCGAGTCTGAACGAAGTGGGATCGCATTTCTTATGCCCTGTCGTGCTTTCCTTCGGTGAGGCGGTTCTACCGGTAACGGCGCCAAATGTCGAGCGGCGTTCGCGCCTCACAAGAAAAGGCCCCTCCCATGTGGGAGGGGCCTTCGCCATGAGCGGAATCCGGTGGCGGATCTACCGCTTGGTGAACTGAGGGGCCTTGCGGGCGCGCTTGAGGCCGGCCTTCTTGCGCTCCTTCATCCGCGAGTCGCGGGTGAGCATGTTGGTGGGGCGCTTGAGCATCGGCTTGGCGTTGGGGTCGGCGGCGACGAGGGCGCGCGCGATGCCCATACGGATGGCGTCGGCCCAGCCGCTAACACCGCCACCTTCGCACTTGACCTGGGCGCTGAAGCGCTGTTCGCGGCCAAGACGCTCGAGAGGAGCGGTGATAATGCGACGGTGTTCATCGCGCGGGAAGAGCTCTTCCATGGGCTTTCCGTTGACGACGATTGCGCCGTTGCCCGGGTAGAGCCTGACACGTGCGACCGCTGTCTTGCGGCGGCCGGTCCCGTAGTAGTACTGCTGGTCGCTCATGCGCCCTTCTCCTTGTCTGTCTCGGCGGTCTCGGTGTCAACGTCGCCGGATTCGCTGGTGGCATCGGCGGGTTCGGCCTCTGCATCCGCGGGCGACGTGTCTTCGGCGGCGCGGGGTTCTTCTACCCCGGCCTGCGCCGTCGGCGCATCATCTTCGAGCTCCGCGTCGGCGGCTCTTGCGGCTGCCTCGGCGCCAGCATCGGACTGTGCCTTCGCGGCTTCCTTCTTCTCGACGCGGGCCGCTTCCCTTGCTTCTGCCTGGGCAGCGACATCGGCCGGGACAGGCAGCGGGCGAAGGCGGCGGGGCTTCACCTGGTGAAGTTCGGCATTGGCGGCGCGAGCTTCCTGCGCGCGCTGCGACCCCGTCACCTGCGAATGATGGGGATGGTTCGGCCCGCGGTAGACCTTGAGGTGCTTGATCTGCTGCCGGCCGAGCGGGCCGGATGGCAGCATGCCCCAGACAGCCTGTTCGATGATGCGGTCCGGGAAGCGCTCGCGCATTTCCTCGAACGTCCGCATCTTCAGTCCGCCCGGGTAGCCAGAGTGGCGGTAGTAGCGCTTGGTCTCGCTCTTGCGCCCGGTGAGCTCGACCTTCTCCGCATTGATAACGATGACGTAGTCACCGACATCGAGGTGCGGTTCGAAGATGGGCTTGTGTTTGCCCCGGATCAGGCGTGCCGCTTCGGACGCCACGCGCCCGAGCGGCTGCCCGGCTGCGTCGATGACGTGCCAGTCCTTGTATATGTCTGCCGCTTTGGTGCGGACGGTAGTGGTGCTCATGGCGTGTATCCCTCATCGTAGGTGACGTACTCAAGGCAAAGCCCCTGTGGCGGCGCTGTGGGACCAATAGTCCCGGTCTGCGCCTGCTCCAGGAGGCCCGTAATGTCCTCCATTGTGACCGACCCGCGCCCAACGCTCACGGAGGCGCCTGCGATGCGGCGCACCATGTGCGGGAGGAACGCGTCGGCCTCGATGTCGAAGTGAAGGATGCACCCCTGCTGCGTCCAACGTGCTTCGAACACCGTGCGCTCCGAAGAGCGGCCCGGTTCCAGTGGGCCGGAACAGGCAATGAAGTCCTTCCGGCCCGTGAGTGCGTTTGCGAGGCTCTGCATCGCGGCGACATCGAGCGGCTTCTCGACGTGCCAGGCGACGCGGCGCCAGAGGGGCATCCGCACCCGGCTATTCAAGATGGTGTACCGGTAGCCGCGCCGGCGCGCCTGGCGCCTCGGGTCGAAGCCAGGGGTGACTTCGAGCACATCGCGGACCGATACATCGCCGGGCAGTAGCGCATTGAGCGCCTTCCCGACGGTCGCGGCGTCGTGCCGGGTCGTGGCACTGACTGCTGCAACCTGCCCCACGGCGTGAACACCCGTATCGGTGCGTCCTGCCATGGAAACGCGGCAGTGCTCTCCGAAGAGGCGCTCTGCCGCGCGTTCTACCTCTCCCTGGACGGTGCGGGCGTTCGCCTGTACCTGGGACCCGGCGAAGTCCGTGCCGTCGTAACTCACTGTGGCCGCGAAGCGCTTCGCGGCCACAGTGTCAGGACTGTTTTTCGTCCTCGCCGTCACCATCGGCCTCGGCCGCGGTGTCAGCGGGGGTCTCATCGGCGTCGTCGTCCTCGGTATCGGCGGCTTCACCAGCTTCTTCCGCCTCGACCTCAGCGCGCGGCTCCTCTTCGGCGGCGGCCTCCCCGTCTACGGCAACGTCTTCTGTTCCCGCCGGTTCCGCGGTTACGGCGCCGGGCTCATCCGCGGAAGCTTCGACCGAGGATTCGTCCGTGCCCTCAGCGGTGACACCGGCTGCCGTGCCTGCTGCAGCGGGAGCAGCGGTGGGCGCCGCCGTGACGCGCTGCGGGCGTTCGGTCGGGGGTGCTTCGACATAATCGACGAGCTCAATCGAGGCCATCGCGGCACCGTCACCCTTACGGGGTTCGAGCGCGGTGATGCGCAGATACCCGCCGGGGCGGTCCTTCATGCGCGGCCCAATGTCGTCGAAGACCTTTTTGACGACTTTTTCGTCGTAGACGACGCGGAGGGCCTGCCGGCGGCTATGCAGGTCGCCACGGCGGCCGAGGGTGATGATCTTCTCGGCCATCGGGCGGATCTCCTTGGCCTTGGCCTCGGTGGTCGTGATCCGTTCATGGTGGAGAAGGTCGGTCACCAGGTTCCTGTAGAGAGCCTTGCGGTGGCCGGACTGGCGGCCCAGGGTCCGCCCTGCTACGCGATGACGCATTGCTATTCCTCGTCGTCGGCGCCGAGCAGATCGTCGTCGCCAACCTCTCGTAGTGCTTCTTTGAGGGCCTTGCCAAGCGCGCCAAGACTCTGCTCTTCATCCTCTTCATCGAGGATGATGGAGCTGGTGCGGCCCTGGCTGGCCGGGCGGCCACCAGCTTCCTGCGGGGGCTGTGCCGCCTGCGACTGGTAGA
The DNA here is from genome assembly GCA_007118095.1 of Dehalococcoidia bacterium. Lineage (GTDB taxonomy): Bacteria > Chloroflexota > Dehalococcoidia > Tepidiformales > Tepidiformaceae > SLAK01. The sequence continues at coordinate 23,190 of SKSF01000201.1, forward strand.
TCGGAACCAGGCCTTCCTGGTCTCCATCGACATAGCCGAGTTCGATGAGACGGTCGCGGAGCTCGTCGTAGGACTTGCGGCCGAAGTTGCGCAGCGACAGCAGCTCATCCTCGGAGCGTTCGAGCACCTGGCCGACGGTCATAAGGCCGCTCCGCTTCAGGCAGTTATAGGCCCGGACGGAGAGCTGCAGGTCTTCGATGGGCGTGTTCCATCGGGCGTCGGCCGGGCCACGGCCCCCGCCACTGGCGGCACCAGTGTCAGTGCCACCCCAGGCGATCTGCGGGCGGCCCATCTGGCTGAAGAGCGCGAACTGATCCATGAGGATATCCGCACTCTGGCCGAGGGCGTCCGTGGGGGTGATGGTGCCGTCGGTCCAGATCTCAAGGATGAGCTTGTCGAAGTTGGTCGACTGGCCTACGCGTGTTTTCTCGACGCGGTAGTTGACCTTCCGTACCGGCGAGTAGATGGCATCGATGGGAATCGTGCCGATGGGCATCCCTTCGAGGGTCGTCGCGGGGACATAGCCCTTGCCGAGGCGGACGTTGAATTCAACGTTGAGCCGCGTGTCCTTGCTGTCGAGGGTTGCCAGGTGGAGTTCCGGGTTGACGATCTCGAAGTCGGCGGGAACCTGGATGTCACCAGCAGTCACTTCGCCGGGGCCCTGGGCGTCGAGCGAGAGTGAGCCGGGGCGGTCGGCGAGCGCCTGGAGGCGGATTTCCTTGACGTTGAGGAGGAACTCAGTGGTGTCCTCGTGCATCCCGGGGACCGTAGAGAACTCGTGCTGGACCTGCTCGATGCGCACGGAATAGATCGCGGCGCCTTCGAGCGAGGAGAGGAGGACACGGCGGATGGCATTCCCGAGGGTGATGCCGTAGCCGGCGTCAAGTGGTTCGGCTACGAACTTGCCATAGTTGGCCGTTTCTTCGACCGTTTCGAGCTCGGGTGTTACTTCGGGGACCTGGTCTCCCAAAAGGTCTGATGCTTCCATCATGCTCATTGCGCACCTCCCTCCGGGGGCTGCTAGCGCGAGTAGTACTCGATCACGACGTTTTCGTTGAAGTTGTGGGTCTCGCCCTGGGCGACCTCGGGTGGGCTGACCATGCGGCCCGACATGTTGGACAGGTCGACGCTCACCCAGGAGGGCGGATTCTTGGACTTCGCCACTTCCTGAGTGTACTTGTAGTGTTCGCTACGGGTCCCGCGCGGGGTGAACGCGATCATGTCGCCAGGGTTGAGCCGGGCAGACGGGATATCAACCTTCCGACCGTTCACGGAGATGAGGCCATGGCGGACAATTTGCCGAGCCTGGTTCCGGGAGTCGGCGAAGCCCATCCGGTAGACGATGTTGTCGAGCCGCAGCTCGAGCAGGCGGACGAGGTTTTCGCCGGTGACACCGGGGCGCCGGATGGCTTCTTCGTAGTAGCGACGGAACTGCTTTTCGAGCACGCCATAGGTGACGCGTGCGCGCTGCTTTTCGCGCAGCTGGAGGCCGCGGTCACTGATCTTGCGGCGCCGCGCGGGGCGTGGCCCTGGCGGGTTGGGGCGGCGCTCGAAGCTGCACTTGGGGGAGAAGCAGCGATCGCCCTTGAGGAACAACTTATCGCCGTGACGGCGGCAAAGCCGGCAAACGGGGCCTGTGTAACGTGCCATGCAGTCCTAACTCGCTCTAGACGCGTCGCCGCTTGGGTGCGCGGCAACCGTTGTGTGGGATTGGTGTGATATCGCGGATTGCAGTAACAGTGAGCCCGGCGCCCTGGAGGGAGCGAATGGCGGCTTCGCGGCCACTGCCGGCGCCCCGGACGTAGACCTCGACGTACTGCATGCCGTGTTCCATCGCCTTGCGCGCGGCGTTCTCGCCGGCGAGCTGCGCGGCGAATGGTGTGCTTTTTCGGGACCCCTTGAAGCCGCTGCCCCCTGAACTGGAGGTGGAGACGACATTGCCGTTCGGGTCGGTGAGTGTCACCAGGGTGTTGTTGAACGTGCTCTTGACGTATGCGCGACCGCGCGGGACGGACTTGCGTTCGCGCCGGCGGGTGCGCCTGGCGCTGCCCTGTCGTTTTCCATCTGCCATGTATGCTTCCCCTGACCTACTTCTTACCGGTGCGCCTCTTGCCGGCCACGGTCTTGCGGACGCCGCGGCGCTGACGCGCGTTTGTGCGGGTGTTCTGACCGCGCGCGGGGAGGTTCCTCCGGTGGCGCTGACCGCGGTAGCAATTGATTTCAATCAACCGCTGGATGCTCTGACGCACTTCGCGGCGAAGGTCACCTTCGGTGAGGTAGTTCTTATCAACGTAGTCGCGCAGCTTGATGATCTCTTCGTCGGTGAGATCGCGCGCCTTGGTATCCGGGCTGACACCGGTTGCGCCCAGAATTTCCCGGGAGCGCGCCTGGCCGATGCCATACACATAGGTAAGCGCGATTTCCATGCGCTTTTCGTTGGGAAGATCGACGCCAGCGATACGTGCCATGCCTAACCCTGCCGTTGCTTATGCTTGGGATTGTCGCAAATGACCATGACGCGGCCGTGCCGGCGAATCACCTTGCACTTGACGCACCGTTGCTTGACGGAAGCTCGCACTTTCATGGTTTTCCTGCTCGTTTCTTTCTTGCTGGCGGAGCCGCTCTTTCGCCGTGGGCGATATCGCGGGGCCGCCTTTTTGACCGGTGGCGGGTGAGCCGCGCGGCAAGATTGTGCATCGTGTAATTTCCGCCCCGGACGGGGGTCACACCCGTCCAGTGTACACGATCTTTTGCTGGCGCTCACCCGTGACAGAGCCTTTTCTTTCAGGGAAGTGTGAGGACTTCCACCTCCCCACCGTCCCTGAGGGCGATCGTATGTTCAAAATGACAGCTCAAGCTACCGTCTTTCGTGACTACCGTCCACCCGTCGTCAGCCTCTTCGACATCTGCCGCGCCCAAATTGACCATCGGTTCCAGCGCGAGGACCATGCCGGGGCGCACGCGGGGACCGTGGTGGGGCATGCGGTGGTTAGGGACATGCGGCTCTTCGTGCATGCTGCGGCCAACACCGTGGCCACCGTAGCCGCGCACGATGCCGAATCCGCTAGGGGTGATGGCGTCTTCGATGGCGGCGCAGATGTCGTTGACGTACTTGGCGGTCCCCATCGCCCGTATGCCCGCCCAGAGCGAGTCTTCGGTGACTTTGAGGAGCTGCTTCACGTCGTCGGAAACTTCGCCGACGCCGTATGAGAACGCGGCATCGCCGACGTATCCCTGGTAGGTGGCACCCAGGTCGATCGAAATGATGTCGCCTTCCTGGAGGACACGGTCACGCGGGATGCCGTGGACGAGCTCGTCGTTGATGCTGATGCAGACGTTGGAGGGATAGGGCGGGTACTTCGGAGCAGGCGAGTAATTCCGGAACGTCTCGATAGCTCCGCGCCGCGCAAACTCTTCGGCGATGAAGCGCTCGATCTCCAGGATGTTGAGCCCGGGGCGGATCATTTCGGCGATCTTCTGGTGAGTCTGTCCGACGATCTGCCCTGCGTCGCGCAGGAGCTTGAGTTCACGCTCCGATTTGTACTTCACGCCCATTGCTAGCGGAGGGCCTCCAGCAGGAGGGGGGTTACTTCGTCGATGGGCTTCTGGCCGTCAATCTCGTGAAGCACGCCTGCCTTGCGGTAGTGGTCAATGAGTTCTTCGGGCGGCTTCTGTTTTTCCAGGCGCGAGCGTACGACGTCTGCCTTGTCGTCCTCACGCTGGTAGAGTTCGCCGCCGCAGGCATCGCACTTGCCGGCGACCGACGGCGGGTCGAACCGCTCGTGGAAGAGGCGGCCGCATTCGCGGCACATCCAGCGTCCGCTGAGCCGGCTGACGAGCTCTTCGTCGGGCACCGAGATGAGGAGGGCGCGGTCGATCTTGTTCCCGCGTTCCGCGAGGGCGGCATCGAGTGCTTCCGCCTGGACAACGTTCCGGGGGAAACCGTCGAACATGGCGCCCTGGGCGGCATCGTCGCGAGAGATGCGCTCCTTGAGCATGGAAATGGTCACTTCGTCGGGCACGAGGTCGCCTTTGTCCATATACGACCTGGCGAGCTCACCGAGTTCGGTGCCATTGCGGACATGTTCCCGGAACATGTCGCCGGTGGAGACGTGAAGCAATCCTGTCGCCTCGGCGATGCGGTCGGCCTGCGTGCCTTTGCCGGCGCCGGGCGGTCCAAGTAGAACGATATACACCTAGCGTATGAACCCTTCGTAGTTTCGCATGAGGAGCTGGGCTTCCAGCTGTTTCATGGTGTCCAGGACGACCGCCACGACAATGAGGAAGCCGGTCGACGAGATTGTGAGCGCGCGGATATCCGTGAGCAATCCGATGAAGAAGGGCACGACGGCGACAAACCCCAGGAAGAGTGCACCACCCCAGGTAATGCGGGTGACGACGCGCATGAGGTACGCCTCGGTAGGTGGCCCGGGCCGGATGCCGGGGATGAACGCGCCCTGGCGCTGGAGGGTCTTGGCCATCTGCTGCTGCTGGTACTGAACCATGGTGTAGAAGAAGGCGAAGACGACCACCAGGATGAACAACACTATCCAGTAGATAGGCGAAGCGCCGACGCCACCGCGCCCCCCTTCGAACTGGTCAACGAAGAAGTTGGCGACGGTCGAGACCCAGCCGCCGGCATCCGCGAAATAGGACGCGATGGTGGCGGGCAGGATCATGACGGAGAAGGCGAAGATGAGCGGAATCATCCCGGCCATGTTCACGCGGAGCGGAACGTGACTCTGGCCCTGCTGGCGGTACATACGTCCGCCTCTGAAGGCCGACCGTGCGTACTGGACTGGTACCCTCCGCTGCGCTTCCTGGAAGAAGACGATGAGGTAGGTGAGCCCGATGGCGAAACCGGCCATGGCCACGATGGCGAGGATCGACTGGGTGGTGAGCCCCGGGATGAGGCCGGGGATCATCGCGACGATACCGCCGAAGATGATGAGCGAGATGCCGTTGCCGATGCCGTTTTCGGTGATCAGCTCACCGAGCCAGACGAGGAACATGGTCCCGGCGGCCAGTGTGAGCAGGGTCGCGACGGTCCCAATCATGTCGTTCTGAAAGCCAAAGTCACTGACGACCTGGACGCCACCGGTCTGGTTGATGAACACGATCTGCCCATAGCCCTGGACGATGGCCATGGGGACGCAGAGCCAGTGCGTGTAGAGCTGAATCCGGCGGCGCCCCTGTTCACCTTCTTCCTGGAGCGCGCGCAGTCTTGGCAGGACCGGCGTCAGGATCTGCATGATGATGGACGAGGTGATGTAGGGGTACACGCCGAGGGCGGCGACACTGAGGTTTTGCAGCGCGCCGCCGGAAAAGATGCTGAGGAAGTCGAGAAGCGTACTGCCTTCGAAGGCGATTTGCAGCGCGTCGCGGTCCACATTCGGGATGGGGACGTGTGCGACAAACCGGAAGACGACGAGCATGGCAAGCGTGAAGAGAAGCTTGCGCCGCACGTCTTCCTGGCGGAAGGCGTCGACCATCGCCTGGAACAGGCGGGGACGCTGCATAGGCTGCGCTGTTGCCATCGACTAGGAGTCCTCTTCCCCGGGCTGTTTTTTCTTCTTCTTTTTGGGCGTGTGCAGTTCGGTCGCAGTACCGCCGACGGCTTCGATCTTCTCGCGTGCAGCCTTGCTGAAGCGGTGCGCAGTGACATTGAGTTTCACGTCGAGCTGCCCGTCGGAGAGGATTTTGACGGGTTCGCGCAGGTGCTTCAGGATGCCTGCCTCACGCAGAGTCTCGGGGGTGACGTCAGTCCCGGACTGGAAGCGTGCGAGGGCGCCAACGTTGACCGGCTGGTAGGGCACGCGCCACTTGTTGTTGAAGCCGCGGAGGACGGTGAGGCGGCGGACCAGCGGAATCTGCCCACCTTCGAAGGTGAGGCGGACGCCACCGCCGGCGCGAGAGTTCTGGCCTTTAACGCCGCGGCCAGAGTAGGTGCCGTGGCCGCTGCTGTTGCCGCGGCCGACGCGCTTGCGTTTGCGGACGGAGCCGGGATTGGGTTTGAGTTCGTGTGCTCCGAAGCTCACGTTCGGTCTCCTTCGTCGACTTCGACCAGGTGGTTTACTTTGGCGATCATGCCACGCACGGTCGGGCTGTCTTCGTGCTCGACGGTCTGGTGCAGTTTGCGCAGGCCGAGCTTCCGGATGGTGTCTTTTTGCCGCTGGCGATACCCGATCGCGCTCTTCGTGTAGGTGATACGGAGCGTTGCCATGTTACTGGGCCTCCTGGAGCACCTCGAGGCGGCGCTGGCGTGCAACCTCGGGGTCGCGCAGTGATTCGAGCCCTTCGATGGTGGCTTTCGCGACGTTGATGGGGTTGCGGCTCCCGAGCGATTTCGCGAGGACATCGCTCACGCCTGCAGCTTCCATGATGGCACGGACAGCGCCGCCTGCAATAACGCCGGTACCGGGGCTTGCCGGGCGCATTACAATCCGGGCCGCGCCGAAGCGGGCGAGCACGGGATGGACGATGGTGCCATCGCGCATGGCGATGCGGATCATGGAGCGGCGTGCGAGTGCGGCGCCTTTACGGATGGCTTCGGGCACTTCGTTTGCGCGGCCGAGGCCGACGCCGACGTTGCCCTTGCCATCACCGACAACCATGAGGGCCGTGAAGCTGAAGCGGCGGCCGCCCTTCACGACTTTCGCGACGCGGTTGATGTAGATGACCTTTTCCGTCAGGTCTTCCGGGGTCTGCTCGTACTGGTTTGTCATTTAGAACCCCAATCCTGCTTCGCGCGCGGCATCGGCAAGTGCCTGGACGCGGCCGTGGAATTTGTATCCGCCGCGGTCGAAGACGACGGTTTCGACGCCTTTTGCCTTGGCACGTTCGGCGACGGTCTTCCCGACGGAGGCGGCCCGTTCTGTCTTGGTGCCGCCTTCGATGCCGGGTTCCATGTCGTGAGCCGATGCCACGGTATGCCCAATGGTATCGTCGATGACCTGAGCATAGATATGGTTCGCGCTGCGGTAGACGTTGAGCCGCAGCCGTTCGGGGGTGCCACGCACCTTGCGTCGGACGCGGACGTGCCGTCGTTTGCGCGCGAGGACTGCCGTAGTGTTGCTCATTATTTCTTGCCTACCTTGCCGGCCTTGCCTGCTTTGCGGCGTACGCGCTCGCCGAGGTAGCGGATGCCCTTGCCCTTGTAGGGCTCTGGCGGCCGGAGCTTGCGGATGTTTGATGCGACCTGGCCGACCTGCTCCTTGTCGATGCCCTGCACATGGATGCGGGGACCTTCGACGGTGAAGCTGATGCCTTCGGGCGGTTCGACGCTGACCGGGTGGGAGAGGCCCAGTGCGAGCTGGAGGTTTTCACCCTGGAGCTGTGCGCGATAGCCGACGCCCTGGACTTCGAGGGTTTTCGTGAACCCGTCGCTGACGCCCACCACCATGTTGCTCAGGAGGGTGCGGGATAGCCCGTGCATGGCGCGGCCGCGGCCTTCGTCGCTCCGGCGGGTGACGACGACCTGCCCATCTTCCCGGGTGAGCCGGACCTCGGCGGGGAAGCTCCGCTTGAGTTCGCCGCGCGGACCCTTCACGGTGACGAAGTTGTCATCGGTGATGTCGATTTCGACTTTTTCGGAAATTGGGACGGGGTTGCGTCCGATCCGTGACATGGTCTCTCCCCTTACCAGACGTAGCACAGAAGCTCGCCACCGACTTCCTGGCGGCGGGCTTCTTTGCCGGACATGATGCCTTTTGGCGTGGAGACGATGGCGATCCCGAGGCCGCCATAAACGCGGGGGATCTCGCGGCGCTGGACGTAGACGCGCAGGCCGGGCTTGCTCACGCGCCGGAGACCGTTAAGGACGGGCTGGCGCGAGGTGGTGTAGCCGAGTTTCACCTTGAGGTCGGGCTGGGCCTTGCCTTCGTCTCCGACGACTTCGAAGTCGCGGATGAAGCCTTCTTCCTTGAGGACCCGGGCGATGGCTACCTTCATCTTGGACGCCGGGATGGCCACGGACTCATGGTGCGACGCGACGGCGTTGCGAATCCGGGTGAGCATATCGGCGATCGGGTCACTGACGTTCATGTTTGTACTCCCCCTGGGCGCTCTTACCAGCTCGACTTCGTGACACCGGGCAGATAGCCCTTGTGCGCCATTTCGCGGAAGGTGATGCGGGACAGCCCGAACCGGCGGATGTAGGCCCGGGGGCGCCCGGTCACGACGTCGCGGTTCTTCAGCCGGGTGGGGCTGCTGTTGAGCGGCATCTTCCGGAGCTCGGCGTAGAGCTCGGCGACGCGCTCCGGGTCGCCCCAGGACTGCTTCAACTCGCGCTTGATCTCCGCGCGCCGCTGCGCGTACTTGTCGTGCAGTTCGCGGCGCCGGCGGTCACGGTTGATGTTGCCTTTCGAAGCCATCGTTGCTCCTAATTCTTCCAGAAGGGCATGCCGAGTTCCTGGAGCAGCCGGCGCCCTTCTTCATCTGTCCCGGCTGAGGTGACAATGGTGATCTGCAGCCCGCGGACTTTGTCGACCTGGTCGTATTCGATTTCAGGGAAAATAATCTGTTCCCTGACACCGAGGCTGTAGTTGCCACGGCCGTCGAATGCGTTGGGGTTCAGGCCCTGGAAGTCGCGGACGCGCGGGAGGGCCGCGGTGACGAGCCTGTCGAAGAACTCGTACATGCGGGCGCCGCGCAGGGTGGTGGAGAGGCCGATGGGGTTCCCCTCGCGCAGCCGGAACTGCGCGATGGACCGCTTTGCGCGGTTGATGATCGGCTTTTGGCCGGTGATGCGCGCGACGTCGTCTGCTGCGCGGTCGAGGGCGTTTCCGTCGGTGAGTGCTTCTCCCATGCCGATATTGACCACGATCTTTTCGAGCCGTGGCACCTGCATGATGTTGGCGTAGCCGAAGTGCTCACGCAGCGAGGGGATGACTTCCGTTTCGTAGCGGTCTTTCATGCGCGGTGGCATTATTCGATGTCCTCCCCGCTTTTCTTGCCGACCCGAACCAGGCTGCCATCTTCGCGTGCACGGAAGGTGACGCGGGTTGGCTCTTCGGTATTGGGGTCGACGAGCATGACGTTACTGAAATGGATCGGGGCTTCGCGTTCGATGATCTCGGAGGGCTGCCCCTGGCGCCGCGCGCGCTGATGCTTCTTGACGATGTTGACGCCTTCGACGATCAGCCGCTGGTGCTTGGGAATCACGCGGCGGACTTCGCCACGCTTCCCGCGGTCCTTCCCGGCGATCACGACGACGGTGTCGCCCCGCTTGATCTTGGCTGGCATCACAACACCTCCGGAGCGAGGGAGATGATCTTCATGTAGTTTCGTTCGCGCAGTTCGCGTGCAACCGGGCCGAAGATGCGGGTCCCGCGCGGGTTCTCGTTGTCGGATGCGAGCAGAACGGCCGCGTTCTCGTCGAACTTGATGTAGGAGCCATCGGGCCGGCCGTATTCCTTGGCGGTACGCACGACAACGGCCCGGACAACGTCGCCCTTTTTCACGTTGGCGCGAGGCTGGGCGACCTTGACCGTCGCGACGATGACGTCGCCTGGCCGGGCGTAGCGGCGCCGGGTCCCGCCGAGCACGCGGATGCAGAGGAGCTGCCGGGCACCGGAGTTATCGGCCACCTTGAGGCGGGATTCTTGCTGAATCACTCTGTCTTCTCCTCGTCGTTGATCCCGGCGGGTTCAGCCGCTTCGTCGCCCTGTTCTTCGTGCTTGGCGGAGACCTGGGTGGTCCCTTCGAGTTCGCGCCCGATGGTATCCGGCTGAATCTCGGCGACGTCGCCCTGGGTGAGCACCTGGAAGACGCGCCATCGCTTATGGCGGGAGCGTGGGCGCGATTCGATAATGCGAACTTCGTCGCCGAGCCGGCAGCGGTTCGTCTCGTCGTGAGCCTTGTAGTGGCTGGTCACGGTGATGACCTTGCGGTAGAGCCGGTGCTTGCGGCGCCGCTCGACTTTGACCACGACGGTCTTGTCCATTTTGTCACTGATGACGGTGCCCTGGATGACACGTGGCTGTCCCATCGTTATTCCTCCGTTTCCGCAGCTTGTAGCTGGCGCTCGCGGCGGATGGTCCGGAGGCGCGCGATGCGCTTGCGGGCGTTCCGCAGTTCGCGGACGTTTTCGAGCTGGCGACTTGCATGCTGGAACCGGAGGGTGAAGAGAGCCCGGTAGGCTTCGTTAATCTCCTGGTCCAGGTCGCTGTCGTCCATGCGGCGGACTTCGTTTGCCTCGTTATTCGCCATGGTTGCTACACCGCGAGTTCATCCCGTTCCACAATTCGTGTGGCAACGGGGAGTTTGTGAGATGCGCGCCGGAGGGCTTCGAGCGCGACTTCGCGCGACACACCGGCGACTTCGAAGAGGATCCGGTTCGGTTTAACGACGGACACCCAGCGGTCGGGGGCGCCTTTGCCGGAGCCCATGCGGGTTTCGGCGGGTTTGGCGCTGACGGACTTATCGGGAAAGATACGGATCCAGATCTTTCCCCCACGGCGCATCTGGTGGTTCATGGCGCGGCGGGCAGATTCGATCTGACGGGCATCGACCCAGCCGGCGCTTTCGGCCTGGAGGCCGAATTCGCCGAATGCGACGTAGTTGCCGCTGATGGCTTTCCCGCTCATCCGGCCGCGATGGTGCTTGCGATGCTTGACGCGTCGTGGTTGCAGCATGCTAGGAGCCTCCCTCCTGGCTTTCGCGGCGGACAGCTTCCTGCTGTTCCATGGTGATGGCGGTGTGGCCGGGTTCGGCGGCCGGAGCGGGTGATGGGGGCGCGGGCTCGGCTGTCTCGACTTCCCCCGGCACTTCTTCTGGTGCGGCTGCCTCTTCGACGGGGGCTTCGGATTCGACGCGCTCGGGCTCGAGGAGGACGTCTCCCTTGTAGACCCAGGCTTTGACGCCGATGCGGCCATAGGTGGTGCGTGCTTCGGCGAGCCCGTAGTCGATATCGGCGCGCAGGGTGTGCCTGGGGACGCGGCCGGCGGTTTCGACTTCGTTGCGCGACATCTCAGCGCCACCGAGACGGCCGGAGATGGACACGCGGACGCCACGGGCTCCCCGCTGCATGGTGCGCTGGACGGCCTGCTTGACCGCGCGGCGGAACGCGACGCGGCGTTCGAGCTGGTCGGCAACGGACCGGGCAACCAGGTAGGCATCGAGCTCGGGCGTGCGGATCTCCTGGATGTTCACGCGGATCCGGCCACCAGTGACTCTTTCGAGGGCATTCCGGAGCTCTTCGACCTTGGCGCCACCGCGGCCGATGACGATCCCTGGCTTGGCGGTGTGAATGGTCACGGTGACGAGGTTCGCATTCCGGTCGATTTCGACGCGGCTGATGCTGGCGTCCGGGAGTTGCTTGAGGATGTACTCGCGCAGCCGGAGGTCTTCATGCAGCTTTGCCGTGTAATCGCGCTGGGTTGCGAACCACTTCGATTCCCAGTCGTAGATGTAGCCAAGCCGGAAGCCGTGTGGATGGACTTTCTGACCCATGACTAGGCCTCCCGCTCATCGAGCACGATGGTGATGTGCGACGTGCGCCTGAGGATGGGGCTCACCCGGCCGCGCGACCGGGGACGGAAGCGCTTGAGGCTGCGGCCTTCGTTGGCGACGGCTTTTCTGATAACCATTTCGTCCACATCGAGGTCGAAGTTGTTTTCGGCATTTGCGGCGGCAGAGAGGACGACCTTGGAGACGGAGCGTGCGTGTGGTGATGGCGCATAGCGCAGCACGGCAAGCGCCTGGTCGACGTTGAGGCCGTCCAGCCGTTCGAGGATGAGGCGGATTTTCCGGGGGGAACCCGGGACATGCCGGGCTGTCGCTGACACTTCCATCGTTAGCGCCTCTTCACCTTGCTCTGCCGGTCGCTCTTGGCGACGTGCCCGCGGAAGGTCCGCGTCGGGGCGAATTCCCCGAGCCGGTGACCGACCATGTTTTCGGTAATGAAGACCGGCACATGGCGCCGGCCGTCGTGGACCGCGATCGTGAGCCCGAGCATCTCGGGGAGGATGGTGGATGCCCGGGACCAGGTGCGGATGACGCTGCGCTGGCCCGAGTTTTGCATGGCCAGCACTTTCTTTTCGAGCTTGGGATGGACGAAAGGTCCTTTTTTCGTTGATCGCGACATCGGCTATCTCCTACCTGGTCCGCCGCCGGACGATGTACTTGCCGGTGCGCTTGTTCCTGCGTGTGCGGTAGCCAAGGGTGGGCTTCCCCCAGGGGGTCTTGGGCCCGGGCATACCGATGGGGGCGCGACCTTCGCCACCACCATGAGGGTGGTCGTTCGGGTTCATGACGGAGCCGCGCACCTGCGGCCTCCGGCCGCGGTGACGTGAGCGCCCGGCTTTTCCGAGCTTGATGAGGGAGTGTTCCGTGTTCCCCACCTGGCCAATCGTGGCAATGCATTCGATGCGCACCCGCCGCATTTCTCCGCTGGGGAGGCGCACGAGGGCGTATTCGCCTTCTTTGGCCATGAGTTGTGCGGATGCGCCGGCGCTCCGAACCATCTGCCCACCGCGCCCGGGCGTCATTTCGACGTTGTGAATCTGCGTGCCCGTGGGCATGTACCCGAGTGGCAGGGCGTTGCCGACGCGGATTTCGGCGTCGGGACCGCTCATGACAACCTGGCCCACACGGAGCCCGTTGGGGGCGAGGATATAGCGCTTCTCGCCATCCCGGTACTGGAGCAGGGCGATCCGGCAGGTCCGGTTGGGGTCGTATTCAATCGCGGTGACGCGAGCCGGTACGCCATGCTTGTTCCGCTTGAAGTCGATAACGCGATAGAGCCGCCGGTGCCCGCCGCCGCGATGGCGCACCGTGATGCGGCCCTGGTTGTTGCGGCCGGAACCGCGCTTCCCGAGGGAGACGGTGAGCGACTTTTCGGGTCGCTTCTTGGTGATCTCCTCGAAGCGATGGCCGCTGGCATTGCGCCGCCCTGGAGACGTTGGCTTGAACTGCTTGACTGCCATGGCCTAGATCCCTTCGAACAGTTCTATGGTGTCGCCGGGGACAAGGGTCACGACGGCTTTCTTCCAGTCGGGCTGCTTCGTGACGCGGCGCCCGAAGCGGCGCGGCTTGCCCTTCATGTTCATGGTGTTCACGTTGGCGACGCGGACGTTGAATGCGATTTCGACGGCTTCCTTGATCTGCGCTTTGTTGGCGCGCGGGTCAACGGAGAAGACGTACTTGTCCTGCGCGGTCAGCACGGTGGACTTTTCGGTAATGATCGGCCGCAGGAGAACGGCGTACGGGTGAATCTGCGAGGGCATCAGCTTGCCTCCTTCGCCACGCCGCCGCGCGCTGGCCGCTGGTGTTCACCGCCCCAGAGGGATTCGGCGACGCGGACAGCGTCTTCGGTCATGACCAGCCGGTGTGCATTGACCAGGTCTACAACGTTGAGGTTCGCTGCCGGCATGACGGTGACGAAGTCGAGGTTCCGCGCGGCACGCTGCAGAGCCTCGTCGTGTTCGCCGCTCACGAGGAGCACGCGGCGGTCGGCGCCCAGGGCATCGAGCGATGCTTTGACGTTCCGGGTTTTTGCCTCGCCGGGAATGATGCCATCGACGACGCTGAGCGTGCCGCCGCCCGCGTGATTGCTGAGCGCTGACCGGATGGCGAGCCGTCGCATCTGCCTGGGCATGCGCTTGGCAAAGCTGCGTGGCTTCGGACCCTTGGCACTCCCGCCACCCACGCGATGGGGTGCGCGGATGGAGCCCTGGCGCGAGCGGCCGAGGCCCTTCTGGCGCCGGGTCTTACCGGAGGAGCCGGCAACTTCGCCGCGGCGCAGGGTATGTGCGCTGCCAGCCCGGCGGTTCGCCATGTGCATGACGTACGCCTGGTGGACAACGCCGGCGTTCGGCTCGATGGCGAACACATCGTCTGCGGCATCGATCTCGCGCAGTTGCGACCCGTTGCTATCGATGACTGGCAGTTTCATTGCATCACCTTCTTTGTGACGCGCACTCTCACGAGACCGCCTTTGGGCCCGGGCACGGAGCCGGCAACGAAGATGACGTTCGCTTCGTCGTTCCGGGCGACGACTTCGAGGTTGCGCACGGTGACGTTGCGGTCGCCCATGTGGCCCGCCATGCGGGTGCCGGGGAAGACGCGGCCGGGGTCGGTACCGCCACCGATGGCGCCGGGGGCGCGGTGACGGTCGCTCTGGCCGTGTGTCTTCGGTCCACCACGGAACCCGTGGCGCTTGACGCCACCCTGGAAGCCGCGGCCCTTGGACCTGGCGGAGACGTCGACGCGTTCACCGAGCTCGAAGAGGTCGGCGCCGAGCTGTTCGCCCAGGCTGTGGTCGGCGACGTTGCTGGTGCGGAACTCGGCGAGGTGGCGCAGGTTCTTGCCGCCGGCGGCCTTGAGGTGGCCTGCTTCGGGCTTGTTGATGCGCTTCTTTTCACCAAAGCCTAGCTGGACAGCGCTGTACCCGTCGCGTTCCGGCGTGCGGAGCTGTGTGACATAGCACGGACCGACGGCAAGCGCGGTAACGCCCCGGAGGCGTCCGCTCTCGTCGAAAACCTGTGCTGTCCCCAGCTTCTTCCCGAGAAGTCCTTCGATACTCATATCGCTACAGCTTGATCTCGATGTCGACGCCGCTTGCGAGCTGGAGCCGCATGAGGGTGTCAACGGTCTTGGAGGTTGGTTCGAGGATGTCGATCAGGCGCTTGTGCGTCCGGATCTCGAAGTGTTCGCGCGAGTCCTTGTAGACGTGCGGGCTGCGGATGACGCAGTACTTGGAGATCTCGGTAGGCAGCGGCACGGGCCCGGCAACGGCGGCACCGGTGCGCTCCGCGGCCTCGACGATCTGGCGTGCAGACTGATCAAGCAGCCGATGGTCGTAAGCCTTGAGCTTAATGCGAATCTGTTGACGGGCCATGGGGTACTCCTGTCCTTCTCCTCTAGTCCGACACGCTGGTCACGACGCCGGCTCCCACCGTCCGTCCGCCTTCTCGAATCGCAAACCGCAAGCCTTCTTCAATCGCCACCGGCTGG
>SKSF01000043.1 GCA_007118095.1 Dehalococcoidia bacterium
GAGAGATAGAGCCACCGGAAGGGCGGTTTGCGGATAACGTCTTTCAGCGGCAGTGGCGTGGCATCGCCCGCCGGTGCTGGTGGGCGTGCTGCCATCAATGCACAGACTACCAGGATGGCAGCGCTCCCGATGCCGAACATGATGTATGTCTCCCGCCAGCCAAACTGGTCGATCAACCACGCGGCGAGCGGCGCCATGAGCAGCGTCCCCAGCCCGATCCCGGTCACACCCAGCGCGAGTGCGAGTGGCCGGCGCCGTTCGAACCAGGCCCCTACCGTGGCCACCATCGGCACATAGGCGCACGCAACGCCGATGCCAACGCCGGTCCCATACGTCACATAACCAAGCTGGAGGCTGTTCACCTGCGACGTGAGCAGCAGGCCCGTCCCCATGACGGCAGCCGCCACGAGCAGGAGCGGCCGCGGCCCGAAACGGTCGACCGCGCGCCCGCTGAACAGCCCGAGTGCGAAGTAGACAAACGTGGTGATCCCAAAGAATGCCGAAGTTGCGCCGCTCCCGCTGCCGAACTCCTCGGCCATCGGGTCGAAGAACGCGCCGAAGCTGTACGCCACGCCAAACACAACGAACGTCGCGCCAAACGCCGACCCGACGACCACCCAGCCGCGTGCCGAGTCGACCGCGGCAGCCGGCGCGCTAGCCACGGGTGTTCCGCCCGGGAACGCGAGTGCGCTGTTTCATGCGCCGCACTCTACGCCTGCGGCAACCGTGACGAAATGACGTCCGGCGTCAATCTTCGTTCTCCGAGTCCAGCACATCCTCGATTTATTCGAGGACCGCTGGAACGTCGCGTTGCGTGGTACCCCAGATGAGCCGAAGTGCTACGCGGTGATACTGATGCACTACGATGTCGCGAAGTCCCGCTATCTCGTTCCAGGCCACGCGGGGATGCTGGTCGCGAAAGGCCGGGCTCAGGCGCTTAACTGCCTCGCCCATGACGACAAGCTCGTAGAGTGTGGCGCGACGTCACGAGAGGTCATCGTGAAACCCTGGCTCGGTCATGTTGTGTGCGTGGACCGCGATGTTCCGGCACGCATCAACTATGTCGTTCAGCGCAGCCCTGTCACGCTCCGACAACAACGTACGCTGAACTCTCGATACTGGACCGGCGACGGGCGTCCGGACCTTCGCCCAGCGCCTCGTAGCTGATGACCTCCGCGCGCTTGCCAAGTATCCCGGCAAGCTCGCGTTCCATGCGCATATGCTCGAACGCGGTTTGGGGGCCGGTCCCCGGGTCGAACCAGGCGAGCACGTCGATGTCGCTCTCGGGCCCGAAGTCGTCGCGCTGGACAGAGCCAAAGAACGCGAAGCGCGCGATACCCCACCGCTCGCAGAAGGCGCGTAGATCGTCCATTGGGACGTCGATGTGCACGGTGGGGATGGTCATGCCGTCAGGCTATCACACCGTCAGCGGGTCCTCCGCCATCTTCGCCAGGCCCGGGTTCACAGCCGGGAGGCGATCAATGCCCACATCGTCGAGCACGGCCACGTAGTCCATGAGCTGTTTCTGCCGCAGCGCCCGCAGCTTCTCGACGCCTTCTGCCGCGTTTTCGCGCCCATTGCCCAGGAGGAGCACCAGCGCTTCCCGTTCCTCCGGGGCATGACGCAGCTCGTTCGAAAGCGCGGCCTCTGCGCGGTTGAGGAAGAAGCTCACGAAGCCGGGCGCGCGATCCTTGTGCTGCAGGTAATACAGCAGATGGCGCTTTCCGTATTCGAGATGGCGCTGCGCATCCTGCGCCATCAGCCCGTAGAGCTGGGCGTCGAGGTCGGTCTTTGCGAAGTCCTGCGCCGCTCCGAACAACGTGCGCTCGTACGACTTGTAGACAACGTCCAGCGCCGTGATCATCTCGCTGAATTTGAGTGCCCCGTACCAGCCGCGGTAGAGCGTGCCGAGTGGTGCCTGCCCGAGCCCTCCGCCATTTGCGAGCGCACGCTTGCGGAGCGCCTCCACCTTGTGCCCGGCATCGTAGACCTGTGTACCCAGGAACAACTTCACGTCGTGGAAGCCGTAGCTGATGTCCTCAAACCACTTGCTGATGATCTTCTGTTCGACCAGCCCGTGCGAGCTATAGATCGTTGCGAGCTGACACGTTGCCCGCTCCAGTTCCTCCGGGAGGTCGCGCAGCCCCTCTTTCCAGGTGAGGTCGGTTGCCGGGATCCAGCGGTTCCGGATGGCGTCTTCATAGAGCTCGTCGACGCCATCGGCCCAGACCTCCACCTTGTCGTAGATGGTGTAGCTGCCCGGTCCGTAATTGTTGAAGTCCGGGTGCGCGCCTAGCGGCGTGTCGTTCTCATAGGGCCAGCGGTCGGGCACCTGCCCATAGGTGCCGACGTTGATCTGCGGCGTACCAAGCCCGTTTGGTCCCGGCACTGCACGGATACCCCGTTCCGACTTCGTCCGGATGAAGTTGAAGCTCAGGTTGTCGAACCGGTCCGGGTTTCGGTCGATCATGTCGAGGAAGGCGCCCAGCCTCTCGGGGGCGAGGTTCATCATCGCCAGGTTCGCGAATACGCGTTCCTTCAGTCGTGACGCTTCGGCCCGCTCGATGAGCGCATCGTCCCAGCCCAGCTCCTTGCCGCGCGTCTTCGTCGCTGTCGAAAGTTCCATTGCGCCCCTTCCTCCGTTCGTCTGTGCGCACGCGGGCACCCCGTCGTTGTGACGGGGTGCTGATTCATCAATGAGTTCAGGCCGGGTCGAGCAACTCGCGGAGTGCCGGGGCCATCCGGTCGCGCCGGTCACCGAGCCCGATGACCTCGAGCCGGTGCATGTACTCGTTCACCTGCCGCTTCCGCATCACCATCAGCTTCTGGTAGCCCTCATCCATCTTCTCGACGCCGCCGCCGGCGAGGATGGCAAGCGCTTCGCCGGTCGTCGGGTTCGTCGTGAGGCCCGCCTGCTGGCTCTCGCCCAGCGCGCCTTCCTGGATATCCAGGTAGTGGTGCAGCTCTTCTTTGCGCCAGGGCTCGGTATCCAGCACGTACTTCAGGTGCGTCACGCCGAACGCCAGGTGGCGGCTCTCGTCCTGTGCGGCCAGGCGAAAGATGCGCTTCTCGGCATCGTTTTGCGAGATGAGCTCGCCCATCCGGAAGAGCGTCTGCACGAAGCCCTCGCCCACCAGGTGTAGCAGCGCTGTCATCTCGGTGAAGTCGTCGACGCTCAGCAGGTTGATGGCGCCAAACCCGGCGTCCACCATGCCGCCGCCGTTCACCAGCGCGCGCTTCCGGAACACATCGAGGTGGCGGCTCTCGTCCATCACCTGGGTCCCAAGGAAGAGCTGCGATTCGAAGTGGTCGCCGTGCACCTCTTCCATGAACCGGCCCGGCAGGTCACCGGCGATGAACTCGACCTGTGTGAGGAAGGTGCACAGCGTGCACATGGCCCACTCAATGTCGTCTGGCAGCGGCTGAATGGCGTCCCACGGGATGTCGCGGGCGCTCGACCACTGCCGCTGCTGCGCTTCCTCATAAAGCAGCATCGCGCTGGCCGACCAGACATCTGCCTTGCTCCGGTATTGCCGTGCGTGCCGTGGCGAGCGGATATCGGCCTGCGCGCCCCGCGGCATGAATACCGGCGGGCCTGCTTCGTCGACGACCCCGTAGGTCATCGTGTTGATCTCTTCGAGCGTGAGGCCGCGTCGGCCCGGCTCGATCGCCATGCCCTGCTGGGTATCAAGGTTGAGCCAGTCAAAGTTCAGGCCCGGTGCGTCGACGTACGTGGGTGAAGCCATCGAAATCCCCCGGTGGGCGCTTACCGCCCGGAAGGTATTGGGGCAGTGTATACGAACGATAAGCGACTCCGCACCCCCTGCCCGGCGCCCCGGTGTCAATTTTTTGTCGACTTCCAGAACGCCATTCGGGAGAGGGTTGCCTCTCTTTTCACCTTTACGTACTCTTCACCATCGATTCACTCCATGCTCACACAGGCCGGCGTTCCCGCCGCCGGCTCGTGGGCCAAAGCGCGAGGGCGAGCATGCCGGTAAATGTCGCGGGATCTCAGCGGCGTCGTGTGTCGTTGCCAGGGGCAATTGTTCTGCTGCTGGTCGTTACCGTGGCGGTTGCCGCAGTCGCCAGGCACGCATCCGCCAGCGAACCCTCCCCCGCCCTCTCCGTCACCAAAGAAGCGTACCTGTCCGACGGGACCGGCCCGGTCGACGAAGTCGCCATCGGCGAACCGTTCACCTGGCGCATCACC
>SKSF01000131.1 GCA_007118095.1 Dehalococcoidia bacterium
CCCTCGGGGCCAATGTGATGAGTCATCCCCGATCGGAACACCATCCCGCGGCGCACCCGCAGGTCGCCCGCGGGCAGCCCGCCCAGGTCACGGAAATTCACCGCCCCTTCGATCTCGAAGTCGAGCACACCCCTCTGCATCTGCAACATCAATCATTACTCCTGTATGCGGATGAACCAGCCGTCCGGGCACCCGGACGTGGTGTCGTCCGCCGTGCACCCCGCCACGGGCAGTACACGCACCAGTTACGATGCCACTCCCGCGTGCACGTTCAATAAACGCGCGCCTATGGGCGGGCAGGGACAGATAGCCGGTGCCGATTTCGCGCACGATTCGAAACACGCGCGAAACACGACACCGACGCGCACGAGCCCTCGCGGCCTGGCGTTCTGGCGTTCACGGCGCCTGCTGCCACGGGGCAACATATCGTCATCTTTACCATCGGGTAGGGAAACGGAATCGCTGGTGCCGTAGGCTCCGGGGCGGGCGCGATTTACCGACTACCCCGTCGCCGCGCCCACGGTGCGTCCCGCCGTGTCAAGGCCGCCCGGCGGGCGCACCTCCTCACTTCCCCGCGCCAAATACCGCATGATGGGGCGATGCGGCTCAACCTCCCGGCCGAACGCCAACGCATCATCGACCGCGTCTTCGAAGTCGCGATCATTATCGCGGCGATTGCCACCATCCCCCTCACCTATGCCCACATGCAAAGGTGGGACGGCTGGTACATCTTCGTCCTCGACTGGACCGTCTGGGCCGTCTTCGCCGCCGAGTTCGCGTTCGCCATGGCCGTCTCCACCGACCGCCGAAGCACCATTCGGCAGAAGTGGCTCAACGTCACCATCGTCGTCGTCTCCTTCCCGCTGTTGCCCGAACTGCTCGCGCTCACGCGGCTCGCCCGCCTGGTCCAGCCCATCCGGCTCATCGGCGGACTGCGCATCGGCCGGCCAATCGCCGTGCTCCGCCTCTACCTTGTGCGCTCACGCGGCGGGCGGCTCGTCCTCGGCCGCGCCCGGCAGACAGAAAAAGGCCGCGAAGCCGAACAAAAGCTCGAAGAACTCAAAGCCGAAGCAAGAGCCCGCGCGCCACGCCCCGGCGCGAAAACAGAAGACTAACCCGCGCACCATCTTTACGATCGGGTAGTGAATTCGTTTCACACCACCCGTAGCGTGCGCCCATGCCCCGAAGCCCCGGCGAAGGCCAACACTACCGCACCCGCAACGACCTGACCCCGCGCCAGCAGCAGGTCCTCGCGCTGCTCGTCAAAGGCCACACCAACCGCCAGGTCGCCGACGAGCTCGGCATCTCCCTCGACGGCGCGAAGTGGCACGTCAGCGAAATCCTCTCCACCCTCGCCCTCGACACCCGCGAAGAAGCCGCCGAGTGGTGGCGGCAGCAAAACGGCTTCCGCGCGCGCATCCGCGACCTCGCCCACGCCTTCGCGGCGCCCGGCGTGCTCCGCTGGGCCACCATCGGCGGCGGCGCGGCCGCCGGGGTCGCCGCGGTCGCCGTCACCGCCATCGTTATCCTCGACCGCGACGACGCCGCCGCCCCCGACCAGGACGCCACCCCTCCCCCCGCCGAACTGACCCCTGTGGCAACACCCGATGAGGGCGCCGGGCAAGGCGCCGAACCGCTCGAGGAGTTCGCGGGCCTCGAGGTTGAACCCTTGTCCGCGGGGGATCCAGTGGACGTACCTCAAGACTGGGTCCTCTACTTCAACGAAAGTGCTCGGCCACACGGAAGCGTCAACATCCACCGGGCGTACCGGGCAGCAAGCGGGGATCTCATCACCGAGTCCGTCCTCGGATTTGCTGATCGGTACGACCAGGGCTATGTCGCCTCTGCTGCTATCGGCCAGGGTGGAGCGCTGATGGCCGCCGTTTTCTGCCTCGAACCCCGCAGCCAGTGCGGTCCGTTCGGTGAACCGCAACCCGGCGCCGAAAGCATCCTGCTTACGTCAGGCGATGGGGGGGGCTCCTGGACGGAACAACGTGAGGTTCAAGCCGGAACATACATTCATACCGTTGATGAGCAGGGCATCCTGCTCGTCTCACATGATGAAGGCGACCGTACGTATTGGTACGCGGAGACCGGCGAGCCAGTAGATCCACCCGCAGAGGGCGAAGCGCACCCGGCAAGCAACACCTCTGCCTTCTGGCGCATCACCCACGACACGGAAACGCACCAATACGTTCGCACGGATGGGATAGCTTTGGATCTCCCCGATGAACCGGCGGTAAGGCTTGCGCTCCTGGCCCGGAGCGACGACGGTGAACTGTTCTTCTCCGGGGCACCGGTGGAACCGGATGTCCATCGCCCGTGGCTGCTGGTCGCAACCGGACAGGAAGGCGACGCTTCGGCCGCCTACCAGTGGGAGGGCGGCAGGATTTCTGTCGCCCAGGACCTGGGAAATGGGCTTCTTCTCGGGAACGCGGACTTCCCATCGGACGACGATGAAAGCGCAGGGCAGCCCGCCTTCCTTCCAGTGCTCATAGACCGCGCTGCGCATACCGTGCACGTAATCAATGAGCTCCCTCGCGAACACACGCAGATACAACCTTGGCACCTCACGATCGGGAAGCCCCTCCGCGTCCAGACCGGTGGCTCCTGCCTCAACGTCCGCGAATCCCCGTCCAGCGGCGCGGACTCCCTCGACTGCTTCGTCGACGGCGTCCTCCTCTTCGAGCGGGACGATGACGACCCCCGCAACGGCTGGCTCCCCGTCCGGGCGCCCGACGGCCGCGGGGGCTGGGCCGCCGACGAATTCCTGGTCCGCTAACCCCCCGTCCACACAGAGAAGCTCCACCCCGCGGGGTGGAGCTTCTCTGGCTGTGTCGCGGCCTCGGCTACGAGGCCGCACACAGCACGCGGGTGGCGGCTGGGCTTTGACCTAGCTGTTGTTCCGCTTCGTACCAGCGAGCACGAAACCAGTCGCACCCGCGGCCATCGCGACGACACCCGCCGCCATCAGGCCGAGAAGCGTGCCGGTGTTCGCGCCCTGGCCACCAACGTTCCCGGTACCGGTATCCGGCGCGCCGGGATCTTCGCGGTCGTCAGCCGCATCGTCGTCGGTCATCGCGTCGTCGTCGACACCGTCGTCGATGCCGTTATCGTCGACACCATCGTCCACGCCGTTGTCGTCGACGCCGTTGCCGATGCCATTGTCGTCAACGCCATCATCCATTCCGTTGTCATCGACGCCATTGTCGTCAAGGCCGTTATCCATGCCGTTGTCGTCGAGGCCGTTGTCGTCGTTGTCCTGTGCCGAAGCCGAGCCCGTCGCACTGAACAGGGCCCCGCCAATTGCAAGGGCGAGCGCCGCAAGCGCTGCCAGGAGCACCAGCCCCCGGCTCGCCGTCCGCTCGCCCGTCATCGAAAAATTCACTCGTGTTCCTCCTTTGGGGAAGAGCCTGTCGCCGGCACCCGCGTTGCCGGGAAACTCCAATGGAGCTGGTAACCACGCTAGAGATGACCTCACGCCTCACTCACAACGCAGCCCCGGCTGTGCCTAACGCGGGTATTGCATCACTGCCTCACCCCTGCAGCATTTACCCCTCGTGAACACCAGGACAGCCTCTTTGACCTGACCCTCCTCCAGTGTTCAGGGGGAGAAAAACACGGCATGTCGATGGAAACGCCAGTCACCGGGCACAAGCACCAGCAGGATCAACGGAAACTGGCGCCGCCAGCCACCCGCGTTCCACCACGCTCGAACCGCGCGAGATCAGCCAACGAACGCGTCCGTGCTACCACCTGGAGCGTCCCATTTCACAAGACAACGTCCCGCCCCGGGGACCGGGACGGGACGTCGTGACCCGGGCATCTGCCCGGGTCACGCGGGTGCGGGCTTCGTTATCGGCTAGCTTTCGCTGCGCCTCGTGCCGGCGAGCACGAAACCAGCAGCGCCTGCCGCCATAGTGACGATACCGGCCGCGACCAGCAGCACCATCAGACCGGAATTGCCGCTGTCACCGCCGAGCATCCCGGTACCGGCATCCGGGGCGTCCGGGTCATCGTCGACGGCGTCGTCCGTGGTGGTATCGTCGACACCATTGTCGTCCATGCCATTGTCGATGCCATCGTCGGTCCCGTTATCGACGCCGTTGTCGTCGGTCCCGTTGTCGATCCCGTTATCATCCGTACCATTATCGACGCCATTGTCATCCAGACCGTTGTCGTCGAGGCCATTGTCGTCTACGCCATTGTC
>SKSF01000155.1 GCA_007118095.1 Dehalococcoidia bacterium
CGGGGTGGTGGAAGAGGACTTCCATGCCGCCGGCGACCAGGTTGCGGGTGGTGTCGCCGCCGGCGTTGATGAGCAGGAGGAAGAACCAGTCGAACTCTTCGTCGGTGAGCTCGTGACCATCGACTTCGGAGCCGACGAGCTTGCTGGCGATGTCGTTGCCCGGGTTTGCGCGCTTGGCGTCGGCGACCGACTGCGCATAGCGGAGCATGTTGGGCAGGGCCTGCTGGCGCTTTTCGAGCGGGATGCTGTGGTCGGTGGAGTGCATGATCTCGGTCCACTCGTAGAGCTCGCGGCCGTCTTCGAGCGGGATGCCCATGAGTTCGGCGATGACGTAGGACGGGAGTTCGCCGGCGATGTCGGTGACCAGGTCGCACTCGCCGCGTTCGATGACTTCGTCGACGATCTGGCGCGCCAGCTCCTGGATGCGATCGGTGAGCATGGCGGCGGAGCGCGGTGTGAAACCCTTGTTCACCAGGTGGCGGTAGCGCGTGTGCTCGGGCGGGTCCTTGAAGAGCATCATGTTGCGCGCGCCTTCGAGCGTGGCCGGGTCGGGCGTGCCGATGTGGATGCCGCCGCGGTAGGACGAGAAGGTCTCCGGGTCGCGGGAGACGGTGCGGACGTCTTCGTAGCGGGTGACGGCCCAGAAGCCGGGGCCGTCGGCCTGTGGGTGCCAGTAGACGGGGTCGTTCTGGCGGAGCCAGCGGAACATGGCGTGGGGCTGGCCTTCGGCTTCGTAGTTTTCGAGGGCGGTGAGGTCGATCTCGTGGGCGAGGGTCATTGCGTCCTCCGGTGCCCCGCGCGGGCGCGGGGTGCTTTTGCGGGGATGATAGCGGCCATGGCCTGCGCGGGCGAAGGCGGTTCGCCTTTTGTGCGCGGGGGGCTTGACGGGGTGCCTCGCCGGATCTACGGTTCATTAGTGATGTAAGGAACCAGTGAACATGAGCTTTGCTTTCGACGACGCAAGCCCGATCTACCGGCAGATCGCTGACCGGATACGGGGCGAGGTCCTCAGTGGCGAGCTGGAGCCAGACAAGCCCGTGATGTCGACCAACCAATATGCAGCGTTCTACCGGATTAACCCGGCGACGGCGGCCAAGGCCTTCCAGCTCCTGGTGGACGAGGGCGTGCTCTACAAGCGCCGGGGGCTCGGCATGTTTGTGAGCCCCGACGCCCGCGAGAAGCTTCGCGCCGAGCGGCGCGAGCGGTTCTTTGAGGATGTGGTGGAACCAATGCTTGCCGAGGCGCGTTCGATCGGTATCCCGGTGAGCGAAATCATCCGGCGCATCGAAGTGCATGAACATGAGGAGCAAGACGAATGACGGTCCGGGTGGAAGCGCGCAACCTCTCGCTGGACTACGGGGACGTCGAGGCAATCCGCGACGTGTCCCTGAGCCTGGCGGACGGGCGCATCTATGGCCTGTTGGGACGGAACGGGTCGGGCAAGACGAGCCTGATGTCGCTCCTTGCCGGGTTCCGTCGCCCCACGGCCGGCGAAGCCCTGGTCGATGGCGAGCCCGTGTTCGAAAACGGCAACGCGACGCGGAAGGTGTGCCTCATCCGCGAGGGCGCCGACACAGTCGACAGCATGGAGAAGGTCGAGGCGGGGCTCGAGTTCGCCGCACGGATGCGGCCGTACTGGGACGACGCCTATGCGCGCCGGCTGCTGGACCGCTTCGAGCTTTCGGCAAGGAAGAAGGTGGGTGACCTCTCCCGGGGACAGCGGGCCGCGCTGGCGGTGACGCTGGGACTCGCGAGCCGGGCGCCCGTGACCATGTTCGACGAGGCCTACCTGGGACTCGACGCACCCTCACGGTACGTGTTCTACGACGAGCTGCTGCGGGACTTCATGGAACATCCGCGACTGGTGGTGGTGTCGACGCACCTGATCGAAGAAGTGAGCTTGCTTTTCGAAGAGGTGCTGATCCTGCACGAGGGCCGGCTGATTTTGCAGGACGAGGCGGAGGCGTTCCGGATGCGGGGCGCCAACGTCATCGGTCCCCGCGATACGGTCGACCGTTTTGTCGCGGGAATGACGGTGCTGGAGCGCCGCGAGCTGGGGCCGACGGCTTCGGCGGTTGTGTACGGCGAATTCGACGACCACCTGCGGCGCAAGGCTGTGGAGGCGGGGCTCGAAGTAGGGCCGTTGCCGCTGCAGGACCTGTTCGTGCACCTCACATCGTCCCAGGAGGGTGAAGATGACCGGTCATAGTGCAGCGGCGGGGCAGTCCCCCGGCGCCCCTTCGTTCCCCTGGCCGCTCGTGAAAGGACATGTGAGCTTTGCGCTGCTTGTCTGGGCAGGCTTCGTCGCGTTTGTGCTGGTGGTGATACTGGCCGTGGCAGCGGTCCGCGGTATCGAAGTCAGCGGCTGGGACCGCGCAACCGAGGCTGTGCGCTTCTATGCCGTCTTCATCGGGATCCATCTTGGCTATTCGCAGTTGCCGCTGCACATAACGCACGGGCAGACCCGGCGCGAGTTCGCCATGCAGGCCGCCATGTTCGCCGGCGTCTTCGTCACAGCGCTGGCCGCCATGGTCGCGGCGGGTTTTGTGCTCGAACGCGGCCTCTACGAGGTTGCCGGGTGGCCACAGGACGTATCGGATGGACGACTCTACACGTCGCCCTCGGAACTGCACTGGATATTCGTACAGGGGTGGCTCGTCCAGGGACTGTGGTTTGTGGGCGGTGCGCTCATCGGTGCGGCCTGGTACCGGGGGGCATGGTCAGCGGGGATTGCGCTGACGGCGGCGATCATTGTCGCCATCGTGTCGCAAATGTTCATCACCAGTGACTGGACTCCGTTCATGAACATCTATGAGCAGGCTGCCGGCTCCGCGGACATCCAGCCCGCGCTTGCCACGCTGTACAACCTGGTGCTCATCGGCGGATTGCTGGCGGCGTGCTGGTACGTCATCCGGGACATCCCCATACAGAACAAGGCCGCGTAAACGCGGGGATGTCCCGCGGGACGCTAGCGCCGGCAGGTGCCATTCTTTCCATCCAGGGAGCGGACGGTGATTGAAGTACGAGGATTAACAAAACGATTCGGCGAAACGCTCGCGGTCGACCAGCTTTCCTTCCAGGTGCAGCCGGGTATTGTCACGGGGTTCCTGGGACCGAACGGGTCGGGGAAGTCGACCACGATGCGGATGATTATGGGCCTCGACAACCCGACCGCGGGTGCGGCCACGGTGAACGGCAAGGATTACCGGGAGCTGTCCGCCCCGATGCACGAGGTGGGCGCCCTGCTGGACGCGAAGGCCGTGCACGGGGGCATGACCGCCGAGCAGCACCTTCGGTGGGTAGCGCGCGCGGGGAAGGTTTCCCCGGGACGCGTCCCGGCGGTACTGGAGCTTGTGGGCCTCGAAAAGGTCGCGGACCGGCGGACGGGCGGGTTTTCGCTCGGCATGATGCAGCGGCTTGGCATCGCAACGGCGCTGCTCGGCGACCCGAAGGTGCTGATGTTCGACGAGCCGGTCAACGGGCTCGACCCCGAGGGCATCCGCTGGGTCCGCAACCTGCTCAAACAGCTCGCATCCGAAGGCCGGACGGTCTTCGTTTCGAGCCACCTGATGAGCGAAATGGAGGCGACCGCCGAGCACGTCATCGTGATTGGCCGGGGGCGATTGATTGCTGACGGCAGCATCGAGGCGCTGACGCAGGGCAGCACCGATAGCTACGTCCGCGTGGTTACCCCGAAGGCCAACGAGTTTGCCGGGGTGCTTGAAGAGGAAGGCGGCCGCATCCGGCGCGAGGACGGCGCCCTCCTGGTGCGGGACCTTGGCGCGCCGGCTATTGGCGAGCTGGCGGCCGCGCGCGGCATCGCTTTGCACGAGCTTTCGCCGCACCGGGCGCGGCTCGAAGCGGCGTTCTTCGAACTCACCCGCGACAGCGTCGAATACCAGTCGCGCGAGGACGGCGCGTCGCCGGATGACGTGGCCGTGACAGCGGCGGCACTTGCCCAGGAGGAGGAGACGCGATGAGCAGCGTCGCGACCAGGAACGGAACGCAAGCGCAGGCCGCAGCCGGGCCCGGCTTCACCGATACGCTCGCTGCCGAGTGGGCGAAGCTCCGGACATGGCGGGCCATCCGGTGGAGCTTCGCGCTGGCTATCGTGTTATCCATTGCGATGAGCGCGCTGCTGGGTCTTGTGATCGGTGCGACCTATGACGATTGGCCCGCGAGCGAACAGGCGCAGTTCGACCCCATCCTCTATCCGATGAACGGGATCGTGGCGAGCCTCATCGGATTTGCGGTGCTTGGCGTAATGGCGGTGACTCCGGAATACGGGAACGGGTTGGTCCGGCTCACGTTCACGGCGACGCCGCGCCGCTCACGCGTGGTCCTCGCCAAGGTGCTCATCGTTACCGCGCTCACGCTTGTGGGCGGCATGGCGTCCGCGTTCGGCATGTACTTCGCGGGGCAGGCGGTGTTCTCGACGGCCGATCTGCCTACCGAGAGCGTGTTCACGGGGGACGCCATGCGCGCGGTGCTCAGCATAGGGCTGCTGATGCCGGTGTTTCCGCTGCTTGGCCTGGCGATCGGGTTTCTGACGCGCAGCACGGCGGCCGGTATCACCGGGGTGCTGGTGTTGCTGTGGGCGCCGGAGATCTTCGGCCCGCTGCTGCCCGGGTGGTGGCAGGAGAATGTGGTGAGCTTGCTGCCGGGGCCCGCCGGCGACAGCGTGATTATTGGTCACCTGGTTGACTCCCGGACGTTTTCCGACCCCGCTGTCGGCGCGCTGATCGTGGCTGCCTGGCTTGTAGGGGCGATCGCGCTCTCCGTCGCGATGGTCCGGCGGCGCGATGCCTGACGCCGCCCGGGCGGGTAGCTTCAAAGGCGCTGAATCCCGGGGAGATGCGTGAGCGGAGGCGGGCGCGACAATGATGTCGTGACCACCAGTACGGCTGAACCGCCTGCCCCCGGCTTGCTCCTGCTGTTTCGGCACGAACTGGTGACGGTGTGGGGGCATCGCGGTGTGCGGTGGAGCATTGGGCTCGGTGTGGTGCTGTCCGTGGCGATCGCTGCCAGCGTGGCTGCGATAGCGGGCGCCACGTGGGACGACTGGACGCCATCGCAGCAGGCCGACTTTCACCCGGTCGCCCTGCCGGTGATTGGGACAGTGGCCAGTACGACCGCGTTCGTCATCGCCGGGGTGCTGGCCGTTGCGCCTGGTTACGAGGGCGGTAACAGCCTGCCGGCAGCGAACCGGGGACGATGGGCAGCCGCGAAACTGGCGGCGGTCGCGCTGCTTACCGCGCTTTCCGGGCTGGTATCCATGGCCGCGATGATTGGCTTCGCCCAGCTGCTGCTCGGGGGCTATGGCGCGCCGTCCGTAGCGGTGACCGGCGGGGAAGCGATGCGGGCAATCATTGCTGGCGGGCTGCTGACGCCGGTGCTGCCGTTGTTGGCCGCTGCGCTGGCGTTCGCCGTACGACACACCGGGATGGGGGTCATGCTGGCGTTGTTCCTTGCCTGGGCGCCGGAATTCGCCGGGCCGCGTGTGCCGGCGGCGCTGCAGGACAACTTTTTCGCGTACCTGCCCGGGCCGGCACGTGACGGCGTCGCGCTGGGACACGTGTTCGAAACGACGTGGGTGCCCGGTGTGGCCGGCGGGCTCTTCGCGACGGTGGGGTGGGTCATTGCGGCGGTTGCCTTTGCGGTCGTCGCGGCGCGGCGGGGGTGACGTGTGCGTGCGGCCGACGGCGCGTGTAGATTGCGCGCACTCGCGCCGGAGGTATCCCCCGTGGAATTTGGCTTGCTTTACGACTTTCGGAACCCGCCGCAATGGCGCATCCCGCCTGCCGAGCTCTACGCGGAGACGCTGGACCACATCCAGGCGATGGAGGCGCTCGGTTTCCCGGTGGTCTGGGTCACGGAGCACCATTTCATCGACGATGAGTATCTGCCGTCGGTGCTGACGGCGGCGGCGGCCATTGCTGCGCGCACGAGCCGTGTGACGATCGGGACGGCTGTGCTGCTGCTGCCGCTGCAGGACGCGATCCGGGTTGCGGAGGATGCGGCCGTGGTCGATGTCATTTCGAACGGGCGGCTGCGGCTCGGCCTGGGGCTGGGGTACAAGCTGGAAGAGTTCGACGCATTTCGCGTCCCGCGTGCCTCGCGGCGGTCGCTGATGGAGGAAGGGATAGAGGTCATCCGGGCGGCGTGGGCCGATGGCGCGCAGTCGTACGACGGGGAGCACTACAACTTTCGCGATATTTCGGTGACGCCGAAGCCGGTGCAGCGTCCCGGGCCCGAGATCTGGCTTGCTGGCCGCGCCGATGCGCCCGTGCGGCGGGCGGCGCGGATGGGGGACGGGCTTATCGCGGTCGGGCCATCGTCCCTGTACGACACCTACCGCGCCGCGCGTGAAGAATACGGGCGGACCGGGCCGGACAACATCTGCACGTTTGCCTGGAAGCTCCCGGCTGACGACCCGCTGGCAGCCTGGGCGGAGGTCGGGCCGCATGCGCGGCACCGGATGGCGAACTACGCCGACTGGTACGGGACGGCGGCTGACTTGCCGACGGATACGGCAATGGGGCGCTCGCTCGAGCGGGGACGGTCGCCGGGGGCGTCGTCGGGCATGTTTGGTACCGTCGAAGAGACGGTCGCCGAGGTGGAGGCGATGAAGGCAATGGGCGTGTCTTCGTTGCTGTACTTCGCCACTTTCCCGGGGATGCGGCCGTCCGCGACGATCCCGTACTTCGAAAAGCTGGCGAAGGAAGTGATGCCGCAGTTCACCTGAGGGCAGCTTCGAACCACGACTTCACGCAATTGCCGCGGGACAGCAGGAATAATGGGGTGCGAGACCGCACGGCAGGAGTGATTCGTGGAACGAGACGGCCCGGCCCGTGACGAAACAGCTCACCAGCGCGTGGCTGGCCGCCCCCTCGGGGTTGTTGCCATCGCGCTGCTGCAGACGATCCACGCGATAGCCGTCACACTGAGCATCTACCTGCCCGGGCCGTTTGTCTTCGATCCCATCCAGCCAATCGAAGATATGCGCGCGTTTGATCCGCTGCCGCCGCTGGCTGCCGTTGTCGGGCTGGCGATCGCGGCGGGCCTCTGGTGGCTGCGGCCGTGGGCCTGGTTCGCGACGATGGTCTGGATCGGGGGAAGTATGGCCGGGGCCCTGGCCGCGTACTTCGATGGCGAGCCTGCGTATCCAGTCATGGCCATGAGCGTCGTGGTCGTCTTCTACCTGAACCAGTGGGAAGTCCGCCGGGCGTTCCAGGCCGCGCCCGCACGGGACACACGCATATGAGCAGCGGGAGCGACCTGGAGCTGCTGCGCCGGTACGAGCCGATCCTTCGCTTTACGCAAGGCGAGATGTTCTTTCCCGCCCCCGTTGAGCCGTACGTTAGCCGCTGCTCTCTCTGGGCACGGTCGGGAGAGGACCCGGTGCAGTTGTTCGCGCCCGGTGACCTGGATATCGACTCGCTTGCCGCGACGGGGCCGCCCGCACCGGGCACGAGCCAATGGCTTCAGTTTGTTGAGGAGCCGCTTTCCGGCAGGGTGCTGGTCGAATGGAAGGCGCAGTCGCGCGCCGAGTTCCGCGCGCCGGGGCGTCTGGCACGGGTCGGCTTGCTCGCGCGCTTCGTCGACGGGCTGTTCACGCTGTCGCTCTACCTGCGTGGGACGGTGCCGGGCGGGACGGCGGCCGGCGCGGAAATGCGCTACCGCGAGATGTTTCGCGAGGCGCCCGGGTACGTGTACTACGGGCGCGTTGTCCGCGACGGTGGCTACGTCGCGCTGCAGTACCTGTTCTTCTATGCCATGAACGATTGGCGCTCCTCTTTCTACGGGGTCAACGACCACGAGGCTGACTGGGAGCAGATCTTCGTCTACCTGGAAAGCACCACGGATGGCGACCTGCAGCCCGCATGGGTTGCGTATGCCGCGCACGACGCTGCCGGCGACGACCTTCGCCGTCACTGGGACGACCCGGAGCTGCGCCGCGAGGGGGACCATCCCGTGGTTTTCGTTGGCGCGGGTTCGCATGCCTCGTACTTCATCCCCGGTGAATACCTCGTCGAGGTGCCCCTTCGTCCCCTGCGGCGCGTCATCGAGGTGCTTGGCAGGGTCGAGTATGTCTGGCGCAACATCCTGCGCCAGGGAGCGCCACGCGGAGGGGACGTGGTCGCGGAGCGGTTCTTCCGGGTGCCGTTTGTCGACTATGCGCGGGGTGACGGCAAGAGCGTTGGCCCCGGATGCGACACCGCGTGGACGCCTGTGTGCATCGACGACGACACGCCATGGGTGCGGAATTTCCGCGGCCTGTGGGGGCTCGATGTCCGGGACATCTTCGCCGGCGAGCTTGCTCCCGCGGGTCCGCGCTACACGCGGGATGGCACTGTGCGGGAATCGTGGCGCGACCCGCTGGGCTGGTCGGGGCTGCGCAAGGTGGCCGCGGAAGGTGACGCGGCGCAACTCCTTGAGGAACAGATAGCGGCACTCGAGAAGGAAGTGGCGTCCGTCAATGCCACGATCACGGAAATGGACGAAGCGTTGCCGCGGCTAGAGCTGGAGGTCCGGGCGCTGTGGCGGAGTGCACACCTGCGAGATGTGGCGGAGCGGCGGCAAATGGAGCTGAGCGAGCTCGAAGCAGAACGATTGGAGCTTGGACGGCGCCATTCCGAGCTGCGGGACACGTTGGAGCAGTGCCGTGGTCTGCGCGATGAGCCCCCGGAGCGCCGCCGTGGCGACGTGCGCAGTCATATCCGCCATGCCCACGTGCCCGAGACGCCGAACGAACGCCGGCGGAACATCGCGGCGGAAATCTGGGCCGCCGTGAGCACGGGGATATTGCTCGTGGGCGCGGTCGTCCTGCTCTTTGCCGGGGTCGATGACGTGCTTGTGCCGATCGCCGTCTTTGTCGCCGTGGTTATCGGGATTGAGAGCCTGTTCCGCCGCACGCTCACCAGGCTGCTTATCAAGGTGGTCCTCGGGTTGACCGTGGCCACAGCGCTCGTGCTGCTCTACGAGTTCTCCTGGGAGATCATCCTTGCCGTTGTCGCGTTGATCGGGCTGCTCATCATTTTCGACAACATCCGGGAGCTGCGGGGGCGCTAGGGCGAGGTGGGCGTCAGCGCGGTGGACAGGGAGGTGCCGCGCCCGGGTCGAGCGTGGTGGTCGCTTCGCCGCCGGCGTCGTTGCGGGCGGCCACGAGCCAGGGGCCCGCGAAGGTGTCGCGATCAAGCGGGAGCACCCCGGCCCATGCGCCGTCCCCCCGGCCGGAGCGCAAAGCGGCAACCTGCGAGCCAGCCGCGACGACTACCCCGGCGATGAGCGCTTCCCTCGCGACCTGGACGCTGAACCGCACGAGCATTGCAGGCCTATCGATGCAGACGGTGACGTCCTGGATGGCAACCGTGGCGCTCGGCGTGAGCGGGAGGGGCGTGGCTGTAGCCGGGACAGCAGTAGTGGCGGTAGCGGTGACCGCCGGGCCGGCCGCATGCACGTCGACGGTGACCTGGTGGCCGCCCGGGCTGGCTGTGGTGGTGATCGCGCCGGAGTTTGTGCCCGGCTGGAGACGGGAACGGTTGATACGCAACCTGATGTCACGGGTGGCTGATGGGGCGAATGAAACCGGTCGTTCGGGTTCGGCGATGGAGAGCCAGGCTTCGCCAGCGCTAACGGCAATATTGACCTGCGCATGACAGCCGGTGGTGTTTACCAGGGTGATGACGGCTTCGCCCCGGGTAGAGGCATCGATGACCGGGGAGGTGGATTCGAGGGCCGGCGTACACGACGGTGTGGCGGTGGCAACAGCCGAGGCCGTTGGGACGGGGGTCGCAGTGGCGGCGGCGTCCAGGGCTGCGGGTGTGGTAGGGGCCGTGGGGGCTGCCGGTGGCGTCGTCGTGGCGGCAAGGCCCGGCGCGTCCCCGGCCGGGGCCGGTCCAGACGCGGGGAGCGTGGCGCCGGCGGGATCGTTGCTGTTGAGTGCGACGGGGCTGGCGGGAACGAAGAGGAGGAGCACGGCCGCGACCGTGGCAATTGATGCGGCCAGGATTACGGCACGCCTGGCCGGGTGGCCGCCCCTCCAGCCGCTGCCGGGACGGTGGCTATTGCCTGGTGGGCTGCTTCCACCCGCGCTTCCGCCCGGGCCGTCTCCAGCGGGCGGCTCGCCCGGCCATTGTTCGGCCAGTTCGCTTGCGATGCGCTGCCTGGCGACGAGGGGCGCTGAGACCGGTGCGAACGCGCCAAGGATGGACAGCGGCGAAAGGAGCCGCTTGCGGCGTTGGGCGCACTCGTCGCAACGGGAGACATGCTTTTCGATGCGCTTCCGGGTTGCGGGGTCAAGGGTCGTCACTTCGGTTGTGCCGAGAGTGTCCGTGAGCCCGGAGCAGTACTTGTGGCCGTCGTGAAGCATGAGTAGTGCTCCGATGGATTCTTCGACGGCTTTCTTGAGGCGGTTCAGCATGACGTAGCCGTTATTCCGGGTGACGCCCATGATCTCGGCGATCTCGGCGCTTTCGAGTCCCTGGCGAAGGTGAAGATCGAGCAGGGTGAATTGCCTGGGCTCGAGCCCTTTCGCTGCTTCCCAGACCAGCGTCGCCATCTCCCGCGCCTGTGCCGCTTCTTCCGGGTCGCCGAGCCGAGCGGGATCGACGGCGTCGAAGGTCATCTCTGCGCCGTCATCCGCCGTGACCGTGAGCGGGCGGGTGCGGCCCGCGCGTTCGAGGTGGTTGAGGGTGGCGTTCCGGGCGATGCTGAAGAGCCAGGTCTTGAAGCGGGCGCCCTCCTGGAGGTTTCCGAGCGACTTCATGGCTTTGAGGAAGGTTTCCTGCGCCAGGTCGGCGGCCTCTTCGCGGTTGCGCGTCATGCGCGCTACGAAGTCGTACACGGCATCGAAGTACCGCTCGTAGAGTTCGGCGAACGCCTGCCGGTCACCGCCGCGCGCAGCCTCGACCAGTGCGGCGTCGTCACGCTGTATTGCCAGGTCACCACTCATGGCATTGCCTCCCGGCGCCGGCGTGGCCGGCAAGACGCGAGGGCCGTCGTCCCTCTCCCCGCGCACGAGACCGGAGAGGGACGATTCTTCCGCAGGAGCGTGTGAAGCAGTATAGGCGAGCGTGCGGGAACCGGGATGATCTGCATGGTGACGAAGAAAGAAGGCGCTCAACGCCGTGGAGTGTGTAAGAACCGGGCTGGTCGCCTGTCTAACCCCCATCTCACACAGGGAGTGACAGGAAAATGACCATCAAGAAGACATTCATCACCCTTCCGATCGCCGGCGCCGTGCTTGCCAGTGCGGTGTTCACCGGGAGCCACGTTG
This sequence comes from Dehalococcoidia bacterium, assembly GCA_007118095.1. Taxonomy (GTDB): domain Bacteria; phylum Chloroflexota; class Dehalococcoidia; order Tepidiformales; family Tepidiformaceae; genus SLAK01. Next base: position 11,279 of record SKSF01000155.1, read on the forward strand.
TCAGCGGGGGCAACGGGTTCGAGCCCGTGCTCCCGGCGGGGGCGGACAGCGCCACCGCCCGCGAGGAAACATCCGACCGCGGCGCGGTCGTGGCCCGGGCCACCATGCGCCCGGGTGTCACGCCGGGGGCGGTCAGCCCGACCCCGGCTACCGCTGACCGGGGAAGCGTTCGCGGACCCGTGCAGCGGGACGTGACGATCGAGGAGCTCATGGCGGCACACCCGGGGGCCGATGCGGTTCGGACGGCACCGGTGCGCACGGACGACGGGGGGATGATCCTCGGTGAGCTCGCCGTTGACGACGGCCGGGACGGCCCGGGTGGGGCCGATAGCTTCGCAATCGGAGGTTCGCGGGCAGCCAGCCCGGCTGGCCACAGCGCTTCGAACGACATGAAGGCGGGGCCGGGCTGCGCGGTCCAGTGCATTACGAGCGGCGTTGCTTATGCATATGGCGTCGGGGCGACGCTCGAGGTCACGACCGATACTCCGGCGCGGACCTGGATCATTGTGTGGGACGACGACGGGTACCACCGGATGGTGGACAGCGGGGACGCCGGCGTCATGTCCTTCAAGCACACCTTTGACGACCTGGAGGCAGGTTCGACGTACCAGGCCATGGCGGTGGCCGAGGACAGCCAGGGGTTTGTCTCCCACGGGTACGGGAGCTTCGACACGCTGACCCGGCATGTGGAGGTGAGCTTCATGCACGCCGAGGTGCTCGAAACGCCGTACGGGAAGGAACCAATGCGGATGTCCTACCGGCTGGACGGCGAGTGGTACGGTGACGACGTGCCGCATCCGTTCCTCGACGAGTCCGACGCACTTTATTCGCCGACGTGGCTCGGACTGGGCATCCATGCGGTCCAGCTCGGCGACGTGGACCAGCACCTCGATTTCATGGTGCAGCTCCGGCAGCGCGACCCGGGCCCGTCGATCTGCGAAGGGATGCTCTTTCCTGTTGAGTCTCCGCTGAACGGCACGAACTCGTCCGCATGCGTGACCTGGGCGACGGCGGTTCTGGGTGAAGGGATGAACGATCTCGATGCGGGGCTGGCCGACGCACCGAACGCCACAACGCATACGCTACACCGCTCGCTGCAGCTCCCCGGCGGAGCGCTGCCGGGCGGCTACGGCGAGCCATTGAACTTCAGTGTCCCGGTGACGTTGCAGGTGACGTACGAGGAATAAGGACAAACCCGGCACTCATACACAGAGCGGCCCGCGCCAAAGGTGCGGGCCGTCTCTGTGCCTGTCGCCAGGGGTGTGGTTGGCTTATTCGTCGTCGGCTCGTTCGAGCGTGAAGCTGACTTCGAGGCCGCCGTTCGGCCTCGGCTGGATTGCGAGCTCGCTTCCCAGCGCGCTGCAGAGACGGGCGCAGACGGACATGCCGAGGCCCATGCCGTCCGCGTGTGCGGGGTTATTGGGGTTGCGGAAGAAGGGTTCGAAGAATTTGGCGACTTCGTCCTCGGAGAAGACCTCGCCCTGGTCACGCACGGCAATCCTGACATCGTGTTCGCGTGGCTCCACAACGACCTCGATAGGGGTACCGGCATGCCCGTATTTCCGCGCGTTCGTCACCAGGTTTTCGAGGATCTGCTCGATGTAGCCGGTTGAGCCGAGGACGATGGGCACGTCGGCTGGCATGTTGAGCCGCATTTCGCGCGAGGGGTCACGGACCCGCTCGGTCTCGACGAACGGTGGAATCACGCGGTAGAGCGCGACGGGTTCGAGGATGGTGTCTTCGAGGACATCGTCCTTGGAGAGGAGGAGCATGTTCTCGATGAGGTTGCGGAGGCGGCTCGAATCGCGGACGAGGTCAGCGATGAGGTCGCGCCGAATATCGTCATCGAGGTTCTCGAAGTCGCGGGCGAGCACGCCAATGTGGCCCACGACGGTGGTGAGGGGGTTGCGGAACTCATGCGAGATGAGGCCGAGCAGTTCGTCCTTGAGGCGGGCGGATTCGCGCAGGGCGTCTTCGGTGAGCCTCGCGGCGATCATGTCCGCGGCCTGGCGGGCATAGAGGTCGGTCAGGCGGAGCTGGCGGTCGGATGGCCGGTGGGGCCGGCTGAAGTGGGTGGTGAGCATGCCCATGAGCTCGCCGCTGCGCCCGAAGAGCGGGGTCGACTGTGCTGCCCGGTACCCAGCGAGGGCGGCGAACTCGCGATGGGATGCGGCGCGGGAATCGTCCTGGAAGTCTTCGACGATGACCTGGCTGCCAGCGCGCATTGCGATTCCGCACGGCGAAGAGTCGGCTTCGCTGATGATGGCGAAGTGTTCCGCCACGACAGTGGGGTCGAACCCGTGTTGTGCTTCTAGCTGGAGGGTCCGGGTTGCCGGGTCGTAGAGCTGGACGGTGCCGAAGTCGGCGTTGTGGAGTTCGACGGCTGCGTCGAGGACTTCCTGGAGCAGCGATGTGAGGTCGACGGTGGCGGTGAGCTGGGTGCTGAGGCCGTGCAGGCGCGTCATCGCCGCGAGTTCGTCGGCGAGGGTACTCTCGGTGAGCTTTCGGTCGTGGATGTCGACGACGGAGCCGATATAGCCGAGCCACTCGCCATCGTCGTCATACCAGGGGCGGCCCGTGTCGGTTGCCCAGCGGTAGCCGCCGTCGGGCGTGTGGATGCGGATGTCCATGGCGAAGGCCTGGCGGCGTTCGGCGGAGGAGAGGAACTGGTGGCGGGCGTATTCGCGGTCTTCGGGGTGGATGACGTCGAGCCATCCGAAGCCGAGGCCTTCGGTGGGGTGCTGGCCGGTGAACTGCCACCATGCGTGGCTGAGGTACGCGCAGGCATTGGTGGTATCGGTGACCCAGAGCATCGTGGGTGCGGTGTCGGCCATTTTGCGGAAGCGCTGTTCGCTCTCGCGCAGGACCTGTTCCTGTTGTTTGCTTTCGGTGACGTTTTTGAAAAGGAGGGCGACCTTGCGCTCCGCGGGATCCCCGATGCGGAAGGCGTAGGTATCGAACCACCGGCCCATGGCGGGCGCATGGTTCTCGAAGCGGACGGCATTGCCGGTGAGGGCGACATCGC
>SKSF01000067.1 GCA_007118095.1 Dehalococcoidia bacterium
GAGCCGTCGGCTGCCGGCGTTTCTCCCGGGGCATCGTCACTGTCATCGCCGTTGCCCCCGTTGACAGCATCGTCGTCGTCATTTCCGCAGCCGACAAGCGAGAGGCCGGCCGTACCGACCGCCGTGGCGCCCGCGCCCTGGAGGAAGCGCCTGCGCGAGGCCCTCTGACGTTTCCAGTAGTTCATGCGGTCCATGTGTACTCCCCTCCACCGTTTGATGCCCTATCGCGCCGGAGCTCTCAGGGCAGACGGACGTTAGCAACAAGCGATCAACTGACACAGATGTATAAGGCGGCTGATAAGCCTTTTCGAAAGGACGCCACCGGGTTGGCTCAGGCGCCTACCTGGCCGGGCATTGCAGTGGCGACGTTTCGCCGCCAGCGGCCCTTCATCGCGATATCGCGGAATGCTTTCGCAGCGGGGAGGAGTTCTGTGTCCCGCCGGCACGCGAGGTAGATCGGCATTTCGATGGGCATGCCCGGTGTATCAACGATGGCAAGGGTGCCATTCTGCAGTTCCGCGCTCGCTGCATTTTCAGAGATGAGCGAGAGGCCGAGCCCCATGCGGACCGCGGACTTGAGCGCGTCGTAGGTTGGGAGCTCGTTTATCACGCGGACGTCGAGGTCGAAGTTACGCGCCCAGGCACGCAGGCGCTGGGGATTTGTCCAGGGTGGCGGCAAGGTGACGAAGTCATGTGTCACGACTTCTTCGGCGGGCACACGCTTCCTGCGTGCGAGCGGATGGGTGGGTGGCGCAACGATGAACAAACGGGAAGGGAAGCAGTATTCGGCGGTAAGCCGGTCGCTAAGGTACCCATCCGTCAGGAAAGCGAAGTCGAGTTCTGCGTTCAGCACTCCGGCGACTGCCTGGTCGGGACTCAGGCTGGCGACCCGTATGTGGATATCAGGCGCCTGGGCCTTCACCTCCGTGAGGAGTGCCGGGAAGTAGCTCTGTGCCGTCGTCGGAGCGCACCCAACGGTCAAGGTGATTCCCTGCGATTCGATGTTTTGCAGGCTGCGCTTCATCTCCTCGGAGAGGCTGGTAAGGCGCGTGACGTATTCAAGGCACAGTTCGCCAGCGGCGGTGAGGTGCACCCGGCGCCCTGTCCTCGTGAAGAGGGCGACTCCCAGTTCGCGTTCGAGCTGGCGGATCTGGAGTGATACGGCCGGCTGACTCAGGAACTGTTCGCTCGCCGCCTTGCTGAAACTCCCGTGTTCTGCGGCGAGTTGAAAGGTTCTGAGCTGTGCCAGGTTCATGGTGTCTCTCTCTCCAGCGGGGCGCTCGCCGTGGTCATCTTGATAACGGCTTCCAACCAGCAAATAAGGAAGTCGACGCGCATGCACCTTGTAACGACGCGCGCGGAGCTTGAGCATAATCCGCTACCATTGCCCGCTCAATCGGACGCACCGCAATGCGCGCTGCGTCACGCGCCGGCTCTACGGAGGTGTCTCCTGGCTACTGGAATAATGCCGCTTGCGGGTGTCCGGGTTCTCGACTTCAGCCGCTACGCGGCCGGGCCGTTTTGTACCCGTCTGCTCGCCGAGTATGGCGCGGATGTAGTGAAGGTCGAGCAACCCGGCACGGGCGACCCCGTACGGAAGTGGCAACCCTTTGCCAATGACATAGAGGACCAGGAGCACAGCCTGGTCCATCTCCATGTGAACGCGGGCAAGCGAAGTGTGACGCTCAACCTGGCTACAGCTGAGGGACAGCGCATCGCGCGCACGCTCGCGGGGGAGGCGGACATCCTGGTCGAGTCTTCCCGGCCCGGCAAGATGCGCGAGTTTGGCCTCTCGTACGAGGAGATCCGTGAGATAAATCCGGCGCTCTTGTACGTATCGATTTCGAACTTCGGCCAAACAGGGCCGTACCGCGACTACGAATCCTCCGAGCTTATCGCCTATGCGATGGGTGGACCGATGCATGCGACCGGGCACATCGACCGCGAACCGCTGAAGCTGGCCGGGAACATCACGCAATACCAGGCCGGTGCCGTGGCTGCCTACGCAACGATGGCGGGGCTATGGCGAGCCGAGGACACGGGCGAAGGCGACCATGTGGACGTCTCACTGTACGAGGCCGCGATGGGCTCCCGCGATCGCCGCACGGTCCACCTCACTGCATACGCGTACACCGGGTCACCATCGAAACGTGTGACGGATGGTGTTTCGCTGGGGTCCGGTTTTCGTCCGACGGCGGACGGCTACATCATGCTCGCTGGCTACGGGAAGCGGCTTCCCAGCCTGCTCCGGTTGATCGGCCGCGAGGATTTGCTGGAGGACCCGAGGACAGCGACGCCATCGAGCGCAGTCGACCCCGAATACGTCGACGAGGTTGAGACGAGCTACGTGACCTGGTCCGCTTCTCGGCAAAAAGCCGAAGCGTTACGAGAAGCACAGGAACAGCACCTCGTGGGTGCGTCGCTGAACACGGTGGCAGACCTCTTCACGGACCCGCATTTTTCCGAGCGGGCGCCCTGGGAGGACGTCGACCACCCCGCAGTTGGCGCGTACCGCGCGGTCGGCCGTCCCTTTCAGATGAGCGGGGGCGCACGCCGCAGCGGTATGCGGGCGCCGTTACTTGGCGAACACACGGACGAGGTTCTGCACGGCGAGCTAGGGTTTTCGAGGGAAGAGATCGCAGAACTGCGCAGCGGAGGGGTGATTTGAGCAAGCGATTACCACTCGAAGGTATCCGTGTGGTCGACATCACCGTGGTGTGGGCCGGGCCCTACTGCACGCAATTGCTGGCCGAATGGGGCGCGGAGGTGATCCGCGTCGAACCCCGGCAACGCATCCAACCGAGCACACGCAATGCTGAACAGCGCGCGACGCGAGAAATGGTCGAGCGCATGCACGCCGGCGGACAAGGCGGGCTTTTTGCCTATGCGGACCTGGATCCGGGCGAGCGCCCGTGGAACCGCCATGCTCACTTCAACAGTCATGCCCGGAACAAGCTGGGGATGACGCTCGACATCATGACGGAGGAGGGGCTGGACGTTCTGAAGCGCCTCGTCGCCAAATCCGACGTTGTTGTCGAGAACAACGTTCCGGAAACGATCGATCGTGCAGGCATCAGCTACGAGGCCCTGTGCGAGGTGAATCCCGGCATCGTCATGTTGCGGATGCCCGCGTACGGGCTCGATGGGCCGTACCGCAACTACCGGTCGTTCGGGAACCACATGGAGGCAATGACCGGTCACCACTACCTGCGTTCGTATCCCGACGGGGACCCTTCGATGACGGGAAGCAGCTTCACCGCGGATGCTGCCGGGGGGATTCACGGTGCCTTCGCCATCATGATGGCACTCCGGCAGCGCCGCCGAACGGGCGAGGGGCAGATGATCGAGCTCGCCCAGGCCGAGAACTTTCTTCCGTATATTGGCGAGTACATCCTCCAGTACACGGTGAACGGGGTGAACCCTGAGCCACGTGGGAACGAAATGCCGCCGCACGCGCCATGCGGGGCGTTTCCTTGCGAGGGCGACGACTACTGGGTCGCGATCGATATCTGGACAGATGGTCAGTGGGAGGCGCTGCGGGCGTGTATCGGCGAAGGATGGGCAATGGACGAACGGTTCAATTCGCAGCCCGGACGGTGGGAATCGCGGCAGGAGCTCAATGAACGGATTGCTTACTGGACCGCAGGCCAGGAGCGGTACGCGCTTTTCCACCGGCTCCAGGCCGCCGGAGTGCCCGCGGGGGTGCTGCAGGACGAACCGGCAGCGTACGCCTGTCCGCACCTGGCCGAGCGTGGCTTCTTCGAGGAGCTGACCCACCCTGAAGCCGGCACGCATCGCTACCCCGGATTGAACGTCCGGTTCACCGAGACACCAAACCACCTGAGGCGTCACCCTGTGCGGCTGGGCGAAGATAACGATTATGTCTATCGCGAGCTACTGGGGTTCTCTGAGGAAGAGATCGAGCGCCTCGTGGAGCTGGGGCACATTGGCGAGGAATACCCGCCGGAAGCGTACGGGCGGAGATAGCGCCGAGCAGGGTGTTCAGAGCGGTGCGACTCATCGCAGCGGGCCTCGGGCCGCAAATGTGTGAGCTACGCGAAAGCGGCGATGAACGGCTCCTCGGAGATACAGACGGCGAAAACCTTCGAGCGGCTGCAGTACC
>SKSF01000221.1 GCA_007118095.1 Dehalococcoidia bacterium
AGTGGTCGGGGTGCCCAGATTCGAACTGGGGACCTCTTCGTCCCGAACGAAGCACTCTACCAAGCTGAGCTACACCCCGACTGTGCTTCATACTAACAGCGATGCTGTTTTCAGCCCATCCCGCTCCTAACCCTGGCGCCCCAGCCGCTCGAGCGCGTCGCCGGTGACGCGGTAGGTCGTCCATTCGTCCATGGGCACGGCGCCGAGGGACTTGTAGAACTGGATGGCAGGCTCGTTCCAGTCAAGCACCGACCATTCGAAGCGCCCGCAACCACGCTCGACCGCGATACGCGCGACCTCCACCAGCAGGGCCTTGCCGTGCCCTTTGCCCCGGTGCTCCGGCCAGACGAAGAGGTCTTCAAGCCAGATGCCAGGCTTCCCCAGCCACGTGCTGAAGTTGTGGAAGAACAGCGCGAAGCCGGTCACCGTGCCGCCATCGTCTTCGCAGAGCAACACTTCGGCATAGGGACGGGGCCCAAACAGGTTCCGCCGAAGCTCCTCGCGGTCGAGCTGGACCGCATCGGGCTCACGTTCGTATTCGGCGAGCCCGCGGATGAGCGTGATGATGGTGTCCAGGTCGTCCCCGGTGGCGGGCCGCAATTGCATGGTCGATGTCCCTCGCGGGGTGTCGCGATGAAGCGCCAGGTCAGAGCGAGATGAGCTCCACTTTGGCGATCTCGGCGCCGTGGGGCGCCACGCGGGTAATGATGGTGCGCCCGCCCATGTCCGCCGCCTTGAGCGTCTCGAGCATTGCCGTTGCCACGTCGCGTGCCGTCTCGTCCGTGGTAACGGCGGCGATGCTGCTCCCGGCGCCGCTGAGCCACACGGCGTAGGCGCCAGACTGCTTCGCCGCGTTGAAAATGTCCGTGAGCGGTGGAAAGATCTGCGCCCGGTAGGGCTGGTGCAGGCGGTCTTGCGTCGCTTCGTCCAATGCTTCGAGCTTTCCCGAGGCCATGGCGGCGACGAACAGGGCGGCGCGGCCGATATTGAACACAGCATCGGTGCGGCTGTAGGAATCGGGGAGGACTTTGCGCGCGTCGCGGGTAGACATCGAACTGTCCGGGATGAGGACGACAACGTGGATATTGTTTGGCACCCGCACCGGTGCCCTGACGTACTCCCCTTCACGCTCGACGCACACCTGGAGCCCACCGAAGAGCGCGGGGCACGCGTTGTCCCCGTGCCCTTCCAGGTCGCTTGCAACTACCATGCAGGCCTCGGGGTCGAGGGGGTGTCCCTCCTTTTCGTTCGCCGCGAGCACGCCGGCGACACGGGCGACCGCACTGGCACCGAGCCCGCGGCCGAGGGGAATTGAAACGGTATAGCGCGCCTGCATGCCGGCCGGGGGCGTCTTTCCCATCCGCGCGTAAGCGCTGCGTACCGCGGTCAGCACCATCTTTTCGCCGACGTCCTCGGTCGGGGGCAGTTCCTCTTCGCTAAAGGTGACCGTAATTTCCGCGAACAGGTCGAGCGCGAGCCCAAGGGAGTCGAAGCCGGCTCCCAGGTTGGCACTTGTCGCGGGCACACGGACAGTGACAGCTACCGCATCCATCTCAACTTCCCCGAGACGTCGTAAAGCGGTATGGTAGCAAACCCCTGCTTCCCGCCAACCCGCGAACGGCCGATCCTCGCTACCCCTACCGGTCCTGTTCGATCAGCGCCGCTTCGATCTCCGCCAGCTCTTCTTCTTCCGCCGCGGTGAGCTCATGCGTCTCGCGGTCGTAGTGGCTGCCCAGCTCGTCTATCGCGGTGTGCCGCCAGAGGGGCACGCCCAGGAAGTACGCCGCGCGCGCCAGCATGTGCGCCGCCACCGGCGCTGTGATGAGCAGGAACACGATGACCGCGAGCGCCCGCGTGCCCACCTGCACCGATTCGAAATGCACCGCGACACCGGCGACCATCAGCGCACTCCCGAGCGTCGCAGCCTTTGTGGTCGCGTGCATGCGGATCAGGAGGTCCGGCATGCGCAGGATACCGATGGCCGCGAGCAAGATGAGCCCCGCGCCCGCCAGGATCAGTGTGTGTTCGATCAACTCAAAGACGCCCACTGCGCCGCCTCCGTGCAAGGGTGCTTCGCTCAAGGAAGGTGGCGAAGGCGACAGTCGCGAGGAACGCGATGAGGCCGAGCGCAATTGCGACGTCGAGCAATGTGCCCTTGTCCGTCGCGATCGCATAAAGAGCGATGAAGCCGATGCCAATCATGGTGATCATGTCGAGCGCCAGCACGCGGTCCGGCAGGCTCGGGCCCAGGAAGAGGCGGATGAACCCCAGCCCCAGCGCAATGCACAGCATGACCATCGCAATGATATGGACGGGATGGTCGACCGGGTCCGGCATTAGTTCAACACCTCCATGATGCGGCGCTCAAACCCGTCCTTGATGTACCGGCGAAACTCCTCCGGGTCGCGCAAATGCATCGTGTGGATATAGAGCACCGTCTGGTCGTCCGAGACGTCCATGGTCACACTTCCAGGCGTCAGCGACAGGATGTTCGCAAGCGCTGTCACCCCCAAAGAGCCCTTGATGTCGAGCGGCACGGCGACAACGCCGGCGCGGATATTCTCGTTCGGCGTGAGGATATCGACCGCCACGCGGACGTTCGCGACGGCAAGTTCCCAAAGGAAGAAGAGCAGAAACAGGAACAGCTTCCAGGTCCGCACAATGAGGCTGAGGCTCACCTGGCGGCGCAGCAGCAACACGAGAAAGCCCAGCACGGCTCCTTCGGCCAGGCTGAAGACGCTCAGGTCGCCCGTCATCGCCGTCCACGCCAGCGCCAGCACCAGGATCCAGAGGACGTTCACTCGGGCTCACCTCCCAGCACCGCTGCAATATAGCCTGACGGATCGGCAAGCTGTTCGCCCGCGCGCTCCAGCAGTTCGAACACGGGCCCGGCCGCCACGCCCATGGCGACGCCCAGCGCTGCGAAGATCACCGCGGGGATCGTCATCACCAGCATGCCCGGCTGGCGGCGCCGCACCTGGAAGTCACCGGGCAGCTCCGCCGGATACGGTTTCCAGAACGCTTCGGCCCAGATCTTGGTCATCGAATACATGGTGAAGAGGCCCACCGCCAGGCTCACGCCGACAATGATGTAGTGCTCCGCTTCGAACCCCGCACGTGCGAGCGCGAATTTGCCGAAGAAGCCCGCGAGCGGCGGGAGCCCGGCCAGGCTGAATGCGCACAGGAAGAAGAGCAGCGTGACTTCCGGGCTGTGCTTCGCCAGGCCACCGAGCTTCTTGAGTTCGAAGCTGCCCAGCAACCGGTGCGACAGGCCCGAGACGATGAAGAGCCCCGTCTTGGCGAACATGTTGTGGGCGACGAAGTAGATGGCTGCTGCATAGCCCAGCGGGGTGAAAAACGCGAGGCCCATCACCATGTAGCCAATCTGGCTCACGATATGGAACGAAAGGATCCGCCGGAATTCGTTTTGCGCCGCGGCACCAAGCACGCCCGTCACCATCGTGAACCCGGCCACCCAGATGAGCACATCCTGGACGTGCGCCTGGTCCTCCGCGAATAGCAGGCTGAACACGCGGATGAGCGCGTACACGCCGACTTTCGTCAGCAGCCCGGCGAAGAGCGCCGAGACCGCGACCGGCGGCGTGTGATAGGACGCCGGGAGCCACGAGAACACGGGGAACACCGCCGCCTTCACCCCGAACGCGACCAGGAACAACATGCTCACCACGAGCACCAGCCCCTCGTCCTCCACATCCCGCAGGCGGACGGCCAGGTCGGCCATGTTCAGCGTCCCGGCCATGCCGTAGACGAGCCCCACACCGGTCAGGAAGATGATCGAGGAGAGGAGGTTGAGCACCACGTACTTGATAGCGCCCTCCATCTGCGCGCGCGTGCCGCCGAGGCCCAGCAACACGAACGATGAGATGAGCAGCACTTCGAACCACACATAGAGGTTGAACAGGTCACCCGTGAGGAAGGCGCCCATCACGCCCATCAGGAGGATGTTGAAGAGGGGGTAGTAGCCGTAGAGCGCCCTGCGGTCATCGATGGTCGCAGCCGAATAAATGGCCGCTGAAAAGCCGACGATCGCCGCGAGCAGGACCATGATGGCGCTGAACAAGTCCGCGACCAGGGTGATGCCGAAGGGCGCAGGCCAATCGGCGACCTGCGTCACGATGACGCGCTCGTCCCACACGACCACCATGAGCGCAATCCCGAGGCCGATCAGGATCGCGGCATTGAGGATGGTGAGCGCGGCCTGCACGTGCCGCCAGCGCAGCACGGCGATAGCCAGGCACGCGAAAAGGAGCGGGACGAGCATGGGGAGGATGAGCAGGGCATCGTCCATCAGCGCTCACCGTCCTCGAACTCGGTCGTCGTCATGTGGTCGGAGTCCTCGGAGCCGACAGACCGGTAGGCGCGGTAGATAAGCACCATGGCGAAGGCCAGCACGCCAAAGCCGATGACGATGGCGGTGAGCACGAGCGCCTGGGGCAGGGGGTCGCCATAGGGTTCGCTGAGCAGGGTTTCGCCTTCGTCGATGAAGGCCGGTTCGCCCCGCGTAAGCCCGGCAGCGGTGAAGATGAGGAGGTTCGTCGCATTGGTGAGGATCGCGATGCCCAGGACGACCCGCGCCAGTGCACGGCGCAGCATGAGGAACACGCCCGCCGCGTACAGCCCGCCGATGACGAACGCGAGGACGGTTTCCATATCAGTCCTCCTCCTCGGCCAGGGCGAAGACGATGGTCACCACCACCCCCAGCACCGCGAGATAGACGCCGATATCGAAGAGCAGCGGCGTGCCGATGTGGATTTCGCGGTCGGCGATTTCCACGTCCGCCCAGCGCCCCGTCGCAAATGCGTCGCCCAGCAGCAGCGAGGGGATGCCGCTGATGGCGGCCAGCGCCATGCCCACGCCAATGAGCAGCCGAGAGTCGATGACCAGGTTTTGCCGCGCACCCACAGCGCCGAACGCGATTGTGTAAAGCGCGAACGCAGAAGATGCGACGAGCCCGCCGGCGAACCCGCCGCCCGGTTCGTCGTGCCCGCGCCAGAGCAGGAAGAAGGAAAAGATCAGGAACAGGGTGACAAGCAGCAGCGACGTGGTTTTCAGGATCGTGGAGGAGGTCATTGCTCATCCCCCTCCGGGTCACGCGCACGGTATTTGAGCAGCGCATAGGCGCCCAGCGCAGCGGCGCCAAGCACGACCACTTCGCCCAGGGTGTCGAGGATGCGGAAGTCGACCAGGATGACGTTGACCACATTCCGGCCAAAGGCTTCGGCATAAGCCGCTGCCGCGTAGAACTCCGAGACATCGGTGGGGCGGTCCGCATGAACCACGCCAAGAACCAACAGGGTCATCGTCGCGCCCACGGCGAGCGAGAGGGCGGCATCACGGACCAGGACGCCGCGCCGCGCCTGCAACATCGGCCCCGGCAGATGATAGAACACCAGCACGAAGAGAATGACAGTGAGGACATCGACCAGCAGCTGGGTCATAGCAAGGTCCGGTGCGCTGAAGACGAGGAAGATGAGCGCGACGCCCACGCCGACCACTCCCACCGCCGTCACCGCGAAGAAGCGGTTGCGCGCCACCGCGGTCAGCACTCCGCCGCCCAGGACAAGCGCCCCCAGGAACCATTCATAGAAATGCACGCCACCAACATCGAAGGCGAGCGGGACCCCCCCATTGGTGAACGCCGCGAGCGCCACCAGCCCGACCGTCGCCAGGGCGGTCGTCGCAACATACCGGCGCAGCCGGCCATGCTGCAGCTTCCGGGTCTGCCACGCCGAGCCGCGTTTGATGCCGACAAGGAACCCCTCGTAGCCGCGCGTGGGGCCGACAGTCCCGGCGACGCGCGATTCGACCGGCCAGGTGAGCGCGCGCAACTGCTCCCGGAAGAGATAGGCCACGATCCCGGCAGCGATCGTCATGGCGCTCACGGCCAGCGGCAGGTTAAAGCCGTGCCAGAGCGCCAGGCGCACTTCGAACTCTTCGCCCGCGACTGCCTGCGCCGCCGGTTCGATCAGCCATCCCTGCCCGAGCACCGGCGCCAGGCCCAGTACGACGCTTCCCAGGGCAAGGATGCCCGGCCCGGCCCACATGCTCGGCGGCGCTTCGTGCGGGTGTTTTGGTGGTTCGCCCCCCGCCTGGAAAAACGGGCGGATCGCGATGACGCCCGCGGCGACCACCAGCAGCGGGCTCGAAACAGCAACGACCGCGAGCAGGAGCCAGAACGCGCCCCACTCGTTCTCGAGCGTCGCTTCGAGCAACACTTCCTTGCCGATGAAGCTGAAAAGCGGCGGAAAGCCGCCCAGCGAAAGCGCACCGATGACCGCAACCGCCGCCGTGATAGGCATCGCCCGTGCGAGCTTGCCGAGGTGGCGGACGTCGCGCGTCCCCGCTTCGTGGTCGACCGCCCCGGCCATCATGAAGAGCGCACCCTTGTAGAGCGCGTGGGCGAGCAGGAAGGTCACCATGCCTTTGAGCGCCAGCTCGGTGCCCACGCCGAGCAGCATCACGAGCGTCCCGAGCGCGCTGAGCGTGGTGTACGCCAGGATGCGTTTCAGGTCGTACTGGTTGAGCGCCAGGTACGCGCCCAGCAACATCGTCGCGCCACCCGCGATCGATAACGCGGCCGTCCATTCCGTGGTGCCCCCCAGCGACGGGTTGACCCGCGCGAGCAGGAACACGCCTGCCTTCACCATCGTGGCCGAGTGGAGATAGGCGCTGACGGGCGTCGGCGCCTCCATCGCGCCCGGCAGCCAGAAGTGGAACGGGAACTGCGCCGACTTCGTCGCCGCGCCAATGAGCAGCAGCACCAGGATGGGCACATAAAGGTGGTGGTCGCGGACCACATCGCCGGCGGCGTTGATCTCGGCAATGCTCTGCGTGTCAGCCGCGATGCCCAGCAACACCAGGCCTGCCAGCATCGCCAGCCCGCCGCCCGCGGTGACGAGCAGCGCCTGCAGCGCCGCATCGCGCGACGCCTGGTACTCGTGCTTGTAGCCGATGAGCATATACGAGGTGACGCTCGTGAGCTCCCAGAAAACGAACAGCGTGACCAGGTTGTCGGCTGCCGTGAGCCCGAGCATCGCGCCCATGAAGGAGAGCAGGAACAGGTAGAAGCGCCCCAGCTTCGGGTCGCCCTTCAGGTACCCGGCGGCGTAGACCACGATGATGGCGCCGATGCCGGATATCAGCAGGCCGAACAGGCGGGACAGGCCATCGATGCGGAACGAAAAGTCGACGCCGAGCGCGTCGATCCATGTCCACGAGACTGCCGCGACGTCGTCAGCGCCGAAAGCCAGCGACAGGTAGAAGGCGAAGACGGCGAGGGGGACAAGTGCGAGGAGATAGCCGCCATAGTGGCCGGCCCGTGCGACGACGAGCGGCGCTACTGCCGCGGCAGCAAATCCGCCGAGAACCGCGAGGGCGATATCCATGCGCTGTGAGCTGCCTCAGGCATCGTGTGAACCCTCGGCCTCATCGATCTCCTTGCCCGTGAAACGTAAGTACAGGAAGCCAATGGTACCAGCCAGCACGCTTGCGGCGAGGATGCCCATCTTCGCCTCGGACACAACTTCGTCGCTCGTGAAGGCGAGGTCCGTTATGAAGAGTGCAACGGTGAATCCGACGCCGCCGAGCAGCCCCACGCCAATCACCTGCCCCCACGTGACACCCTGCGGCAACGAGGCGATGCCAGACCGCACGGCAATCCAGGTGAAGACAAAGATCCCGAGCGGCTTGCCCAGCACGAGCCCGAAGATGATGCCTGCCGTCACCGCGCTACCGCTCGCCTCGCCGACGGAGTCACCGGTGATGACGACGCCCGCGTTTGCCAGCGCAAACAGCGGCACAATCACGTAGCTCACCCATGGGTGGAGCATGTGCATCAGCCGGTCAACGGGTGATTCCGTCTCGCGCGAAAGGAACTCGATCTGCCGCAGCGTGGCCTCCACGTCGTCGCCATGGCCGCGCTGCTCGGCGCGGCGGTAGCGGTGGAGAAGGCGCTCGGCCTGGCTTTCGAAGTGTTGGCGGGAATAGAGGGAAATCGCGGGAGTGAGGAGGGCCAGCACAACGCCGGCGATGGTCGCATGGATACCGGACTCGTAGACGAACAGCCATAAGAGGGCGCCGAGCGCCAGATAGATGCCGTAGGAGCGCACGTCGTAGCTACGGACGAGCAGGATTGCCGCGATCACCAGGCCGCTCCAGCCAAGCGCCGCGAAGGAGATGGACTCGGTATAGAAGACGGCGATCACGATGATTCCGCCCAGGTCATCGGCGATCGCCAGGGCCAGCAAGAAGATCTTGAGGCTGAACGGCACCCTGCTACCCAGCAGCGCAAGCACGCCGAGCGCGAACGCGATGTCCGTCGCGACGGGGACGCCCCAGCCGCGCGCCGCTTCGCCGCTGAGGCTATTGAAGGCGAGATAGAACGCGGCGGGGACTGCCATCCCGCCGATGGCCGCCATGGCGGGCAGCGCCGCGCGCCGTGCCGTGGCGAGTTCCCCATGCACCATTTCGCGCTTGATTTCGAGTCCGACAACAAAAAAGAAGACGACCATAAGGCCGTCGCTCACAAGATGCCCAAGGGTATCGTCGATACTGACGACCCCCAGTTCCACCGACACGGTGGTACTCCAGATGTCGAAGTAGAACTCCTGCCAGGGGGAATTTGCCCAGGCAAGTGCAACGAGGGCCGCGACAACAATGACGACGCCGCCCGCCACCTCGGTCCGCATGAAATGCTGGATGGGGCGGACAAAATTCCGCTGAACGAACTTCCGGCGCGCGTTTGGCCGCACTTTGCTGCCAAAGAGACTAACGTGCTGCACGGTGCTTCCCGTCCTCGAACGCGAGGCGCACGAATGATGCACGAACGATGCCGTCCGCGCACCGCCTCGCGGTATTCCGCATCGATTTCCGATTCAAAGTGCTGAGAGGGGCGCTGAGCTGTGGCGACGGCAGGCCCGACCGCGAGCCCGTCGCTACAAGCAACATGCCGCGCTGGACACTTCCGGCAGTGCCTCGCGATCGCCCGTAACGATATGCTGAACTATCCCGCCGCCACGGCGGGATAGAACATTCGTCGTCTTCGCTATCCGCCCCGGTCGCTTCGTCCACGGTTGCCAGCGCGGCCGTGGACCGCCGAGATGCGACATCGTTCCTGGACATCTATCCAATCCGTATGTTCGCTCTCGCGGCGGACACCATCGATGCGGCGAGCAGCCACAATCGAGTCATCCGCACATCGTGAACATAGCCCGGATTCCCAGTATTGTCAGCCCTGGTTGCGACATTGCGGAGCCGCGGTGGGCTGGTTCACACAACCGTGCAGCCAAGCCCCACCGGGCCAGGATCTGAACAGGGTGTGCGCGTGACAGGAGAAGCCCCCGAACTGCAGGCGTTGCGCCAACAGATCGCAGAGTTGGAAGCGGAGCTGGCACAAAGGCGCACCGAGGTCGATGAGCTCCTGGAGCTGCTGCCGGTCGCGATGGTCGAAATCGAACTTGCGACACTCCGCGTCGTCTCGATGAATCGTCTCGCCCGGATAGTTCTCGGCTACGACCCCGACGGTGAGCCCCCTGCGCTGACGACCAGCGACATCGTCACGCCCGAGGAGTTCAGCCGCTTGCTCGCGGTCACCATGGAAACGCAGCAAAAGGGACTCCAGCCGGATGGGACCTACCGGCGCACCGGCGAACAAGAAATCTTCGAGACAGTGGGCGTGCGTCGTGATGGCTCCCGGTTTCCTGTCGAATTCCAGCCTGTCTTCGTGCTCAATGATGAGCAGGTGCCGGTTGCGTCACGGCTGATTTTTCGTGATATCAGCACGCGCAAGGCGGCGGAGGCTGAACGGGAGCAGCTGGTTGCGGAGCTCCGGGAAGCGCTCTCGAACGTGCGCAAACTCGAGGGACTCTTGCCCATCTGCGCGTGGTGCAAGAAAGTGCGCGACGACGGCGGATACTGGAGCGAGCTGGAGGCCTATGTCGACGCCCACAGCGACGCCCGCTTCAGCCACGGGATCTGCCCGTCCTGTGCCCGGCAGTTCGAAGAAGAGTACACCGGGACTGAGCACTGAACGCCAAACAGGTAGGATGTCTTACGGGAGTGGATGGGGCCCGGTGGCCCCCGCCGTCTTCAAAACGGTTGCCCCGCCGCCTGCGCGGCGGGGGGTGGGTTCGACTCCCATGCACTCCCGCCACACCGCACCTTACGGCCGCGGCGGCTCTTCGCTATCTTCGCCGGGGAGGTCGGGCTCCCACGCGGGCTCTTCCGCCGCCTGTTCCGATGGTTCGCCGCGGCGCTCGATCCGCAGCGCGTACCCCATGATCACGGCAAGCACGAGTCCGATCGCAACGAGCCACGGCGCTATCAACGCCGCAATGATGAGCAGCAGAAGCGGAAGGTCGACGGGCCTGTAGTGGCCCTTTTTCTCCACAATCACATGCCGGGCCAGGCTCTCGTTCCAGAGAAACTGGGCCCATTCCGCAAAGCTGCGTGACTCGTCCTTCGCCGTACTCTTCGCGCCGTTGCTCACCGTGCTCGCCCTCCCCTGTGACGCATGTCGCACCCAGTCTGCGGCACGGGCACGCAGGCTGCCACTCCGGCGCCCTTGCGAGCAGCCATCGCTGCCTCTATGACACCTTCAGCAAACCCTGGAGGGACAGGCATCATGATCGGGGAGTTCCGGGACTTCATTTTGCGCGGCAGCGTCGTCGACCTCGCGGTGGCCGTCGTTATTGGCGCCGCGTTCGGCGCTGTCGTCACATCGCTCGTCGATAACATCATTACGCCCCTGGTGGCCGCCATCTTCGGCGAGCCTGACTTCTCGGCGCTCACGTTCACCATCAACAACTCGGTCTTCGGCTATGGCGCGTTTATCAACAGCCTCCTTGCGTTCGTGCTGGTAGCCGCGGCCGTGTTCTTCGTCATCGTGAAACCGATCAACGCAGCCCGCGCCCGGCGGCAGGCGCCCGAAACGGAGTGGGAGATGCCAGCGCCGGAGGACATCGAGCTCCTGCGCGAAATCCGCGACCTGCTTCGGCGGTAATCCGCGGGTGACCCGCCGCCTGTAGGCTGGACAAACGAGAGCAACAGGAGGGCCAGCCATGACAAAGGTGACCGTTGAGTCACTGCCGAACTACACCCACGCGCAGCTCCTCACCGCGCCGGGCATGTCGCTCGTCGCAGACGAACCGGCAGGCCAGGAAGGCGACGACCTGGGGCCAACGCCGTACGACCTCCTCACGTGGTCGCTCGGTGCGTGCACCGCGATGACGCTACAAATGTACGCGCGCCGGCGCGGCTACGCGCTCGAACACGTCTCGGTGGACGTCGAGCACGAGCGCATCCACGCAAAGGACTGCGCCGAGTGCGAGCAGCCACGAGAGGGCCGCATCGAGGTATTCCGCAGGCACATCACGGTGAGCGGCAACCTTTCGGACGAGGAGCGCGCCGACCTGCTCCGGGTGGCGGCACGGTGCCCCGTGCACAAAACCCTCTCGAACGCGCCCGAGATCCTCGACACGATCGACGTCGCGGGCTAACGAGTGCGGCCGGCAGCGACGCGCTTCGGCCCGGCTGCGCCAAGCGCCCGGGCGCACAGCGCGAGCGCCACAACATGGTCGTCACTGCCGCGGTCGTCGCCCCAGCGGAAGCCGCCGCCCGAGCGCCAGGCCCGGCAGGACCGCAGCTCGGCGACGCACTGCCGGTAGGCGGGCGAACCATCGTCGCCGTGGAGCCGCAGGCGGCCGGTTTCGGCCGCGGCGACCAGTCCGTAGCCAAGGTCGGCCTTCATCGCAGGGGTGAAGGTGACGCGGTCGATGGGCGTCGTGACCCGCCGCTGTAGCGCATCGACCAGCGGTCCGCCCAGGCCGGTGCCGTCAGCGCAGACCATCGCTGGCCGCCAACGCTGGAGCACCGCGGCAATCTCTTCGATGACTGTCTCGTACGGTGCGCCCGTGGTGGCTTCGACCCGCACGACCTCGGCCGTTTCGCCGGCGACCCGCGCTATCACGAGGACGGTGGCGTCGGCCCCGGCGCCATCACCGCCGAAGTCGAGCCCGGCGACGTACCGCTCACCGCGCACGGGGGCGGTCAGGGGTTCATGGTCTGCCAGGACGCGCGCCACCTGCGCGTCTGAGAGCAGCCGCCCGGCCGACTGCACCGTACGCAGTTCGTACTGCGTCACAAACAGCGGATGCTCCGCGCCGAGCCGGTCGCGCTCCTGCCGTACGTAGTCGCCATAGCCGGGCACCGACGCCGCGACATCCTGCCAGCTCACCTGGTGGTGGAAGCGCTGCGGGCCGCCCTGGCCGTCGCGGGCACGGTTCCGGGCTGCCGCGGTTTCGAGCAACGAGTCACCGGCCCAGGGCGTCCCGAACAGCACGGTGGGCGCGCCCGTCGAGGCAGCCATCGGCCGGAACTGCCGGTTGAACCAGTCCGCGTCGATGTTCTGCGCCTCGTCACCGATGAGCGCCAGCGACGCCGTGTGCCCGGCGACATGCGCGTGGGGCGACGCGCTCAGGAAGATGGCCCGCGCCCGCCCCACGGTCAGCACATTGTCCCGGCGGCCGACGCCCCGGCCAGCGGGCAACCCCTGCCGCTGCAGCGCCGCCGCTGTCCTGTCCAGGCTGATGGAGGCCTGCGGATAGAGCGTCGGCGCACAGACGATGACTGTCCCGCCACTGCGGGCGTGGTCGAGCAACAACCACGCGACCAGCGCCGCGGAGATTTCATTCTTTCCGGACTGCCGCGGAAACATCACGGTGAAGGTTTCGCCGGGGCACGTGGCGACCCCCCGCACGAGCGAACGCAACACGCGGAGCTGGTACCCCCTAAGATGTGGCCGCGCGCCGGTTTCCACACCTTCCATGCTCGGCAGCCAGCCGGCGGAGGCCCGAGCCATCGCTGGCGTCCGCACGACCGGTCCTGCCGCCATTGCGGGTCCGGCACCGGGCGGCGTAGCCTCTGCGCACCTTCTGCAGGGGTTGCCGCCATGTCACTCATAGACCCGGATTCCATCGCCGTCGACGAACCCGCCGAATACAACTGGAACGAACTCGTCGATTCCCTCTACCGGCTGCTCCGGCTCAAGACCACACCCATCGGCATGAAGCTGTTCGAAACGGTGGAGGAGATGGAAGCCGTGCCACGCATCCGCCGGCCAAATGCGATCCATACGACCGACCAGGTCGTGGCGCAGGCAGCACGGCTCGGGTGGACCGTCGGCATCACCAACGACGACCTGGTCGGGGCGCAGTGCGGCGCGGTCATCGGTCTGCACCCGCAGGATGAGGCCTGGCGCTCGGGCAAGAACATGTCAGGCGTCTGGTTCGAAACAGACGAAGACGCGCGGGCCCACCAGGAAGCGATGGACGTCGTCCCCTACGGCACGTACACGGCGATGGCTGTCTCCCCGCTGGCCTCGGGACGGCTCGACCCGCCGGACATCGCCATGATCTACGCGACGCCCGGCCAGATGATGATCTTCATCAACGGCCTCCAGTGGTCCGGCTACCGCAAGTTCGAATGGAGTGTCGTGGGCGAATCCGCCTGCGCCGACTCGTGGGGCCGCGCGCTCGCCACGGGCGAACCCAGCCTGGCGATCCCGTGCTTCGCCGAACGGCGCTATGGTGGCGTGCTCGATGACGAGCTGCTCATTGCGCTCCCGCCGAAGTACCTGCCGCGGGCGATAGCAGGCATGGAGCGGCTCTCCGCCAACGGCCTGCGCTACCCCATCCCCCAGTACGGCATCCAGTCGGACGCGCGCGCCGGGCTCGCCGTGAGCTACGGGGAACGATAGCCAGCCGCTGGCGGGGACATGCCAGCGCGGCAAATGCGTTTGCCGGTAGCGAGGGCATTCTCGGATCATGCCTTCGGCGGACGAGAGATGCGGGTCGCAGACGCGGTCGGGGGGCGAATGCTCCTGGCCGGCGGACGAATGCCCGCACCATCAAGTCCGGGACACGGGGCCGGCTGCGCGCGCTGCTGGGAAGGAAGCGCACGGCCCGCGCGAAGCATCGCCCGTGCCGCCTGGACGCGACCTGCATGAGCTGGCCTGGTGGCTCATCACAGAAACGGTCTCAGGCAAGGTCTCACCGGCACAGGGGGGCGTCATCATCTCTGCGATGCGCGTGCTGGCAGGCCTCGGCGAACCAGCCGAGACAGAGGACGACCGGCTATTGACGATCGAGCTGAACGCGCGGCTCATGCACGGCTTCCAGCCGGCAAACCGGGAGCAATGGGAACGCGCGCGGCAGCAATTCACGCCGGAAGCGCTCGAAGAGTTCGCCCGCTGGCCGGCCTTGGACCAGGGCTCAAGGAGCGCTGAGACGTTCGACCCGTGAGCCCGCCGCTATTCGTCCGGCGGAGGATCGGCTGTCGGCTCCGGCGTCGCCTCTTCGTCGTCACCGCCGTTCGGCGTGGCTGTCCGCTGTGGCGTCCGGGTCGGTTCCGGTGTTGGTGTCCGCGTCGGCACCGGCGTGGGGGTGGACGTCGGCTCGGGCTCCGGCGTCGCGGTCGGCGCGGGAGTGTCAGTTGGTTCCGGCGTCGCCGTTGGGTCGGGCGCCGGCGTCGGGGTGTCCGTCGGCCGGGGCTCAGTTGGAGCGGGAGTGGGCGTTTCGCGGACCGGGGTCGTCGTCGGGTCGCGGTCATCCTCGCTGCCGCCGGCCGCCGACACGCCGCCTCCGCTACCATCGTCACCGTCACCGCCGCCGCTGCCATCGCTGCCACCGCCGACGGTTTGCGCGGACACCATCGCCTCGTCGACCTCATCGGCCAGGTCCGGGTGTTCATCGCGGAGGGAGTTGAGCACCTCGCTGCTGCTCTGCGCGATCGAGCGGATGCGTTCGCTGCCCTCCGGGTCCAGGTCGCCCTCCTCTTCGAGCACCGCGACCTCGTCCAGGTAGCCCTTCATGCGCTCGATCCGGTCGGGCGTGACGTCGCCACGCGACAACAGCTCCTGCATCTCGGCGATGCGCTCTTCCTTGTGCCGGAGCTCCACATTGGTGCGCTCGGGCTCGCTGGCGAGCGCGTATTCGACCCGTTCGCCCGCGATCTTGAAGGCGTAGTTCCAGTCCCCCGGCACCGCATCGTCCGCCGTCACAAAGCCGAGCGTGAGCACCCCGACGGCGACGCCGCCGGCGACCACAGTCATGCCCGCCAGCGCGCCCCGCACCGTGCCGAGCGCACCCGGGACACGGCTGTCGGCCGCTGGTTCCGCGAGCTGCCCCTGTGCCAGCTCCTCGCCCGCGGCAACGAACCGGTTCTTGAGCGACGCCTCGAAGAAGAAGCTGGGCTCTTCGGCGCGGAGGACATTCGTCAGCGAATCCGCCGTCCGCAGCTCCGGTTCGAGCCAGTCGGCGTCGTCCGGGTAGAGGCCAAGCACGAAGTCAACATCGAGCCCGTCTTCGAGCAGCGCCTGCGCCTCGGCGAAGATGCGGTCGCGGTCATTGGGCCGCCGGCGAAAACGGTCGGGAATCATAGCCGGTGTCCCACCAGTTTCTGGAGCTTTTGGACGGCCTTGTGCTGGAGGACTTTCACGTTGTTTTCGGACTTGCCCAGGGTGGTCGCGGTCTCGGCGACGGAGAGGCCGGCGCCAAACCGGAGTGCGATCACCTGGCGTTGCGCTTCGGGGAGGTGTTCAGTGGCTTCACGGACGATGTCGAGTTGCGATTGCTGTTCGACATATTCCACGTGGTCCTGCGACGAATCCGGGATGGATTCACTCAGTTCCGTTGTGGCCGCCCTGTACTTTTGCTTCCGCAAATGCGAAACCACTTCGTTCCGGGCGATCCGGAAAACCCACGAACCAAAAGGGGAACCGCGCCAGGAGAACCCGCTGATGTTGTTGATGATCTTGAGGAAGATCTCCTCGGTCACATCCTCCGCATCTTCTCCACTGCGGAGCCGGGCAACGACGTAGCGATAGACCCGCGGGAAGTAGAACTCATACAGCGCGGCGAGCGCGTCATTGCTGCCCTCTTTCGCCGCTTCGACGACCGCATGTTCGTCGAAATCTGGAACGAGCTCGTCGACCGAGAGTCCCGCCACAAATCCCCCCTCGGCCAGCGCCGGGGCTGTAACTGCGTCCGATTGCCTCCTTTAGCGAGGATAGGCAGCTGCCTGCCTGTGTACCAGTAAGAACGCAGTCCCGCCGCAAAGGTTAATACCTACCCTTGCACACCCGGGGCTCGCGTGGCGCACAAAACAGGACCGCCGCAACAGGACGGTAACCTGCGCACGCTACGCTGCGTCCCGTGGCGCCACACATTTCCCCCGGCGCGAAGGAGCGCGTAATGGACACCCCACACCGCACCACAACCCGTACGCCGCGCCATTCGCGCGCCAGCGATCCCCCGCGTCGTCCCGGCGGCCTGCGGGGACTCTATGCCCGGCTCGCCGCCCCGCTCGGCAACGGTGACGACCTCGTCGACGACTACAGGGGATGGCGGGAAGCCCGCCGCGCAGCGCGCCGGGACCGCAGCTAAGGCCCGGTGTCGCCGGCCGCGTCCACCGGTCCCACGCGAGATATGCCTGACACAAATGTTCGTTGACACCCCCCGGGGGCCGGAATAGGGTAGAACGAGCACTGGATTTGCGGGGGGACATGCCGAAGCTCATCTTCGTAACCGGCGGTGTTGTCTCCTCAGTGGGCAAGGGAATCACCACTGCGAGCCTCGGCAGAATCCTCAAGTCCCGTGGCCTCCGCGTCACCATCCAGAAGCTCGACCCCTACCTGAACGTCGACCCCGGCACCATGTCGCCGTACCAGCACGGCGAAGTATTCGTGACCGCCGACGGCGCCGAGACGGACCTCGACCTCGGTCACTACGAGCGCTTCCTGGACCAGGAGCTCCCGGCAGGTTCATCCGTTACCAGCGGCCAGGTCTACTACTCGGTCATCGAACGCGAGCGCCGTGGCGACTACCTGGGCGGTACGATCCAGGCGGTCCCGCACCTCACCGACGAGATCAAGCGGCGCATCTACGATGTCATCGAGGATGCGCAGGCCGACGTGATCATCTGCGAAGTCGGCGGGACTGTCGGCGACATCGAAGGCCAGACCTTCCTCGAAACTATCCGCCAGATCCGGCACGAAGAGCCCCGGCACGACACGCTGAACGTCCACGTGACCTTCCTTCCTTACATCGCGGCCGCCCGGGAGCTCAAGACGAAACCGACGCAGCACTCCGTGCGCGAGCTCCGCTCCATGGGCATCCAGCCGGACGTCATCATCGCGCGCAGCGACCACCACGTGCCGCGCGACATCTGCGACAAGATCGGCCAGTACTGCGACGTGCAGCCGCACGCCGTCATCCCGCTCGAAACTGCCGACACCATCTATGAAGTGCCACTCCTGCTCGAACAGCGGGGACTCGGCGACTTCGTGATGGAGCGGCTGGGACTCATGGGCGCCCCCGGCCTGGGCGAATGGACCGAGATGGTCCACCGGCTCCAGCACCCCGAGCGGGAGGTCACGATCGCGGTCGTCGGGAAATACGTTGAGCTCCGCGACGCCTACCTGTCCGTAAACGAAGCCCTGACGCACGCCGGCATCGCGCACAAGACCGACGTGAAGATGCGTTGGGTCCACGCCGAAGATTTCGAAGCGCGGGATGCGGGCAGCCTGCTCGACGGCGTCGACGGCATCATCGTGCCGGGCGGCTTCGGCGAACGCGGATGGGAAGGGAAGATCACGGCCGCCCGCTACGCGCGGGAACACGGTATCCCCTACCTTGGCCTCTGCCTGGGGATGCAGGCGATGGTGACCGAATACGCCCGCAACGTCTGCGGGCTCGAAGGCGCGAACTCCACCGAGTTCGACCCGGAGACCCGCCACCCGGTCATCAGTCTGCTCGACGAGCAGCGGGATATCACGGACAAAGGTGGCACGATGCGGCTCGGCCACTACCCCTGCCGGCTCGCCCCCGGTTCGCACGCCGCCGCGGCCTACGGCACCGACATCACCATGGAACGCCACCGGCACCGCTGGGAGTTCAACAACGATTACCGCGAGCCGCTCGAAGCCGCGGGACTCACCGCCAGCGGCACGTCGCCGGACGGCAACCTGGTGGAGATTTCCGAAGTACGCGACCACCCGTTCATGCTGGGGACGCAGTTCCACCCCGAGCTTCAGAGCCGCCCGAACCACGTCCACCCGCTCTTCGGCCAGTTCGTCCGCATCGCGCTGGAGCATGCGGAGGAACGCCACCCGGGTGCATCGGCCATCGCCGTCTCATCTTCCTGAACACCCACCTGCCCGCAAGGAAAAGCTGCGATAGGATGAAGTCCATGCCAGCCGCGACCGGAGTCTGCCCCTAAATGGATTGGTGGCGGATCCTCCATTCGCTCGCCCTCATCTGGCTGGGCGCCGGGCTTGGCGCCAGTTATGTCCTCGTATTGAAAGCCTGGTGGGCCAAGGACCTCCGACACCAGATGTACTGCCTCATCGAGGCGGCGAACAACGAGACACGCGTCCTGCTGCCCGGCGCCATGCTCGCAGGCGTCACCGGCTTCTTCTGGGGCGTGGCTGCGAACTATCACCTGTTCCAGGACGCCTGGTTCGGGATGCTGGCACTGCTGTTCGTCATCTTCTGGCTCGTGTGCCTGCCGCTCTACGGCTTCGGCCTGCGCCGCGCGCGCATCGCCGCGCTAACTGCCCAGAAAAAGAACGAAGAGACGCCCGAGCTCCGCGAAATCCTGGACGACAAGGTCCCGCTCGTCTTCGGCACTGTGCTCCTCCTGAGCGTGCCCCTGATGGCGTGGATCGCGGTCTTCAAGCCGATCTAGACCGGCTGGCGATAATCTCCGCGGCGGAATAGCCATCGCTGTCCCCACCCTGGGCGCTCTTCGACCCAGCGCTCCCAGCGATACGCGAGCAAGAATGCCACGAGCACCAAGACGCCGCCGGCCACCATGTCCAGGAAGTAATGGTTTGCGGTGACGACAATCGTGACCGACATCCAGGCGATGAACGCCACCGCCAGCGCGCGCACCCAGGGTGACCGGGCGAACCACCAGGCTCCGATGACAAGCAGCAGAATCCAGCCAAAGTGGTAGGAGGGCACCGCCGCATAGTCGTTCACCAGGAATTCGGCAATGGCCCGCCGCTCTTCGCCCACGGTGTCGACAAAGGCCTGCTCGTCCGTGTGGAGGTGGAGCAGGCGCGGCGGCGTCACCGGGAACAGCCAGTAGACAGGGATGGCGAGGAAGCCAGAGAGAAGCAGCGAGTTCCGCAGCACGCGGTATTTCCGAAGGTCGACGAAGAAGAACAGTGCCCCACACAGCAAAAGGAAGGGCATGTGCAGGTAGTTGTAGGTGAAGTTCGCCACGTCGATGAACCAATCGCGGTCCATCGCCCATTCGTGCCACGATGGTTCCACGAAGATGCCGAGCGTCTGCTGTACATCGATGATCCAGAGCGCGTTGTCGGTGGCCACGCGGGGCCGGTCCACGACCATCCCCCGCCCCAGGAAGTAGAGCCCGAAGAACGCGAAGAAGACCAGCAGTTCGAACGCGAGCAGCACCGATCGGCCCGCCAACCAGCGGACCCGCTCACGTGTAAGGCCCCCTTCGCCCGGGAAAGCCGGCATCGCACCTCCGAGGGCAGTCCGGTATCCGGCGACACCTGCCCCGTGGCTCTACCGTAACGGCCCGGGCGGTGAGACAACGCAAACACCGCGTCCGGTCAGCTCCCCGGGGGCTCGTCCTTCCCCCGCGGCAACGGCTCGATGGTCACACGCATCCCCCGGCGGCGAACGAGTTCCGTGAGCGCTTCCGTCGCGTCGCGGACTCCGTCGCCGCGCGCCGCCGCAAGCGCCGCATTCCGGATGAACTCGCCGTTCTTCATCCCTGCCTTTTCTCGTGCGGACTGCTGACCCAGCCGGTAACCGGCCGCCACTTGGCCCGGATATGCGTCTCTGCAATGACAATCGTCACCCGGAGACCTCCGCGATCCCGCCCAATAACGCGGTAATCACCACTTCCTTCACGTTTGTTCCGCAACGCAATGTAGTTTCCTTCGAGGACGCTCGTGAGCTGTACCCGCGTGAACCCATGGCGCGCGAGATGCTCCTCGTTCGAATCGTCCCACTCGAACTCGTCGCTATTCGCTGTACTACGTGCGCCATGCGAATGCAGGACGAGGCAACACGGCAGCCACAGGCGCTACCGCAGGCCCGGCGCCACCTCGTTGATGAACGTGTCCATCACGGCCTTCTTCTGGTCCGGGTCACGGCCCAGCGTGAAGTCCGGGACGATGAACTCGTCGACGCCAGCATCGCGGTACTGTTCCATAACCGCACGGACCTCATCGGGGCTGCCAGCCACGGCGGCGCGGCCCGAACCGGCGGCACGCTCTTTCACCTCCGGGTCGGCGGTGATGAACAGGAGCGCCTGCGCCGAACGCGTAATCGTCTTCGGGTCGCGGCCGAGGTCCGCGCAATGCCCATCAAGCACGCCCATCTTCTGACGCAGGACATCGGGGGTGCCCCAGACGTTCCACTCGTTCGCGTACTTCGCCGCAATGCGCATCGTCCGCTTCTCGCCGCCACCGCCAACGAGCAAAGGCAACGGGTCCTGCACGGGCTTCGGGTCGAGCGGCGCGTCGTCGAGCTGGTAGTGCTTGCCGTCAAAGCTCGCCCGCTCCTGGGTGAGCAGCCTGGTGATCACTTCGCACGCCTCTTCGAACCGGTCCATCCGCTCCTTCAGTGTGTAGAAGGGGATGCCGTACTTCTGATGCTCGTTTTCCTGCCAGCCAGCGCCGACGCCCAGCACGATGCGCCCGCCACTGATGTTATCCGCCGTGGCCGCCATATTCGCCAGCACCGCGGGATGTCGGTAGGTGTTGCCGCTCACCAGCGCGCCCAGCCGGATGCGCGGCACGGCCGCCGCAAGCCCGGCGAGCGTGGTCCAGCATTCGCTTGTCGGGCCGGTGGCCTCTGCGGTGTTTGGCATGAAGTGGTCGGCGAACCAGGCGCCGTCCCACCCGGTCGCCTCGGCGTGGCGCACCAGGTCGAGCGTGTCGGCCCAGGAATTGTTCGGGCCGGGCCAGAAGCTAAAGCGCATTGTGTCGTCCTCTCAGCAGCGTGTTTTCAGCGCACGATACTGGCGCCACCCGGCCAGCGCCACGAATGCCTGCGCCGATGACGTTCGTTACCGCGCCGCAACGAACGACAGCAGGTGTCGCGGGGTGACGCCAGGCTATTGGACGTCTCGATTTATTGCTCCAGGAGTCCTCTCAATGCGCATAGCTGTCCTCATCATCGGGCTGGTCCTATCCGTTGGCCTCTTCATCCAGTCGATACTCGCCGCGACCGGCGCGGCGATCTTCGAAGACGACGACGTAGGCGAAGCCGCCGGCATCGGTGTCTTCATGGCGCTGATGTGGGTCGTCGGTGCGGCACTGGCGATACCGCTTCCGCGCGTGTCCCTGGTGCTGTTCGCGCTCGCCGGGCTGTTCGGCCTCATGGGCATGGCCGCGTTCCCCGACCTGGCCGTCTGGTCGGGCATCTCGTTCGTCCTCGCCGTCTTCTGCTATTTCGGCTTTCGCGGCAAGCGCAAGGCGGAAGCCAAGGAGCGCGAACGCGACGAGCTGCTCCGGCAGGCCGTGGCCAACCAGCAACAGCAACCGCAGCAGGCCACCGATTCCACCGGGGGCGGGGAGCGGCAGGAGTAGCCACGCGGGGCGCCGGGCCGCTGGCGTGCCGGCCCCGCGCCCGACGCCATCATCCCTCGAAAGCGTTTCCCCCCGGCCGCGCCTATACTCCCCGGCATGCAGGGATTCTTCGAGCGGCGCGAATCGCTTTCGCCGCTCGCGTTCCGGGACTTCCGCCTGCTGGTCATCGGGACGCTGTTCGTCCAGCTCGCCTTGCCCATGCAGTTCCTCACCCAGATCTTCTGGGTGCAGGAGCACTACGCCGGGCGCGAAGTGCTGTATGTCGGACTCATCGCCGGGAGCCGCGGCCTGGCCATGCTGCTCTTTGGCATCCTCGGCGGCGCCATCGCCGACCGGTACGAGCGCCGTCGCGTGATGTTCCTCAACCAGTGTTGCGCGCTCGGGCTCAACGCCGTCATCGCGGTCCTCATGCTGACGCGGCCCGTCGGCGAAGCGACGATAGCGCCGCTGCTGGTCGTCACCTTCCTCGTCTCCTGCACGTTCGCAATCGACATGCCCGCGCGGCAGGCGAGCATCCCGGCCATCGTGGGCATGGACCGGCTCAGCGGCGCTATCAGTTTGAACATGACGGCCATGCAACTCGCCATCCCGCTCACCCTCCCGCTCGTCGGCTTCCTCAACAGCCTGTTCGAACCAGGATCCGTCTATGCCGGGACGCTGCTCATCTGGTTGCTCATCCTCCCCGCCGTTGCGGCGCTCCGGTTCACCAGCGAAGGCCAGGCGAACCGCACGGAGAACGTCATCCAGAACATGACCGCCGGGATCCGCTACATCCGGCGCGACGCCGTCATCTTTGGGGTCGTGACCGTGGTCGTCACCATGCAGCTCCTGGCGATGCCCGGCGTCGCGCAGCTCGGCCCGGTGTGGTTCACGAGCGTGCTGGGGCTGAGCGAAGCGCAATTCGGGCTCATTGCGGTCACCTGGGGCGCCGGCGGCGTGACGGCCTCGGCGCTCCTCACGCGGCGCAACGACCTCTCGCGCAAAGGAAAGACCCTCTGCTTCACGGTGCTCACTTTTGCGCTCCTGGTGCTGGTGTTCGGCTATTCGCGCTTCATCCCGCTCACGGCGGCGGCGAACTTCGGGCTCGGCTTCATGATGGTCGCGACCATGGTCAGCTCTGCCTCGATCACCCAGCACGTCACGAGCGACGAGATGCGCGGCCGCGTGATGGGTCTGTTCCCGCTCACAATCGGCCTGTCCATGATGGCGGCCGCGCCCGTGGGCTTCCTGGGCCAATGGCTCACCCTGCCGGTCGTCGTCCCGGCCCTCGGCTGGCTCACGCTGGGCATCGCAGCGCTGATCATCTTACGCACCCCACAGCTTCGGAACGCCAACCCGGGGCCCATGAAAGCTGCCGAGGCGCCCGCTCCCTCACCTGGGGGTGGCGAATGACACGTGCGTGTAAACACTTTATGAAGATTCATCCAGGTCCGTGCGGTCGTGCTCACTGACTGTCCACCAGACGTAGTCCTTTGAAGGCATCGTTGATATAGTCCCGGCAGTCCCGTAGCCAGCGGGGTGAACGCTCTCCGGGGCGTTGGCGCGGGATGCTGGAGAGCCCCGTGCCCAATTCGAGGCGAGAAGGAGGACGGTCCT
Organism: Dehalococcoidia bacterium; assembly: GCA_007118095.1. GTDB lineage: Bacteria > Chloroflexota > Dehalococcoidia > Tepidiformales > Tepidiformaceae > SLAK01. Next base: position 23,247 of record SKSF01000221.1, read on the forward strand.
ACCGTGACCGAACCTCTCCAGGTCGGACAATTTGGGATCGTTGAACACGAACCCGTAGACCGCAGCCCGAACGCCGGCATCTTCCAGGGGAAGGGTGCCCCTGGCGAACGCACCGAACTCTTTCTCATTGCCGAAGGCACGACCGCCGCGGGTGAATCCTTCGCGGGCCACATCGTCACCGGGATAGGTGAGGCGTGGTCCCACCTGGATATGAGCCTGACGGGTGCCCTTCGCCGGGTTTTTGCCGAAGCACGCCACGAGACGGCGGAATGGAACCGCACAAGCGTGCCCGAACACCAGGTGTACCTCGGCATGGGCTGCTTCGCGCGCAAGGGTGACTACTCGGTCATCGCACAGGCGGGGCCCACGATCGCATTCCACCAGAGCGGGTCCACCGTCACCCCCTATACTCCACCGGGCGACGCCGCCAACCCCATCGGCGCCGAGGGCCCGGCCGAGCCGCGCATCACGCGCATCCGCACCCGGCCCGGCGACCGCATCCTGCTCGTCTCCACCGCCGCACTCGACGATGTTGATGATGAGATCGTGGCCGGCATCCTGCGCCTCCCCGGCGTGAAAGCATTGCAAGACCTCTACCGCCGGGTGAAGCGCCACCGGCACCTCACCGTCGTTCTGATCGAAGTCCCGGCAAGCGTTGGGGAGGAAGACCAGGCGGACGAGGAGCAAGCCGAGGCAGCGCCGCCGCCCCCGCCACAGCAACAGGCGCCACCAGACGAACCAATGATTGGCGGGCCCAACACGCGACTGCAACGCAAGGCACTCCAGCCAAGCCTGTTCGTCGACAGCCCGGAACCGAAGCAGCGCGCGGCTGACGATGCACGCGAAAAGCTCACCCCCATTACCCGGCGGCAGCCCATCCAGCGCATGACCCTGGACGACATCGGCGAAGAGGTGAAGCCGCTGGAACGCACACCAGCCGACAACAGGCTGGGCGAGCTTGCCGCTACACAGCGCCAACGTGCCTCCCGGAGCAGCCTCTCCGCCGCTTCGGCGGCCGCCGTCGCGCAGTCGGCCAGCAGCCGGCCTTCGTGGCGCAGCGCCGCGCTCGCGGAAGCGCGCATTTCCCACGGGGGCTTCGACGATGGCGGCCCCGGCGCCACATCCCAGAGCTTCACACGCGGCCTCGTGCGCGAGCGCTCTAACCCGCTGCCCGACCCTGGCCGGAGCGACGCACCGCTTCCTTCGGAGATTGTCCGGGCGCGACGCACGGTCGCTATCCCTGCAGAGACGGCAGAGGAACCCGCGGACGCCCCGCTGCCCGTGCGCGAAGACGATGAATCAGCCCACTACGAAGCCACACCGCTCGTGAAGCCGCGAAGCAACATGGGTGGCCGCTGGCGCGCCAACGGCGCCCTGTCGCGCCGGACAATTGGCGGCGTCCATGCGCCTTCGACGCGGCTCGTCGTAGGTATCGGGCTCGCGCTGCTCCTCATCCTCGTCGGCTTCCTCACGGCGCCCCGCATCTTCGGGAACGACGACGGAAGCCGCGTCGCAGGCCTCGTCGAACAGGCCGAACAACACCTGTCGACCGCGCAGGTCCAGGACGCACCGCGCGAACGCCGGTCCGCGCTCACCAGCGCGCAGGCACTCCTGCTCGAAGCCGAGCAGGTCGGTGGACAGACGACCACCACCCAGGAATTACTGAACGAAGTCCAGTCAGAGCTTGAAACGCTCGACGCCATCGTCGAGCCGGCGGTCGTCGAGGAGCTCGGCAGCCTCCGCTCATACGGCGATTCGGCCATCACGCCCGCCACCATCACCGCCGGGCCCGGGATGGTGTTCCTGCTCGATACGACGGCGGGCCAGGTCATCGCCCAGCCACGTGACGGCAGCAACGCCAGCACCATCTACGCCGAAGATGCGGACGCCGGCCTGGGCCGCCCGGCCGCCATCGCCTACCTCCACCCCGCGACAAGCACGAACGGCGGGAACCTGCTCATCGCCGATGGCGACGGGGGGCTCTGGAGCTTCACCCCGGCGGACGGCCTTGGCTCCGTGGAACTGAACCTCCCGGACGACGCGCACGTGACGGACATCGCCACCCGCAGCGGCGAACTCTTCGTACTCGACGCGGACGCCGGCATCATCTACCGGATGACCGGCATCGATGGTGCGTTCCCCTACGAAGCACAGGTGTTCGAAGAGCGCGAAGAACTGCGCGGCGCCTCGCATATCATGGTCCGCGACGAAGTGTTCGTTTCCACGAGCGCCGGTTCACTTCAGCGCTACAGCGGCGAGCTCATGCTCGAACTTTCGCAGGGCGGCATCGACCACCGGCTCACCCACGCCGCCACCCCCTGGATCACAGACGATGGCCTCCTCGCCATCGCCGACCCCTCCCGCGACCGCATCGCCGTGTTCAATGTGGACGGCAGCTTCGTGCGGCAATACCGGCATCAGCACTTCCAGGACATGAGCGCATTCACCATGGACGGCGAAGCCGGCTTCGTCTTCGCCGGGGGCTCGCTTTATCACGTTACCTGGGACGAGCCGGGCGACGAAGCTGGCACAGACCCGGCCGAATAGCCTGACCCGGCTACCCCGCCCGCCCGTGCATTCGGGCAGCACAACGGGTACAACTGTCGTGTGACTCTTCTTGTTGCTGTCGACCAATCTTCCGTAACGCCACGCGTGCTCGCCCATTCAGCCGCCTTCGCGCGCGCCGCCGGGCTCAACATGCACATCATCCGCGTGCTCGACCCGAAGCTCGATGTCGTACTCTCGGGCGAGTCGAGCGACGAAGTCATCGCCAGTGTCAGCGCAGGGTGGAAAGAACAGCTCTTCGACCAGCTTTCCGAACTCGGTGTTGCTGGCGACGTATCCGTCCCGGTCATGGGTTCACGCGAATCGCTCCACCACGCCATCCACCGGACAGCAGGGGAAATCCGCGCGCGCGCCATCGCCATGGGGTCGCACGGCGCCGGGTTGCTCCGCCACACCGTGATGGGCAGCGTCGCGATGGGCGTCATTGGCAGTGCCGACGTCCCCGTCCTGGTCGTCGGCCCGCACGGCTCCGATGCGCCGGCGCCTTCGGAAACCTACCGGCTCATGATTACCGAAGACGGGAGCCAGGATTCCCGCGCTGTCGTGGATGCCGTGGAGCCGCTGCTCCGCACCGCGCAGATGGACACCATCCTCTTTCACCTGTACGAACCGCGCCTGGGCGATGAAGGCGAAGGAGAGGAAATCGACCGCGCGCTCCGGGGCCTCGAAACCGAGCGCGAAGGTCTGCCCGACCCCTCGCGCGTCACCTCCATCGTCCGCACCCTGCCCGACTACGAGCGCGTCGACGTCGGCATCCTCCGCAACGCTACCGAACTCGGCGCCCAGGCCATCGCGATGGCCACACACGGCTATTCCGCCCGGAAACACCTGGTCGCCGGGAGCACCGCTGTTGGGGTACTCAAGCAGGCCGAAATCCCCGTGCTGCTGGTGCGTCGCCCCTGAAGGCCCGTCCGTAGGCAGCGCCCCCGGCGCCGTGGCATACTGAAGCTCTCAAGCACACCGTGCCGGGGGCGAAATGGCAGGTTTGAGAGATTCCAGCTCCCCGCCCGATGCCCCGGCGAACGGGGTCTCGGCCGAGGCCCGCGCAGTCGTTCGCGAGGGAGCAGCCGGGACTGCGGGGCGCAGCCGCGCCGCCCGCCTCTTCTACATGGGCGCCGGCAGCACGTGTGTCGGAATTGGCACCGTGGGCATGTTCGTGCCCCTGGTACCGACGACCATCTTTCTCATCCTCGCGGCAGCGTGCTACGGGCGCAGCTCGGACCGGGCCTACCGCTGGCTCACCACAAACCGGCTCTTCGGAAGTTACCTCCGGAACTACCAGGAGCGTCGCGGCGCCACGGTCCGGCACAAAGTCATTTCCATCATCAGCCTCTGGGTGGGCATCGGCACCACCATCGTCTTTGTGCCAACACCGCTGCTTGTGAACGTCCTGCTGCTGGGCATCGCGATCGGCGTTACCTGGCACCTCGTCTCCATCGCCACCATCCGCGACTGATGGCGCTCCCGGCGACAGACAAAGAGGCCGGCTCAATGAGCCGGCCTCTCGTTTTGCGCGCGTAAGAAGAAAAGCGCCTAGTTGCCACCAGTCTGAGGCTGCTGCACCGGTGGCGCGTCATCGTCGTCATCCTCGTCGTCGTCTGGCGACGGCGATGGCATGTCCTCCATCTCGCCGAGCAGTGTGGTCGGGTCGATGATTACGCCCTGCCCGCTCGGCACCAGGGCAATCTGGATGTTGTCCGAAAGCCGCTGCACAGCCTGGAACTGGATAACCTCGGGGGTCAGCGACTCGGAGATCATCCGGTTCGCATCTGCCTGGGCTTCGGCCGCGATACGGACGGCTTCCGCATCGCCACGCTCTTGCTCAATGACCTGGTCCGCCTCGGCACGGGCCTGGCGGATCCGCTCCTCTTCGCGAAGCGCGTCCTGGGTTGCGATCTGCTTCTGCTCAATCGAGAGCTTGAAGTCTTCTTCGAAGTCGATCTCGTCGAGCAGCAGATCGTTCACGGTGATGGAGTACTGTTCCAGGTCCCCCTGGAGTTTGTCCCGCACTGCCGTTCGGATGGCTTCGCGGTTTGGCGCGACATCCACCGTCTGGTACTGCACCACCTCTTGCTTGAAGAAGTCCTGCACGCGTGGCTCGATGAGTTCGTCGAACCAGCTCGGGCCGACGTTTCGGTAGAGGTCCTGCACCGCTGCCGGCGAAACCGAGTAGTTCAGCGTCGCCACGACCCACACGTCCTGGGTTTCCTGCGAGAACGCCTGGACCTGTTCGAACCGTGCGCGCCGGACCTGGATGCTTTCTGTCCGCATGCTCTGCCAGGGCGCGATGAACTGCAGGCCTTCGCTCCGCTGACCAACAATGGAACCAAACTGGTAAACGATGCCGACGTGGCCGGCTTCCACCTGGCGGGTTGAGGTCGTCCCGGTATGAATGCCGACCCAGAGAACCCAGATGAGCACGGCGGCGCCCATGATGAGCAGCCCCCGGTCAGCTTCGGGAGACTTCGGCTGGCTTTCAGCCCGGATGGCCCGTCCCACGAGGAAGGCTGCGCCACAGATGATGGTTGCGACAATGACGCTCCCGATCCAGACCAAATCCTTCTCTCCTCTTTTTGTGCTCGCTTTACACTAACAGGCCCCGTCATTCCTCGCTGCAATATCCGGGCCGCAAACCTGCGCCCCTTACCTTCGCCGTGCGATACGCTGGACCGTGTGAGAGTCCTCGCCATCGAATCTTCGTGTGACGAAACCGCCGCCGCGGTTGTCGAAGACGGCCGGGCCGCCCTATCGTCCGTCGTTTCAAGCCAGGTCGACCTGCATGCACGCTATGGCGGCGTCGTGCCCGAAGTGGCCAGCCGGCAGCATCTGCGCAAAATCCGTCCCGTCATCGAAACTGCGCTCGACGAAGCCGGCTGCACACTGGACGACATCGATGCGGTCGCCGGGACTCGCGGTCCCGGGCTCGCCGGTGCCCTGCTGGTGGGATACAACGCGGCCAAGGCGATCGCGTTCGGCCGCGACCTCCCGTTCCTCGGCGTGAACCACCTCGAGGGCCATGTCTACGCCAACTGGCTGATGGAAGGGCCAGAGCCACGCTTTCCCGCGCTTTGCCTGGTCGTTTCCGGCGGCCATACCGACCTGGTGCTCATGCGGGGCCACGGCGAGTACCAACGCCTGGGCGGCACACGCGACGACGCCGCGGGCGAAGCCTTCGACAAGGTCGGCCGGCTGCTTGACCTGCCGTTCCCCGGCGGCCCGCATGTCTCAAAGGCCGCGGAATCGGGCGGGCCATCGTCCCTCGCCCTGCCCCGCGCCTGGATGCACGGTACCTACGATTTCAGCTTTAGCGGGCTGAAGACCGCCGTCCTCCACACTGTCCGGAGCGGCGCCCACGATGTGCCAACCATCGCGTGGGAGTTTCAGGAAGCCGTCGTCGACGTGCTGGCCGGAAAGACATCACGTCTTTCACGTGAACTCGGCGCCGCCGAGGTACTTGTCGCCGGGGGCGTTGCCGCGAATAACCGTCTGCGCGAAGAACTGCATGCGCGCTGTCCGGTGCCGGTCCGCATCCCCCCGCCACACTATTGCACCGACAACGCCGCGATGATCGGTGCGGCCGCGGAGTTCCGGCTCGAACTCGGCCAGCGCTCGCCCATCGACGAAGACGTGTTCACCACCAACGACTGGGATTCCCCGGCTCGCTTCACCCCCGCTGCCGCCGGGGCCTGAGCGGCTACACGTCCCGCGGCTCACACTTTATGTCATGCGCGCTCGCCTGGACGCCGGCCGCGTCGGGAAAGGCACAGCACTGCACCGCCTCGTGCAGCTCGCGCGTCTCCGGCTGGAGGGTCACATGGGCGATGCCGTGACGCTCGCGCAGCAGCCGGCTGAACGCGGCAAGCTGCCGGGCCGCATCGCGCATGTCGCGGACCTCCAGGTGCGCGCTGAGCGCCGTGAAGTGCGGTGCGACCGACCATACGTGCAGGTCGTGGACACCGGCGACGCCATCGATGGTCTCGGCATCGCGCCGGATGGATTCGACCGAGACGGACCCCGGCGCCGTTTCGAGCAGAATGGCGATGCTCTGCCAGCCGAGCCGCAGTGCCCGCGGCACGATGAGCGCCGCGATCACCAGCGCAACAAGGATGTCGATACCAGTCCACCCGGTGGTCATGAGGACAACCGCCGAGATGATGACGCCGACCGAGGCAAACGCGTCCACCAGCACTTCGAGAAACGCCCCGCGCGTGTTCAGGCTCCCGTGCGAATGCGCGTGCAGCAGCCGCAGCGCGAACAGGTTCACGGCAAGCCCGCCCACTGCGACGAACAGTACCGGCAGCGCATTGATGCTCTGCTCCGCCCCCATGCGCCCGAACGCCTCCCAGGCGATGTACCCGGCAATGCCAAGCATCAACAGCACGTGCAGCGGGACCACGAGTACTTCGACCCGGGCATAACCGAAGCTGCGCAACGAATCGGGCGGACGGCGCGCCAGCAAGCCCGCGATCAGCGCCAGCGCCAGGCCGGCCGAGTCCACCAGTGTATGGCCCGCGTCGGCGAACAACGCCAGCGAACCCGTGATCCAGCTCGCAACAAACTGGATCGCCGCGAACGAAAGGACCAGGGCCAGGCTGAAAACCAGGGCGCGCGACGCGCCGCCGTGTGAATGGTGACCGCTCACAACCCCAGCGTAGCCCGGGGTTCAAAGCGACTCCAAATCAGATGGAACGAAGTGTCAGAAATCGCACGCAGATGCGGCAGCTACCCGGGCGGATCGCCAACAGCCTCCAGGAACTCGATGCTGCGGAAGATGTCCAGCGCAATATCGGTGCCGTCTTCGTCCGCGGCGCGTACCAGGACCATGAGGCTTTCGCCTGTCCCGATGTCGTCGATACGCATCACGACCGCGTACGGGCGGCCGGTCCCGCCCTCAACCTCGAAAAATTCAGCCGTCGCGTCACGCTCATCGGCGGTGAAAAACGCGACCTGGTATGGCTGCTGGCCCTGCAGCGCCGGGTCATCGAGCATGCCGCCGAACTCGTAGGCCACCTCGAGCTCGCCGTTGACCAGCCGGCCGGAGTCTCCGTTTCCCGGCTCGTGTTCCAGGTCTTCGGGCACGCTCATGCGCATGCGGTCGTCTACCCGTACTTCGCGCATACCATCGCCGCCACACGCCGCGAGCATCACGGCCAGGCCAAGCACGCCAGCACAGAGGCAGCGGGAAAGAACAGGACGCATCATGAGGAGCACGCCGCCACAGCCATGCCCTGATCATCGCCACTCCATTCACGACTCGATAGTCCCGGGCGGCTGCACGGCGCTCCCGTTACAATTGACCGGCGCCAGAGCAGCACCAATTCCCCGGATGCGGAGGCCCAATGTCAGTCCATGTCAAGTGGTTCGCCACCCTCGTGAAACGCACACGGTCGCGCCAGGCGCAGACCGAAGTGCCGCACAACGACGGCCTCACGCCGATGAAGATCTTCCTGGACGAGGGATTCAACGAGGTCGACGCCGAGTCGGTCATGATGCTCGTGAACGACGAGCAGGCCGAAGCCGACCACCAGCTCCGCGACGGCGACCGCGTCGAGTTCATGGTGAGCATCCAGGGAGGCTAGGGCCGCGCCGGCAGCGTACACTCATCCCATGATGGGGTTCGTGGTCGGCATCCTGAGCCTTCCACTTTTCCTGTGGTCGTGGCTTGTGGGGAAGAACGAAGAAGACGGCGACCTCGCACTGTCGCTCATCGCATGCCTGGTCTTCATCGCGGTCACTGCATGGGTGACGTTGTGGGCGCTCGGCCTGCAGCCCTGGCCATAGGGAATCGCCCTGTGGCTGGCAGCCTTCCGCTGCCCGGCCTTTTCCGCCCTGCCGGATCTGCGGCTACACTCTGGCACGCACCTACCCGGAGGATTGGAAACACATGGACTTGCAGTTGACGGGCTACGCGGCCCTGGTAACCGGCGGCAGCGAAGGCATCGGCAAGGCTGCCGCCCTGGAGCTCGCACGCGAAGGCGCCCACGTCGCCATCTGTGCGCGCCGTTCGGACGTGCTGGGCGCCGCCGCCGAGGAGATACGCCGCCACGCCACCGGCAAGGTGGTCGAGGTAGTCGCCGACGTCACACGCCACGAAGACATCGAGCGCTTCGTCCAAGAGGCACACCGCCAGTTCGGCCGCGTCGATATCCTGGTGAACAACGCCGGGACAGCCGCCGGCGCCGCGTTCGACACGGTTCCGGACGAAGCATGGGATTCTGACCTCAACCTCAAGCTCATGGGGGCGATCCGCGCGAGCCAGGCTGCCATACCGCACATGAAGCAACAGGGCGGCGGCCGCATCATCAACATCACCCACGTTGGCGGCAAAGCCCCGGGGCCGAACTCGCTCCCCAGCTCGGTGAGCCGCGCCGCCGGCATCGCACTCACCAAGGCGATGTCGAAAGACCTGGCGACACACAACATCCTGGTCAACACCATCTGCGTCGGCGTCATCAAGAGCGGCCAGATCTCCCGCGCCGCCACGACCCGCTACCCCGACGTCCCGCTCGAGGACGCGTACAAGAAAATGGCGGCCCCCATCCCGCTCGGCCGCATCGGCGAAGCGCGCGAGGTGGCCGCGCTCGTGACCCTCCTGGCCTCGCCGCTCGGCGGCTACGTCACCGGCGCATCCATCAACGTCGACGGGGGCATGGGCGCCACGGTCTAACGCTATGGGGAGGACGGCCCCCGGGCCTCCTCCCGTGCGCGTATCGAGCGGCGTACGATCGCCGGCCCTGCGTCCCTAACCGCAGTTCACGTCCAGGACGCCGATGCCGACGTGCTCTTCTTCGTCCTCGGCAGCACCTTCAACGACGGTGAAGCCCGCCTCCATGGCAACTGATGAGGCATCGGGTTCGAACAGCGGCCACTCCAGGCCTGACTCGGCGACTGTCGTGTCGCCCGTGCCCGTCGTGGTATCGCCCATCTGGATGCGGAGGCTCTGATAGGTCACCGCCGGCGGAAAATCGTCGCCAATCCACAAGCTCACATTCTGCGAGTTCATGTCCTCGGACAGCTGGGCTTCAAGCACATCAATGGTGAACATGTCGCCATCAGCAGTCTCGCCGCGGCCCGTGAGGGCAAATGAGACATCCTCGGTGCGCCCGTCCGGGTCGAACCCACATGCGACCACATCGAAGGCAAACGTGATGCCATCGACGGTGAGTGTTCCACTCCCGCTGCCGCTGGCGGGCTGTTCGGCGGCGCTATCGTCGCCCGTTTCGGTCGAACCGGTATCGCCGGTCCCGGCGTCATCGTCAGAGCTGGCGGGTTGCCCGGAGCTGTCCCCGGAGTCGTCGTTGCCACACGCAACCAGCACCGCGAGGAGCATCCCCGCGATGAGAACGGGCACTACTTTGGGCATGGAGTTCCTTCCTCGCGCGGAGTGTCTTCCGCGCGCTGCCGAAGGCAAGCGTAGCACCTCATCCCGTACGGGATTGCGAAGCAATTGGTAAGGGAGGCGGGGCTCCCTACGCCCCTGTCCTCGCGGCGTCCATCTCGGCCAGGCGGTCCAGGCTGAGCCGCTCCTCTTCGTCAACCAGAATGTCGTCAAACCACGCATCCAGGATGCCGCGCAGCTCGTCAACGCCCGTCGAAGCAAGCGAAAGGCACAGGACATTGGCGTCGTTCCAGGCGCGAGCCCCGCGCGCCGTCTCGGCATCACGGCACAGGGCAGCCCGGGTACCGGGCACCTTGTTCGCAGCGATGGAGACGCCGGTGCCCGTATGGCAGCAGGCAATCCCGGCATCGGCCTGCCCCGACACGACATCCTGCGCGACGCGCTCGCCAATTTCGGCCCAGGGCTCGTCGCGCCCCGCCATCGGCCCATAGGCAACGGTCTCGAACCCGCGGCGTTCAAGCTCCACGAGGAGCGCATCGGTCAACGGCGTCCGGTCGTCAGCTCCAATAGCAACCCGTGTCATGCGCCGATCGTAGCAAAGCGGGAGCCGCCCGGCCCCGTGCGAAACTGCCCCCATGACGGCAGTGCCAGGAATCGACATCGGTACCCTCATCGAGCGCAAACCAGGCGTCAACGGTGGCAGGCCTGTGCTGAAGGGCACTGGCATGTCCGTGCACCAAATCGCCGTCCTTCTCACGGAAGGGCTCGACGCCGAAGCGATTCGCCACGAGTATCCGCACCTCGATCGGCTGCGCATCCAGGCCGGGATCACCTTTTATCTCGCGAACCAGGAACGGATTGACCGCGAGATTGAGGACGAAGAGCGAGAATACCGGGAAGCAGCCGCACAGCAACCACTTCTCCGACAGTCCGGGCACTGATCTGTTTGCGGCCCGGAGCCGCCACTACCCGGTATAGTGGCGGCACATCCCGGCGTCCGCGGAGGAATGCGCGTGCGAGAAATGACTGGCGGCGAAGCCGTTTACGAGGCGTTGCAGGCACTCGGCGTCGAACACGTCTTCGGCATCGTCAGCGTCCACAACATCCCCATCTACGACGTCATCCAACAGCGCGGCGGCATCACGCCCATTAGCGTGCGCCACGAACAGGCTGCCCTCCACGCCGCCGATGGGTATTCGCGCGCCACAGGCAAGCTCGGCGTGGCCATCACCAGCACCGGCCCCGGCGCCGCCAATGGCATGCCGGGACTGTTCGAAGCGCAGTTCGCGTCGTCGCGCGTGCTCATGATCACCGGGCAAATCGAGACCCAGTACTACGGCAAGGGCAAGGGCTTCCTCCACGAAGCCGAAAACCAGCCGCAGATGCTCCGCACCCTGGCGCCCCACACGGAGAGCATCCCGCGCACCGAAGACATCGCCGAGACCATCGTCCGCGTCGCCAGGCAGGTCTGCACCGGCCGCCCCCGCCCGGGCGCCGTCGAAATCCCGATCGACCTCCAGTACGGCCGCGGCGAGGTGGACGTCCCCCACGTCGAAGGCTGGCCACGGCCGAAACCGAGCCGCGAAACGCTCTCGCAGGCGTCGGCGCTCCTCCGCGATTCGAAACGGACGGTGATCTGGGCCGGTGGCGGTGTCATCAATGCCAATGCCGCGGGCGAACTCACGCAGCTCGCCGAGACGCTCAACGCACCGGTGTTCACCTCGATCAACGGCCGCGGCAGCATCCCCGAAGACCACCCGCTGGCACTCGGCCCGCTGGCGAACATGCCGAACTTCGCCGACGTGCTCAAAAACGCCGAGGTCGTCCTCGCGGTGGGGACCCGCTTCCAGGGCGGCGCCACCCGCAACTGGCAGCTCGAACTGGGCGGGAAGCTCATCCACATCGACGCGGACCCCGGTGCCATCAACCGCAACTACCATGCCGACGTCGCAGTCCAGGGCGACGCCCGGCTCGCGCTCGCCGAATTGCTCAAGGAGCTGGACAGCGCTGGCAACGACAACGGCTACACGGCAGACGCCACCAACACCCGCGACGCCGCCCGCGAGCAGATCCGCGGCGAGATCGGCCCCGACTACAGCGCCATCATGGACGCGATGCGCGATGCGCTCCCGCGCGACGCCAACATCGTCCGCGACGCCACCGTGCCGGCCTATCTCTGGGGCAACCGGCTCTTCCCCATCTACGAGCCGCGCACATCGATGAACCCCACCTCCGCCGCCATCGGCCCCGGGCTCCCGCTGGGCATGGGCGCGGCCGTCGCCACCGGCAAGAAGACGGCCATCATCCAGGGCGACGGCGGGTTCATGCTCAGCATCGGCGAACTCGCCACCTGCGCGCAGCACAACATCCCCGTGGTCATCTGCGTGTTCAACGATGGGGGGTACGGCGTCCTGCGCACGGTCGAAGCGCGGACCTTCGAGGGCCGCCAGTTCGGCGTCGACCTCGCAACACCCGACTTCGCCAAAGTGGCCGAGGGCATGGGCATCCATGGGGAGCACGTGAGCGGCGTCGATGCGTTCAGGGATGCGTTTGCGCGCGCCGTCGCAGCCGACGGACCCGTCCTGCTCGACATCGATATGACGGCTCTGACGCCCATGGCCGGGCTCGGTAGCCCGCCGCGCAAGAAAGAGGACTGACCGCCCGCGTTGAAAGCCGTGCTCCGCGGCTGCACCGGGAAGCGCAGACTGGAGGGCCACGATGGACAGCGGTGCCGCGATTGAACACCTGCGGGCGATTTGTCTCGCCTTTCCCGAGGTCAACGAACGGCCGAGCCACGGTGAGCCCGCCTGGTTCGTCCGTGACAAAGAGCTATTCGTGACGTTCGCCGACCGGCACCACGACGACCGGATCGCCTTCTGGTGCGCCGCATTGCCGGGTGCGCAGGAGACGCTGGTCGAAAGCGCGCCGGACCGCTTCTTCCGCCCGCCCTACGTCGGCCACCGGGGGTGGCTCGGTGTCTACCTGGATGTCCCGGTCGACTGGGAGGAAGTCGCTGCACTGGTCGAAGACGCCTACCGGGCCGTGGCCCCACGGAAGCTCGTCGCGCTGATCGATGCCCGGGCGATCAGCACCGCCGTGGAAGGGTAACGGTGCGCACATGGCCGTGCTCGTCGGCTACGCAACCGCCCACGGCTCCACCCGCGACATCGCACGGCGACTGGCCGAACGGCTCCGTGCGCGTGGCATTGCCGCAGTGGCGCAATCCCTCGACGCGGTCTCCAACCCGGCCGCATACGACGCCTTCGTGCTGGGTAGCGCGATCCACAACCAGGAGTGGCTCGAACCTGCCGCAAAATTCGTGCGCACCCACCACCGCCTGCTGAAGCAGCACCCGACCTGGCTCTTCAGCGTCGGCTCCATCGGCGAGACGAGCGGCGCCTTTCCGGGCTGGCTCAACCGGTCCATCGCCCGTTTCCGTGGCGAGAGCAAGCAGCTTCGGCGCTACCGCGAAGGAACCGGCGCGCGTGGCCACCGCTACTTCGCCGGCGTCGTCCGCTCTGATGTCCCGAACGTGGCCGGCAAGACCTTGGTAACCGTCTTCCGCGGCCGTTACGGCGACCATCGCGACTGGGCCGACATTGCTGCATGGGCGGATAGCATCGCGCGTGAGCTGTCAGCATCGAAGAGCGCACGGCGATAACTCGACCGCAGCCTTTTCCCCGATTCCTTTGAACGTCTCCCGGTTCGGTGGCGCGCCCGCCATCCCCGCAACCGGCAACCTCTGGGCCAAACGCGACGGCGACGGCCTCGTGGACATCGCCTACATGATCATGCGGGATGAGGAAGGAGCCGTCATCAGCGCGGCAGGTCTTCTTCGTACAGGCCGAACAACGCCGGCGGTGCGATGCCCTGCTGCGACAGGTAGCCGCAGAGCTGGCTGCGGTGATGCGTTTCGTGCTCGATGAGCCCCGCGATCACCAGCCGCCACGCCGGGACCGGCTGCCCCTCCAGCCCTGTCACCTCCTGCTCCAGGTCGGCGCCCTCCAGCCGACGCACCGCCTCGGTCGAGCTGTGCTCGGC
>SKSF01000116.1 GCA_007118095.1 Dehalococcoidia bacterium
CAATGCGATGCAAGTCACGCCGCGGCGCCAGTCACCGCGTCCCTGACCCCTCGAAGAGCATTCGGATAAATGTGACATGGGTCACATTGGTTCTCTTGCCCCGCAATGATCCTGAAGGACAGGCACAGGGCGGAACGTTCAGCTCACCCTCACCCCACCGCCCTGTGAAGCCCGGCCGGCCGTTCCTGGCGTTGCGGCCAAACGGCCGGGTCTTCAGCGCCGTCGCCCGCCCCGGCGGGCGGCGGCGGGAACCACGGAGGTTCGGTCATGCGGGTCCTGGTAGCAATCGATCGCAGCGACATCGGAGAGTCGGCCCTGGCCGCCCTGTCCGAATGGGTTCAGTCCAGCGGCGCGGACGTCTGTCTCTTGCATGTTGTGCATCCGCGCGAGGTTCACGAGACCGCTCAGGCGAGCAAGTACGCGCATGCCCTCACCCCCGCGGCGAGTTACACGGGCCAGATGCTCCCCTTCTCGGCCCGGTCGGATAAGCTCGCCGAGAACCGGTCCCAGGCCCTCGCGCGTCTGCGCGAAGAGCGCCGCGATTTCCTGCGGGAACGGGTCCGGGAGCATTTCCCGGGCGGCGAGCACACCACGATCGTCGAAATGTCGGAGGACATCCCGCACACCATCATCGAAATGGCCGCGCAGGTGCAGGCCGACTTCATTGCGATGGCCACACACGGCCGCGGGCCCCTCGGGCAGGCGCTCCTTGGCAGCGTCGCAGAGCGGGTTGTGCGTGAGGCCCCGGTGCCCGTGCTCCTGGTTGGACCACATATGCGCGAAGCCGCATGAGGACATCCCCCTCAAAGCGATGCCCCGGCATTTGCCGGGGCATCGCGCCGTTTCAGGACGGGATCAACTCTGCTCCCGATCCTCATTCGGATTCGTCCCGTCACTCCGCCGGACGAGCGCGCCACGCGACCACGGCGTCCCCCAAATGGTTGTTTGCGAAAGTGCTGCCTGTTGTTACTCGCCGACCCGGAGTTCGATCTCGTGGTCGCGTGCAGCCTGTGCCACCTTTTCCCAGTACTCATCGATCGCCCGCAACGCATCCGCCGGGAAGGAATCAAGCAGGAAGTGGTTGTCAACAGCACACGAGCTGCAGCTTCGCACCGGGCTCCACTCCTGGCGAAGCCGGTGCTCCTGCAGTACGTCATAGAGCGTCACCCGGTACCGACCGCCACAGTTGTGGCATGGCCGTTCGACGAACGCCTGGTTGAGGATGCTTTCCATCAGTCCGCGCCACCCGTCACGGTCAGCAACACGACGGATTCCGCCGTCGCCTCGTGCCGGTGCGGCACATTCGGCTGCAACATTACGATTTGTCCGGGTCCCATGTCTGTACCGGAGCTGCCCGCCTGCAGGCGGATGCCGCCCCGCAGAACCTGCACGATCACGACGCCAGGTGCGGTATGCTCTTCAAGCACATCCCCTTCCTTCATCGCCATCAGGATCAGCGAAACGCCGGACTCCCGCGCAATGTTCTCGGTCTTGCGCTGGGACCCGGGCAGCTCTTGCAGTAACCGGTCGGCTGTAGCCTCCAGGTCGATGTGGTGTACGGGAGCCGGGTGCGGGTAGTCACCCGTTGGTTCGCGTGTCGTATCAGGCATCTCGAAATCTCCTTGCCGGGCCTCCAGCGTCCTGGCAACGCCAGCGCGGGATTGGGCCAGTACCCACCATTATCGCCTGTTTCAACAGGCACAAGGAACGGTCGAATGGCCGCGCGTAACCGGCCTGGCCGGCCACTCGATCCTCCCATGTTTGCGCTGTCTCGTTCGTGACTTTTGTCACGGCTTCCGCCCGGCTCCCCCCCGACCATGGACGTATAACGACGGAGAGAGCCGCCAGGAAATGCAGAGACGAACACACGCAACTCACAGCAGAACGCAAGGGACGATAGGCCCACTGGTCCGGGCCCAACGGCCGTCCCGGTATGCATGCTTCCAGCGGCACACACAACCCGGGCAGTTACGCCCAAATGGTCCGTTAAACGACCAGCCATTCGCCCGTAGGGCACAACACCACAACGCTCAAACTGAAGGATGCAACGCCCGATGAAGGAGAACACCATGACCCAGAAGCCAGTAACGCCGCAGATCGGCCGCAGGGGATTCCTGCGCAAGGCAGGGCTTTTCGGTGCATCCATTCCGGTGCTCGGTGGTGCCGTCGCCGCCGCCTGCTCGAGCGACGACGACAACGCGCAGCAGAACGGTAATGGTAATGCCAGCGAGAACGGCGACGACAATGGCGATAACGGCCGCCCCGGCTACCAGCAGATGGACGACCACCATCGAAAAGGGGTCGAGCTGTTCTTCGAAAACCAGGAAAACCCCATCACCAGCGGCCAGGGCAATGTCCCACTCGAATACCGCATGGAGGACGGTGTCAAGGTCTTCGACCTCACCGTCGACGAATTCGAATGGGAAGTCACGCCCGACCGCACCGAGATTGCCCGCGGGTACAACCAGATGCTCCCGGGCCCGGTCATCCGCGTCACCGAGGGCGACAACGTCCGCATCAACGTGACGAACAACCTCCCCGACGAGAGCACAGCCGTCCACTGGCATGGCCTCGTGCTCCCGTTCGAAATGGATGGGGTGCCGTACCTCACCCAGGACCCGATTACCCCCGGCGAGACCTTCGTCTACGAGTTCCCCATCCGGAACACCGGGACGCACATGTATCACTCGCACCACAACGCGCTCGACCAGGTCAACCGCGGCCTCCTTGGCGCCTTCATCGTCGACCCGGCCGACCCGGCCGACTACCCGGAGTACGACCATGAGTTCATTGTCGTGCTGAACGACTCCTCTCACGGGTTCACCATCAATGGGAAAGGCTTCCCGGCGACCGAGGCCTACTTCGTGAAGCGGGGTGACCGCGTCATCTTCCGGTTCATGAACGAGGGGCTCATGCATCACCCGATGCATCTCCACGGCATGCCGATGGAAGTCTTCGCCCGCGACGGCTATCCGATGAACCCGCCCCAGAAGATGGACAACCTGGACATCGCGCCTGGCAGTCGCTTCGACGCCCTGGTCGAGGCCACCGAACCCGGCGTCTGGGCGTTCCACTGCCATGTCCTCTCCCATGCCGAGGGCTCCGATGGCATGCACGGCATGGTTTCCGCACTCGTCGTCGAAGACGACTGACACCACCACGACAGCAATGTGAACGAGGGAGGGCGTCATTGACGCCCTTCCTCTTCGTTGCTTGAACTCCCGGGTCACACAGGCCGAGCGCGTGCTACGGTGAACGCGGACAGCGAACCATGCGGATCGCCTTCGATACAAACCTGCTCGTCGCCGCCCTGGTCAACCCCTCCGGGGCATCCGCCTCGATCGTGGAACGATGGCGGCGTGGCGAGCTCATCTTCGTCGCCTCGCGTGCGACCCTCCGCGAGGCCGAGCAAGTGCTGGGCGGTGGCTGGGTTGCGCGCGTGGCCAGCGGAGGGGCACGCGCGCAGCTCGTCCGTGACCTCTTCGAGAACACCGAACAGGTCGACGCACCCAGGATCGCCAGCCTCCCGCCCCTCAAAGACGCGGGCGACCGGCGCCTCGTCGAAGCGGCGGTCGCCGGCAACGCTGCCTACCTCGTGACGTCAGACCGCGAAGTACTGCTCCGGCGCGGTCATGACTCCGTCGAGTTCATCACTCCCGACCAGCTCATCTCGTTGCTCAAGAAGCGCCGATCTGGCAGCTAGGCCGGCTCCCACTTGAAACCGGACTCGACACGCCGCACATGCCCGGTCGTAAGGATGGGCCAGTGGCCGCCTGTTACCAGCGCCTGCCGGTCGGCTGCCAGGTTCGCCAGCTTCCCGCGCGATGCCACCGACGCCTCCGGGTCGATATCGACCGCGGGGATCCAGTCATGATGCTCGAACTGCAGCGGGTGATGCGCCGCGTCCCCGGTAATCACCAGGTGCTCGCCACCCGAAGCCACCATCACCGAGCAGTGCCCCGGCGTGTGCCCCGGTGTCGGGATCATCGTCACCGATGGGGTCACCGTCTGTTCGCCGTCGATGGGCGAGAGCCGGTTGCCCTGCTGGAGCGCCGCGACCACCCGTTTCGCCGTTCGCGTGAACTGGCTCTCCTCGCTCCCCATGAAGTGGTCCACGTCCTTTTGATGCACGTACACCGTCGCGTTCGGGAAGCTCAGCTCGCCCTCGCCCGGCAGGTCCAGGTCCCAGCCACAATGGTCCGGGTGCAGGTGCGTGTGGACGACCGCCGTGATCTCGCCAGCGTCGACGCCAAGGTCGCGCAATCGCGCCGGCAGTTCGCCACCGCCCGGCGCGCCGGTTTGGCTCCCCGCGGTGCCAAAACCGGAGTCCACAAGCACCACCCCGGTACCCGAGCGGATGAGAAACGTCCCGAAGTTGAAGGGGATCGGGTCGTCTGGCTTCGTCAGCCCCAGTGCGCGCGTCCACCCTTCCGCGTCAAAGTCGCGGAAGAACGAGCTCATGTCGCGGTCCGGCGCGCCGTCGCTCAACGCCGCGATCTCCGCGTTGCCTACCGTGAAGGTCTCCATTAGCCGGGACATCGCAATCCCTCCCGCTACGTTTTCGCAGCACTCTAGCACTTCGCTGGCCCGGTAGAGTCGGCGCCGGGGCCGTGTGTGGTCGTTTAATGTGCCGCCACGGCCCCGGCTGGGACAATGAATGGAGGAGGAAGACCATGCAATTCGGCATCTTTTCCGTCGGCGACGTCACCCGCGATCCCACGACCGGCCGGACGCCCACTGAGGCGGAGCGCATCCAGGCGATGCTCAAGATTGCCCTGAAGGTCGAGGAAGTCGGCCTCGATGTCTTCGCAACCGGCGAACACCACAACCCGCCCTTTGTCCCTTCCTCGCCGACGACCATGCTCGGCTATATTGCCGCGCGCACGGAGCGCATCATCCTCTCCACCGCCACCACGCTCATCACCACCAACGACCCGGTGAAGATCGCCGAAGACTACGCGATGCTGCAGCACCTTGCCGGCGGCCGCGTGGACCTCATGATGGGCCGGGGCAACACCGCTCCCGTCTACCCCTGGTTCGGGCAGGATATCCGCCAGGGAGTGCCGCTCGCGCTTGAAAACTACGCGCTCCTCCACCGGCTCTGGCGCGAAGAAGACGTGAATTGGAGCGGCAAGTTCCGCACGCCCCTCCAGCACTTTACCTCCACGCCGCGCCCGCTTGATGGCATCCCGCCGTTCGTCTGGCACGGCTCCATCCGCACCCAGGAGATCGCCGAGCAGGCGGCTTACTATGGCGACGGTTTCTTCCACAACAACATCTTCTGGAACATCGAACACGTCCAGCGCATGGTCGACCTCTACCGCGAGCGCTTCGAATATCACGGCCACGGGAGCGCCGATCAGGCCATCGTCGGCCTCGGCGGCCAGGTCTTCGTCCGGCCGAAGGCCGAGGACGCCATCCGCGAATTCCGCCCATACTTCAACCACGCACCCGTCTATGGCGGTGGCCCGCCGCTCGAAGACTACATGCGCAACACGCCCCTCACCGTCGGCAGTCCCGACCAGGTGATTGAGCGCTACGCCTCCATGCGCGACTACGTCGGCGACTACCAGCGGCAGCTCTTCCTGGTCGACCACGCCGGGCTGCAGCTCGAAACCGTGCTCGAACAGGTTGAGTACCTCGGGTACGAAATCGTCCCCGCGCTCCGCAAGATCATGGCCGAGGGTCGGCCGGCCCACGTCCCGGAAGCGCCGACGCACGAATCGCTCAAAGGGAAGGCCAGGCCGGCTGTTGCTGACGCCGTGGTCGGCGTGTAGCGCCCGGCTGTTATTCGGGCGGGCGGCCGGCGAAGATCTCGATGCCGGCCTCGCCTAGCCGGATAACCCTCCCGTTGCCGTTCTCTACAATCAGTACCTGTCCGCCCACCAGGATCACCATCTCCGGATCGTCGATCGCCGCGACATCGGTCGGCGTTCCGGGGGCTGCAAGTCCCGGCCGACCTGTCCCGATGAGCCCCTGGATGGTCCCATCCGGGAGGAGCTTGCGGATCGCATGGTTGTGCTCGTCACCGATGAAGACGGTACCGGAATCGTCGACAAACAGCGCCTGCGGTGTATCGAGCAGTGCTTCAACCGCGGGACCACCGTCGCCCGCGTATCCGAGTTCGCCGGTCCCCGCGATGGTCGTGATGCTGCCATCGTGTTCCACGCGGCGTATCACGTGGTTAAAACTGTCCGCGATGAGCAACCGCTGCTGCTCGTCTACGGCGACCCCGTATGGCCAGTGGAGATCTGCACGAAGTGCCGGGCCCCCGTCCCCCGTATAGCCCGGGTTGCCGGAACCCACGACGGTATCGATGGTCCCATCGGTACGGATAACGCGGATTCGGTGGTTTCCGAAGTCAGCGACATAGAGATTCCCCGCCGCGTCGAAACGCACATCATATGGCGCATTGAGCTGTGCCTGCCGTGCAGCCCCCCCATCGCCGCTGAACCCACGCGTGCCGTTGCCCGCTACCCGCTCAAGCGATCCGTCATGGTTGACGCGGAGCACGGCATCGCTGTACGAATCCGCGATATGCAGCCGCCCGTCCCCGTCGATGGTCATCCCCTCCGGCGACCCCAGTGCTACCTTGCGGGCGTCCGGGCCGTCATGCGCGCGCCCGCGTCTCCCCGTCCCGGCGAGATGCTCCGCCTGTCCTGCCGGCGTTATACGCCAGACCATGCGGCCTGCCGTACCTGCCCCCCGGTCAGCGAGATAGACGTTGCCCTGTGCATCCGCGGTCATTCCCGACGGATAGACGAGTGCCAGGTTGGAAGCTGGGCCACCGTTACCTGCTTCGGCCGGGCTCAGCGGCGGGTTACGCAGCTCCAGAAGCGTCCACCGGAGCGGGGCGGCCACGGGAGCCTCTTCGCGCAACCAGTAGGTGAAGCGCCCCCGTCCGTCCGCGCCTGCAAACATCGCCGCAGCGAGGGATAGGAGCACCACGACGGCAACCGGTGCAGCGGCCGCCACGAGGAGCCGTCGCGACACCGTCATCGGTCTTTTCGTTGTGCCTGGGCTATCCGTAGACGTGGTCATGAAGCCAAGGAGACCGCCCGTACGTTGATATCTTGTCGATACCCTGTCTGATCATCGGTTGGGACGTGCCGGCGGCGTGGCGCAATGGTGCAGCGCGCACACGAGAAGGGGACAGTGAGTCGCGGCCGAGACGGACCAATTTATTCCTCACGTGGCACACGCCGCCGGGTATCGGCGGATTCTCCATGGCGATGAATCACAGGGCTGCGCCCCACCTGACACCGGCGTGGACGTCGGCGGCGGTATCCTGACGCTATGCCCCCGCTCATCACGCTCACCACCGACTTCGGGATGCGCGACCCATATGTCGCCGCCATGAAGGGTGTTCTTGCTTCACGCTGCCCCGGCGCCGCGGTTGTCGACCTCTCCCATGACATCGCTCCCCATGACGTCCTTGGGGGAGCGCTCTTTCTCGCCGCGTCGCTCCCGTACTTCCCCTCTGGCACGGTGCACGTCGCGGTAGTGGACCCCGGCGTCGGCAGCGACCGCCCCGAAATCGCGGCCCGGTGGCAGGAACAGTACCTGGTGATGCCCGACAACGGTCTCGCGACCCTCCTCTGGCGGGAATGTCCGCCGGATGCCGTCCATACGATTACCACTGCCTCACCGCCCGGCAGCGAAGTCAGCCCGACGTTCCACGGCCGCGACATCTTCGCGCCCGCGGCGGCAGCCCTGGCCAGCGGGACGCCGCTTGAAGGCCTTGGCCCGGCTGCGGCCGCCCCGGTAGAGCTCCACTTTCCGCACCCGCGCTTCGAAGGTACCCGCGTCCACGGTGCAGTCGTCCATATCGACCACTTCGGCAACGCCACCACGAATATTCCGCGGTCGCTCCTGCCCGCCGGGGCCGTCCGCGTGTCTGCTGCCGGGCGCGATATCGGGCCGGTGCGCCGGACCTACGCCGACGTCTCCCCGGGCGAGCCGCTGGCATTGATTGGTAGCAGCGGCTACCTGGAGATCGCGGTCAACCAGGTGAGCGCTGCCGCGCAGCTCGGTCTCGAGCGCGGGACCGAGGTCACCGTTGCCCGGGCTGACAGCCCTGGTTGAGCACGAGCCGAAACGTTTCTCCATGAGCCTGCAATCGAGCGGCGCTCCCGGCAATGCGCCTGTTGCCCGCAACCGGGCACGGTGGGGGCGGTAATACGCTGGTCTTGCCGGCGCGAGGAGTAATGCATGTCGAAACCGACCGCAAAGACCGGGCGGCTGCTGCTGTTCGTCGAAGATTTCACCCGTGAGCCAACGGGTCTCGACGGCATGGAGCGCCTGTCGCTCGACTTGCGCGTGAAGAATCCACTCGGCTCACCCGGGACCGTGGCCTGGCTGCCGCCGGCAGAAGTCCACGATGACCAGGGCCGTGTGTTCGATGCACAGCCCGACGACGACTGGGCCAGCCCGCTCGAACCCGGTGACGAAGTCGTGACCCACCCACTCTTCGAGATCAGTGTCGATGCAATGGATCTCACGCTCGTGCTTGGCCCCGGTACGGAAGACGAGGTCGAGATCGAGCTCGTCCCTGGCGCCTGACCGTCGCCTGGCCCTCGCGTCGCCGCGTTTGCGACATCCCCCGTTCGAACGAAGGAAAGACCAATGTGGCTGAACCGCTTTATCGACGACATCTCCAATTGGGATGCTGAACCCCCGTTTATGTGTATCTCGCTGGACCTCCGTCCCGGCCCTGGTGGCCGGCCCTCCGCGCCGAACGCACTCCGCGCAGCGTGGGCCAACGAAGGACAGGAAGACCTCGAAAAGTATCGAACGTTCGGTGACACCATCGAACTCACAGGCGAGCTCGTCGACGAAGCCATGCGCGACGACACCGAAGGCATCTTCCTGGTCGCGTCTGCGCAGGCGCCCACCGAACCACGCATCATGTCGTTGCCCATCGCCTGCCGCAACGACATGCGCGTTGTCGACCGCCCGTGGCTGTTCGAGCTGGAGCGGACCGCCTACTTCGCCGCGCGCCCTGTTGTTACCGTCTTCACCGACCGCGAAGACACCGACATGATGCGCGTCATCTTTGGGGAGCGGGAATCGGGCGACCAGGTTGAGCACGCCACCCATGCGCTCCAGAAGCTGCACGGGCGCACGGATGCCGAAAGCATGGTCGGGACGCCCACGAGCTTCGGGGGCGGACACGCCTGGAACAAGATCGAGAACATCGTCGACGAGCACCGCAATGCGGCAGCGCGGGAGAGCGCCGAAGCGGTCGTGGACCTGGTCCAGGAGAACGACATTCTCGTCATCTCGGGCCCGGTCAAATCGCGCTCGAACCTGGTCAATCACCTCCCGGAAGGGCTCAGCGTTGTCCTCCGCGAGGACGAAGGCGGGTTCGGGACGGAGCGCGAACGCCGTGCCTATTCCGCGGACCTGGCGTGCCGGGTTCAGACGGAAGCCGCTGACCAGCTCGCATCGTCCGTGCTGGCGGGCGACTATGGTGAGCTCGTCGCCCGTGGCCGCGAACCCATGGACATGATGTTTACCGAGGGCCGCGTCGCCCGATTCGTCGTGCACGAAGATGCGGTGACCCACTGGGGAGACCACATGGACGCCCGCCTGATCGAAGGCCAGCACGACAACTGGCTCGGTGAAGCGCTCTGGAAGGCACGGGAAACCTCGGCTGAGGTGCTCTTCGGCCAGCACCCGCCAGTCCTGCACGATCACCAGGGGGGCATTGCCACCCTTCGGTGGTAGGCGTGCGATTCCGGGAGTTGTCCATGCATGTCACCAGCCGGCGGATCCGCGTGGCCGCGGCCATCATCGCGGCCGCAATCCTGCCCGCTGCGTGTCAGGTCCTTGAAGAACCGCGCACGCCGCCCGACGACTATGTGACGCCCGAGCTCACCCCCGCGGACCCGGACCTCGGTGCGCTCGAACGCGAAGTCGAAGACAGGATCAACGACGTCCGGGTCGAACACGGCGAATCCACACTCGCGCGGAACGATACGCTCGCCGCCGTTGCCCGTGAGTACAGTTGCCGCATGGCAGGGGAGGACTTCTTCGCCCATGAGAGCCCCGATGGCGACGCCGTCGACGACCGCATCCTGGACGCGGGAATACGCTTCCGCCATGTCGGCGAAAACCTCGCCCACCTCGGGGGCATTGCCAACCCGGGCGAAACAGCGGTAGAGGGCTGGATGGAAAGCGAGGGGCACCGCCAGAACCTTCTGCGCGGGGACTACACCGAAACAGGCGTCGGCATCTGCCGTGGCGACGACGGGCTCTACTTCACCCAGATCTTCCTGCGTCCCCCATAGGGCCGCCCGCCGGGCACACCGGACACAGCTTCGCAACGCTACGCCTCCGCAACGTTATCCTGCCGCAAAGTTCGCTGCGCGATGATGGCACTGTCCGGGCCTTCCCCGGGCGATCCACCCGCTTCGCGGGGAGCGCTTGATGGTCTGGCTTCTGATCCGTGGCGCCATTGCAGGTTTCGCCGCGACCGTCCCGATGACGCTCGTGATGCTTGCCATGCACCGCTCCCTCCCCCGCGAACGGGAGATGCCCCTTGCTCCGCAGGAAGTGACCGAAGGAGTTGCGGAAGTCGCGGGCGTCGAAGATGCCATCCCCCCGCCCGCCTTTCCCCCGGTCGAAATCGCTGCCCACTTCGGTTATGGCGCCGCCGCCGGCACCATCTACCAGCTCCTGCTCGGTTCGCGCTTCCTCGCGCGCATCGCGTTCGGCATGACCTTTGGGTTCGCGGTCTGGGCGGGCAGCTATCTCGGGTACATTCCCGCGCTCGGTATCCGCCGGCCCGCGTACGAAGACCCCGCGGAGCGTAACCTCACGATGATTGCCGCGCACCTGGCGTGGGGTGCCGCCCTCGGGATGCTGGCCTCCTGGGCCTGGGAGAGGCAGACAGAGACCGCGCAAACAGGGGACAGCAGGAAGCGGGTCGCGGACGGGGATGCCTCGTGACGAAAGCACGCGCACCAGCAACCTTCGGCGTCATCGGCTGCGGCACCATTGGCGGCAATGTCGCTCGCCAGGCAATCGACCGCGGTTACCGCGTCGTCACGCACGACATCGGCGGTGTCCCCGCCGACATCCTCGCGTCCGGCGCCGCGGAAGCTGTGAACCTCGACCAGCTCGCGTCCGAAGTGAAACGGCCGCGCATCGTCTTCCTGTTCATCCCCGCGGGCCCCGCGGTCGACGACGTCCTGGAAGGCCTCGCCGCAGTCTTTGACCCGGGTGACATCGTTATCGACGGCGGCAACTCCTACTGGGGTGACTCGCGCCGCCGGCACGAACGGCTCGCGGCCGACGGCCTTGCCTTCGTCGACCTGGGGACAAGTGGCGGAGCTGCCGGCGCGCGCCGGGGCGCCTGTTTCATGGCCGGATGCGAACCCGATGTCTTCGCCTCCATCGCGCCCATCCTCACCGACCTCGCCGTCAAGGGTGGAGTTATCCACGCAGGGCCACCCGGCGCGGGCCATTTTGTGAAGCTGGTACATAACGGCATCGAATTCGGAATGCTCCAGGCCATCGCCGAAGGCGTCGGCCTGCTCAACCGGTTCTACGATAACGATGCCGACACCGTGGGAGCTGTCCTTGAAGGGTGGCGGCATGGTTCGGTCATCCGGTCATGGCTCCTCGACCTCATGGCCGAGGGATTCAACCGCGAACACGGGCTCGAAAAGGTCTCCGCCCACGTCGAAGACACTGGCGAAGTGAACTGGCTCGTCAGCGACGCGATGAACATGGAAGTCCCGGTCCCGATCACGGCCCAGGCGGTCATGACTCTGCTCCAGTCACGCGCAGGTGATCGCGACTACGAAAAGGCGATTGCGCTCATGCGCCACGGATTTGGTGATCATCCAATTGGTCCCGAACCCGCAATCGCCCGGCACCGGCACCAATCGCGAGTCGGCCCGCCCATGGGCCCGGAGCCATGGTAGACAGCAGCTATTCTTCGTACCGCGGTAACCGTACACGTACTTCGGTGCCCGGGCGGTCAGCCCGCGGTTTCACTCGTATCTCCCCGTGCATCAGTGCCACCAGGTGTTTGCACGCCGGCAGCCCAAGCCCCAGCCCGTAAACACTGTCCTTGCCCGAAGCGCCGCGTACAAACACGTCAAAGAGCCCCTCCTCGTCCTCTTGCCGTATCCCCGGGCCCCGGTCGCGTACCAGGATCTCAATTGCCGTGGAATCCCCTGCGACCAACACTTCGACTGGTTCACCGGCGCCGCTGTACCGGTGCGCGTTAGAAAGCAGGTTCTGGAGCACCTGTTCGATCCCGGCCGGGTGTCCCAGCGCGAGCTCGTCCCCGCCTTCGACGCGCAACGAGAACTCCCTTTGGGGATGCTGCTTCGCGTATCGCGTCACGGTCTGTTCCACCACCCGGGCCGGGAGCACCGGCTCGAGCTCGACCTGGCCGTTTCCGGCGTCCGAAAGCGTCAACATGTTATCGATGATCTCCGCCAGGCGTGCTGCGTCACTGGCAAGCGCTTCGACGCACCCTGCCAGCATTTTCTGGTCCACGTCTTCGTAGTGTCGCTCCAGGTACCGTGCAATCCCGAGCACCGTCGTAAGCGGATTCTTCAACTCGTGCGACACGAGCCCCAGGAATTCGTCTTTTGCCGCGTTGGCACGCCGGAGCTCGGCGACCGCTTCCAACAGCTCGGCGTTCAGTTCGGTAACCTCCGCCTCCCGGTAGCGGACCTCGTAATGCTCGGTGACGTCAGCCAGCACGTTCATCGCGCCGATGAGCCTCCCATCCGCCCCCGTGACCGGGGTCGGGTGGGGGAGCACGCGCCGCCGCGTCCCGTCCGGCCGCTCCACGACGACCTCCTGCCCGCGAACCGCCCGTCCTTCGCGCAGGCAGACCGCCATGGGACACGCCTCGAGCGGCAACTCATCACCGCCGGGCCGGTACAGCTTCCACGAGCCGCACCATCGCTCCGTTCGCATTTCCGGCCGCCGGCCCCAGAGTTCTACCGCGGCCTCGTTGAATAGCGTGATGTACCCGTCCCGGTCGGTCATGTACACAGCAACGGGAAGGTTCGTGACGAGGTTTCGGTATGTCGTTTCGCCGGGCTCCTCCCGCGGCGCTAATTCCGAGAGCACCGCGATGGCACCGTCGACCGTTCCACGCTCGTCGTGAAGAGGGGTGATGTTCGCGGATACGGTCGCCGTCGATCCGTCCACCCGGGTGATCAGCAACGCTTCGCGCTCGTACGAGATACCTTCTGTGAGGACCCGGCTGATTGGCGCTGCAGTGGCCGCGTCAGCTTCCGGATTCCGTGCTGCGCGCGCCGAGCCAAGCAGGCTGTCCGCAAACGTCACTGGCTCCAGTCTCTCTCCCAGGAGGTCTGCAGCGCGGCCGTTATAGGCCGAAATGCGCCCGTGCTGGTCGCACACGAGCGCTGCCACTGGCATCGCCTCGAGCACGTCTCCAGCCGAACGATCACGGAACTGTGACGGTCGTAAAACGGCCTTGCGGCCATCGTGCGCGCTGGTGAAAGCTTTGGATGCCTTTGGACGGTCACTCACGACATAATCCCGGGAAAAGCGCCACCCACGTTCAGCTTAGCGTCAGGAAGGTTGCAGGAGCGCATACTGAACGATATCCCGGCTCCACAGCCGGTATCACCTCGGTCGCAGCCGCATCGCATCACCCCGTCGCGCTCGCACCCCATCCGAGACCTTTACCGTTTCCCGCCGGTTCCTTCGGAAACGTTCGGTTCGCGCCACGGGCCGTTATATCTTGTTTGCGCTTCGCGACCGGAACCCAACGTGCGCGTAATTCCCCTGTGTCATGATGGGG
The DNA here is from genome assembly GCA_007118095.1 of Dehalococcoidia bacterium. Taxonomy (GTDB): domain Bacteria; phylum Chloroflexota; class Dehalococcoidia; order Tepidiformales; family Tepidiformaceae; genus SLAK01. The sequence goes on from SKSF01000116.1 coordinate 13,802, forward strand.
GTCCGATGTCAGCGCAAACCACGCCGGTCACCTTCACGCTCGAAGAGCTCTGGCTCCTCCGGGCATTCGTACGGCACGAAGTCGCGCAACAGGAATCGTGGAAGTTCCCGCCTGCCAGCCTCGAACTCAACGACCAGGTCGCTGAAGCGATCCTGCTCTGCGAGGAACACGAACTGGGCGAGGCGGTCCTCCTCCTCACGCGCGGCGATTGCCTGGTCATCGACGCGGTCATTCCGCAGGACGCGAAGTCCGTCAACGGCACACGGCTCGGGCAGACCATCCTGCTCAAGACCTTCGCCGCTCGCCGTGACCTTGCCGGCGGCCCGACCGCATCGGCCGACGAACCGTCGATACCTGACGAAGTGCTGAATGAGCGCATCAACCGTGCTCTTGGCGAATACAGAAGGAGTGGAGACGATGCCTGAACCAACCACAACTCCCGTCACAACCCCGACCGTTACTCCCGGCGAGAAGCCCTGGCAGGAAGAGTTCACCGATCCAAAGGAGATCTGTGACCAGCAGAAACGCGAAACGGCTTCGCCCGACGTCGCCCCCTGACATCCGGGCGAAATCCTGGCTCAGCGAGAGTCCACGTGAAGGTCCTGGAGGGAGGATCCGACTGTGCCGGTGAAAAACATCCCTGAACGCGGCCGGCGGGCACGCGTGCTCGCCTACCTCAGCGCGCCGGATATCCAGCGACTCGAGCAGGGAGAGTGGTTGCCGCTGCGGATCAACCCCACGGCCGATGGACCCGACCAGAAACTCGTCGCCGTGCCAGCCGATGGCCCGGCACGGCGCGACCCGTCCCTCCACGAGGCACTGCTCGACCTCGCGGCGGCGATCATCGAGGACGTTCGCGAAGCGTGTTATGCCCTGGAGGACCCGGACATCTGGTATCCCGGTGTCGACCACGGCATCGAACCTGTCCCCGATGAACATGTTGAACTCGTTATCTGGGCACTCCAGCGCGAGCTCGACCGTGAGCCACGGCCGCGGCGCGGGACTGGCGTGCGCCCCGCCGTCCCGCTGGCCAAACTGCCATGGCGCATCCAGCGCGCGCTCGTCGAAAGGCGCCGCCTGCGCTATGCGCAGTGGGGCATCGGCCACGAAGAGTGGGCAACAAACACCTGGCATCCCGATAACGTCCCCGAAGATCCCGCCTGGGCCCCGTCCTAGGGGCGTCCCTCCAGCACGGATCATGCCGGGCCGGGAGAAAGGCCACCCATGCTGTTCCGGCGCCGCGCCCGCAATCTCCCGCTCGTCGCACAGGGCCTGTACTACCTGGTGACGGGCGCCTGGCCCCTCTTGCACTACCGCTCGTTCGAAGCCATCACCGGGAAGAAGACGGATAGCTGGCTCGTCAAGACCGTGGGTGTGCTCATCACGGTCATTGCTACCACCATCACCTATTCGTCGCTCAAGCGTCGCGACAGCGCGGAGACTTACCTGTTGAGCTATACCGCCGCGCTGGGGCTTATCGCAGTCGATGTCTACTTCACGGCACGCCGCGTCATCCCGCGCGTGTATCTGCTCGACGCCGTTGGCGAAGTCATTCTTCTCGCCCTCATCGAAATGCGCCGCCGGTCGCTCGGGCGAAAGCTCTCCTGAAAGCAGCGTCATCTCCAGAGCTTTGCGATACGTCGTCCTCGGCCCGTGATCAGCCGACCACCGTTTGAGCCGTACGCTCATCTGAAGAATTCACCAGTACGAGCACGATGGATGCAGCGGCACGGGATCGCTTGCGCCCCCACCTGGCCCGCTTGCCGCGCCTGGTTCGCCCGGGAAGCCATCCAGTCGCTCGGAGCGAGGAACCCGGATGCATAGCGGGGTAATGAGTGCCCGCGGGGGGTGGCCACCCGGCGCACGCGAGCCACTGCATGATGTCCTGGAGTACTACACACGATATTTCCGCGACGACATCGTCGACCTGTCGTCATCGAGCCCGCACCCAACGCGGTTCGCCACTCGATGCGGAATAGCGGCTGGCGAAGATGACGCCACCTTCGTCCCGCCGCGCGGCGCCCGCGAGGTTCGCGAACGCATCGCCGCCCGGTACCGTCGCGCCTCCGCCGACGACATCGTCCTGGCAAACGGCGCATCCGAAGCGCTTGTCGCTGCTGCAAATGCCGTCGTCTCAAACTGCAGCACCGTAGCGGTCGAACGCGGCGTCTACCCGAGCTTCATCGAAGCGGCGCGCCGGAATGGCGCGGAGCTCTCAGGCGCAGCGGGCGCGCCCGGCGCCACCGTCATTGCCCTGTGTAACCCCACGGTGCCCGGTGGCCAGCTCCATCGCCGCCTGCCCCGCGCAGGGACCCGGCGCACCGTCGTCGTTGATGAATCCCACCTGGATATCGTGTATAGCTCCTGCACCGTCGATCGCGCGGCCGACGTATCCCCTGCCCATGTCAGCATCGGCGGATTCTCCAAGAGCCTGGGCTATGGTGGTCTTCGCATCGGCTGGGCGGTCACCCGGTCACCTCGCCTGGTGCACAGCATCGACCGGCAGGTGCAGCTCCTCTCGGGTGGCCCCGCGAGCCCCGCCATCGAAGCGGCACTCTCCGCCACCGACGGCATGCGCGAGCGGGCAGACCTCATCCATGCCGTCGTTCGCGAAAATGCCGCCCGTGTCTACCGTGAGCTCGACGCCTGCGGGTGGACCTACCGCCCCGCCGAGGCAGGTCTCACGGTCGAAGCCACACCACCGCCAGGTACCCCGGGCGGGCTCGATCGGGTCCTCTATGCCCGCGGATACTTCCTCGTTCCGTGCAGCGTATACGGCACAGCTGGCAGCTATCGCATCAGCCTGCTGGCGCCCGTTCACCACCTCCGCCAGGCGTTGAAGGGCGTATCCTGAGCGCCGCCTGTCCCGCCCGGATGCGCCGCATCGCGCAAAGGGCTAGCCTCGATCCAGGGACCCTGCACAATTGGCACGGTCGAGAAAGGGAAAGCGATGTCGATTACCTCCATCAATCCCGCCACCGAAGAAGTTGAAGCCACGTTCGAAGGCCACAGCAGTGAAGACGTCGAACGCGCCCTCGCGACCGCCATTAACACCTTCCGCGACTGGCGGAAGACGACCTTCGAACACCGCGCGCAGCTCATGCGCAATGCCGCGAAGTACCTCCGCGATAACAAGGAACGCTTCGCCCGGCTCATGACGGCCGAGATGGGTAAGCCCATAACCCAGGCACAGGGCGAAGTTGAGAAGTGCGCCTGGTGCTGCGAGTTCTATGCGGAGAACGCTGCCACGTTCCTGGCTGACCAGGAAAAGCCCAGCTCGGCCACCGAAAGCTACGTCGCCTTCGATCCGCTCGGCCCCGTGCTGGCCATCATGCCGTGGAACTTCCCCTTCTGGCAGGTGTTCCGCTTTGCGGCGCCCGGGCTCATGGCCGGCAACGTCGGCATCCTCAAGCACGCGTCCAACGTCCCCCGCTCGGCGCTCGCAATCGAAGAGGTGTTCCGCGAAGCCGGTTTCCCCGAGGGCGCCTTTCAGTCGCTCCTGGTCTCCGGGAGCGCCGCCCAGGAGATGATCGCCGACGACCGCATCACCGCCGTCACCCTCACGGGCAGTGACTTCGCGGGCGCCCGCGTCGCCGAGGCCAGCGGGCGCGCCCTCAAGAAGAACGTGTTCGAACTCGGCGGCTCCGACCCCTACATTGTGCTTTCCGATGCCGACGTCGAAGCCGCGGCCGCGATGGCGGTCACCGCCCGCTACCAGAACACCGGGCAGAGCTGCATCGCCGCGAAGCGCTTCATTGTCGCTGACGAGATTGCCGATGACTTCACTACGCGGTTCATCGAAGCGGCGCAGCGCCTCCGCGTCGGCGACCCCATGGAATCCGAAACCGAAGTCGGTCCGCTCGCCCGCGAGGATCTCCTGACCGACCTGGAAGACCAGCTTCAGCGCTCTGTCTCACAGGGCGCCCGCTTGCTCAGCGGCGGCCACCGTGTCGAGCGCAAGGGCTACTTCTACGAACCCACCGTCGTCGGCGATGTGACCCCGGAGATGCCGGTATTCGCCGAAGAGACCTTCGGCCCGCTCGCGGCAATCATCCGCGCGAAAGACGCGGATCAGGCGATCGAGTATGCCAACCGTTCGCAATACGGCCTGGGCGCCAACCTCTGGACGCGGGACATCGATACCGCCCGCCGGTTCGCCCGTGACATCGAAGCTGGATCCGTCTTCATCAATGGTATGGTTGCCTCCGACCCCCGCCTGCCCTTCGGCGGCGTGAAGCGCAGTGGCTATGGCCGGGAGCTCGGCGAGTTCGGCATCCGCGAATTCGTCAACATCAAGACCGTCTGGATCGGTCCCCAGCGCACACAGAGCCCCGCGCCGCCCACCGCGGAATAGGCGGGTACCGTGGCCCCGTGCGCGGCACGGAGAAAGGCAGGCGCCTCCCATGAATGTGAGTGAGCTATTTGTCCAGTGCCTCGAAAACGAAGGTGTCGAATACATCTTCGGGCTGCCGGGAGAAGAAAACCTGGACCTCATGGACGCCCTCTCCCGCAGCAGGCAGATCACCTTCGTGACCACCCGCCACGAACAGGGCGCCGCCTTCATGGCCAACGTCTACGGCCGGCTCAGCACCTATCCCGGCGTCTGCCTGGCCACGCTCGGCCCTGGCGCCACCAACCTCATCACAGGCGTCGCCGACGCGCAGCTCGATCGCGCGCCGCTCGTGGCCATCACCGGCCAGGCGGGCCGCGACCGCATCTTCAAAGAGTCCCACCAGTACCTGGACATCATGTCCCTCTTCGCCCCGATCACCAAGTGGAACGCCCGGGTCGAACTCCCCGGGACCGTCCCCGAGATCGTGCGCAAAGGCTTCCGCCTGGCGCGCATGGAGAAGCCCGGCGCGACACACATCGAACTGCCCGAAGACGTTGCACACGCCGAAGTCATGGGCGAACCGCTCCCGGTCCGCCGTACGACCTACCCGGTCGCGCGCCCCGAGAGCATCGCCCGCGCCATCGACCTCCTCCAGGCGGCGAAGCGGCCCCTCATCCTGGCCGGGAACGGCGTCATCCGCCGCCAGGCCGCCGGTATGCTGACCGAGTTCGCCCGCCAGCTCGAAGTGCCCGTCGTGACCACCTTCATGGGCAAGGGCGCCCTCGACTACCGCGATCCCCGCGCGCTCGCCGCCATGGGGCTCCTGGCGCCCGGTGCGCCGATGGGGGCGCTTGAAGAGGCAGACCTCGTGCTCGCGGTCGGGTACGACCTGGTCGAATGGCCCCCCGCTATCTGGAACGAAGACCGCTCGCGGACCATCGTGCACATCGACAGCACGGCCGCCGAGATTGACCGCAGCTATCTCCCGGCGACCGAGGTGGTTGGAGAGATCGGCGAGAGCCTGCGTGCGTTGGCGGATGCCTGTCACGACCGTGCCGCTCAATGGGACTGGGTACGCTTTCGTCCCCCGCAGCCCGGCGAAGACGCCGGCGAAGACACATTTCCCATCCAGCCAACGCAGCTCATGCGCGAACTGCACACCGTCCTCGGCGACGATGACGTGGTCATTAGCGACGTGGGCGTCCACAAGCTCTGGGTCGCGACACGATACCTGGCGGCCCGTCCCAACACCGTCGTCATCCCGAACGGGCTTGCTTCGATGGGGATAGCCCTCCCCGGCGCGGTCGCCGCGAAGCTCGTCCACCCCGGCCGCAAGGTCGTCGCCGTTACCGGGGATGGCGGGTTCCTCATGAACTCCCAGGAACTCGAAACGGCGAAGCGCATGGGTACGGCCTTCGTCACGGTGGTCCTGGTCGACAACCGCTACGGTGTCATCCAGCTCAACCAGGAGCGCCGCTTCGGGCGCAGCTTCGGCGTCGCCTTCGAAAACCCGGACTTCGAAGCCTATGCCACCAGCTTTGGCATCCCCGCGTTCACGGTCGAAAACGCCGCGTCTCTCAGACCGACTCTGCAAAAGGCGCTCGACCTGGACACTCCATCGCTCGTGGCCGTGCCCGTCGACAGCAGCCACTCGCCGGCCGGGCTGGATTGACCGGCCTCACGACTGTTCCGGGTTCGCCCCCACGTTCCGGCGGTCGGTCGCCTCAAGTTCATCGATCTTCCAGGTGCCGGTGCCCCGGGCGTGCTCCCAGCCCTGTTCCATCCAACGCGCGACCTGCGTCCGCTCGCGCCGGCTGCGCAATTGCGTTGTCGACACATCGAGCGGCCGCACCTTCACCTGGCCGCGCGAGCTCATCTCAAACCGGCGGAGCGCACCGAGTGGTCCGCGCTCCTGTGCCGGCGACGCTGCGACCACCCGGATCTCGACCGAGTCCACCTGGTCGTAGCCGTAGTCACCGTCGCCCGTTGTTTCGGTGACGAGGTCGTCGAACAGCTCCCCGAACGTGCCCAGCGACATCACACTCCCGGGGGCCATTGGACCTTCCCGGTATGGCGGGACGCCCGCCTCATCCGACGTGCCTCCCGAGGCCCCCTGGCTGCGCAGTCGCCGTGCCATCGTCCGGTCCCCGGTATTCACCACGGCGAACACCATGGTCAGATGCGCTGTGAGCGGACTCATGTTTACCAGCAGACACCGCGTCGACTCATCCCCGTCGCCTTCCTCGTGCAGGATGAACCACGGCCGCCGCTGTTCCTTGTACTCCCGGTAGGCAAGCGACAGGTACACCACCCATACGATCATCATCAGCAGCGTGCCGAGGGCGCTCCCGGATTGCGCGAGGTCGGTCAGTGGCGGCATTCATTCCCCCTCGGTATCCGTGCGTTGCGCTTCATGTCACCGCCCGGTCCGCGCGGCTTTTTTCGAACATTGCGATCGGCGGCTCCCTCCAGCCGTCATCTGTATGCCTCCCTGTCACGCGCCAGGCCGGGGACGGTGGTGCCGCGGCAAAGCCGTCGGCGGTATTGCAGTGGGCACATCCCGCCCCTGCGCGTGGGCGACAAAGAGGGTGCTCTCGATGAATCCGATGTGGCTGAGCGCTTGCGGAAAATTGCCGAGAAACTGGCCGGTCGAAGGGTCAATTTGCTCTGCGAACAAGCCCAGGTGGTTTGCACGCCCCGCCAGCCGCTCGTAGAGCTCGATGCCCTCCCGCTCACGGCCCGAGAGCACCAGGTTGTTGATGAGCCACGTCGTGCAGAGAATACAGCCGCCTTCTTTCCCGGGGAGCCCATCGTCAACGACATAGCGGCGGACCAGCCCTTCGTCCAGGAGCTCTTTCTGCACCTGGTCGATCGTGCCCTGCGCGCGCTGGTCGTCGAACGAAATGAGCCCCTCGATCGGGATCATGAGTCCCGATGCGTCCATGGCCTCCGACCCGAAACGCTGCACAAAGGCTCGCTTCTCCTGCGAGTATCCCTGCTCAAGGATGAGCTCGCGTACCTCGTTAGCCGCCCTGCGCCACCGCTCCACATCCCCGGCCAGCCCCTGCTCTTCTGCGAGCCGCACTGCCCGGTCGAGTGCCACCCACGTCATCAGCTTCGAGTAAACGTAGTGCGCGGCCTCGAGCGGCATCTCCCAGAGTCCGTGGTCAGGCTCCCGCCATGCCTCTGCCGCGAGGTCCGCGACGGCGGGAAGGAAACTCCAGATGTCATCCGCGAGCTCACAGCCATCGCTGAGCAGCTCGTCGGCGGCGTCCAGGATCTCGCCGAGCACATCGTGCTGTGCCTGCGACGCAGCCTCGTTCCCGATCTTCACCGGCGCCGACCCCCGGTAACCTTCGAAATGCGACAGCTCTTCTTCGGGGAGTACCGTCTCGCCGCGCACACTGTACATAACATACAGATCCCCGCCGGACTGCTTGTGCGCCGCCGACGTCCTTTCGATCCAGTTCACAAACGCCTGCATTTCGGCGTGATGACCCGTCGCGACAAACGCCTGGCCGGTCATCCCGGCATCCCGTATCCAGGCATAGCGGTAGTCCCAGTTGCGGATCCCGCCGATGGTCTCGGGCAGCGATGTCGTCCCGGCCGCTGCGATGGCGCCGGTCTCGCCATGTGTCAGCAGCTTCAATACGAGTTCCGACCGCGTCACCAGCTGGTCGTAGGGCGCCGCCCATTCCCGCGTCCGCGTCGTTTTGTCCTTGTGGGCCCACGCTTCCCAGGCGTCAATCGTTTCCCGCAGCAGGTCGAACGCCCGCGGGTATCCAGCGGGCGCCTCCCGGTCCCAGCACTGGACCAGCGCCATGCGCGTCCCGTCCGCAAGGTGGAGGTGTACCTGCAACGTGTCGTTGCCCTGCTCGTCGCGCACGACCGAATGTTCACCCGGCGGGAGTCCGTCCAGCCCGAGCCATCGCGTCCCGTCAGTGGCTACAAACCGGCCGCCATCGCGCTCGATCCGCGTCGTCGTCCGGGCGTAATCGAACCGCGGCGCCCAGGTAACCGCCGCCTCGACATCGCCCTCCGCGGTCACGACGCGGAAGAGATACGGGTAAGCCGTTGACCCGCCGCAGCCGTCGAGGTCCCCGGTCAGCGGCAGGAAATCGGTGATAGTGAGCCGGCCGCCCTCCGTCGGGAAGCTGGTCTCCAACACGTTGGTGTCCCCCAGGTACCGCTGGTCACCGCGCCGCGGGCCACCGGGCGCGCTCACCTGGAACCGCCCGCCCTTGTCCACGTCCAGCAGCGCCGCAAACACGCTCGGGCTGTCGATATCCGGGTAACAGAACCAGTCGATTGAACCGTCGCGCCCGGTGAGCGCAACGGTGCGCAGATTCCCCGTGACCCCGTAATCCTCGATTGGCTGATAGGGAGATGCGGCTGGCATCAGCCCGACCCCGCTCGTTTTGCCGGCGTGGGGATGAGCGCGGGCAGCACCTCGCGCCCGTAGACATCGATGAACTCCGCCTGGTTGCGGCCCACGTTGTGGATATACACGCGGTCGAAACCGAGCTCGGTGTACGACCGCAGCCACGCCGCGTGTTCCTCGGGCCGGGAAGATGCGCGGATATGCCCGGCGACGTCCTGGCGCGAAATGTAAGCCGCTGCCGCTTCGAAGCCCGACGGGGTGGGGATCTCCGCGAGCGCTGCGCTATCCAGGATGTTCGCTGACCACTGGTCGTGTGCCGCTGCCAATGCCTCCTCGTCCTGCGCCGCGTATGAATGCTGCGCTTGCAGGAAGATCGGTTTGCCCTCGCCCCCGCCTTCGCGAAATGCGGCGACGGTCTCCATCATCGCGTCACCGGGCTGCAGGATTGTGATGAGCGCATCCGCCCATCGCCCCACCCACTGGCCCGATGCCGGCGACACCGCCGCCCCCACCAACAACGGCGGTTCAGCCGGGGTTGTGTACAGTACGGCTTCTTCCGCGGTGAACGTCCCCCGGTGTGTCACGGTTTCACCTGCCCAGAGGCGGCGCATCGCGTCCGCTGCCTCCTCAATCCGAAGCTGACGCTCCCATTTCGGCGGCCACCGGTCATCAAGAAAGCGTTCGTTGACGGCGAGTCCGCTCCCCAGGGCGACCCAGGACCGCCCCGGGTACATCTCGGCGAGCGTCGCGCATGCCTGCGCGATGATGACCGGGTGATACCGGTCGATGGGTGCCGTCACCGTCCCGAACGACAGGGTGGTCGCCTGCAGCGCAGCTCCCAGCCACGACCAAGCAAACCCGCTCTCCCCTTGCCGGTTCGTCCACGGCGCATAGTGGTCGGAGCACATGCCGGCCTGGAAGCCGGCCCGCTCGGCAGCCGTGGCCCACGCAAGCAACTGCGAGGGAGTGAACTGCTCATGCGACGCGTGATAGCCGAAAACGGTCATCGGGAATCTCCGCATGTGGTGTGTGGAAAACCAGGGCTGTGGTGACCATCCTTCAACCGTAGGCCACTCGTATCGCGGCGAGAACGTGAACGTGCGAGTCGGAATAGCATTGATAGGCACATCGCCGGGTGCGGCAGCAGCGTGCAATCCGGCGACGGCGTCAGCCGCGGCCTTGGCGAACGTTCCGAGGCTCACGGCTCACGGTCTGGAAGCGCCTACGCCGCGCGGAGCGTCCCGGCCAGTGCCGGTTTCAAGGAACGGCTAAAAAAGTCGACAAACGCCTCCGGACGTGGCCCCACCTGGTGGATGTAGATGTGGTCGATGCCCGCGGCCGCGTACTCCTGGATTGCGTCGACAATCGGTCCGGTACTCGACGTACAGATGATCTTGTTGGTGACTGCCCCCTGTGGGACATGCTTCACGGCATCTTCGAGCTGAGCTGGAGTCCGCAGGTCTGCCCGGAGTAACCACGAGAGCGCGGAGATGGGCCAGTGTTCGTGCGCAATCTGCCGGGCGCGCTCCTCGTCCTCGTCCCAGCAGAGCGTGATCTGCCCGTAGACGGACTTCTCACCGCCGCCTTCCCGCACACGCTCAATGAGTTCGGTATCGGGTCCCGTGACGACCAGCCCGTCGTTCTCCGCGGCGAGCTCGGCCGAGCGAGGGCCCGCCGCAGCGACAACGATCTCCGGCGGGTCATCTGGCAACGTATAGAGCCTGGCTGCCTCCACCGTGAAGTGGTCACCGTGGTAAGTGTACTCTTCCCCGGACCACAGCCGCCGGATGATCTTGATGGCCTCCCGCAGCTTTGCCAGCCGGATGCCCGGCGTGTACCAGTGGTCGCCGGTGACGTGCTCGTTCAGGGCTTCCCCGGAGCCGAGCCCGAGCGTGAACCGCCCCGGCATCATCGCCGCGGTGGTGGCCGCGGCATGAGCAATGATCGCCGGGTGAATTCGACCCGAAGGGCACGTGACGCCCGTGCCGACCTTGATGTCGCGGGTCACGCTGGCGACGCCTCCGAGCAGTGACCACACGAACACACCCTCCCCCTGTTGGCTGATCCACGGGTGGAAGTGGTCCGTCGCCATCAGGAAATCGAAATCTGCTTCCTCGGCCATCTGCGCCAGCTTCACCAGCCGATCCGGCGGATGCTCTTCGCCGAAGAGCCCGAATCCCAGTTTCGGTGTTGTCTCCCCGCCCGTCGGCCGGTCCTGTGTGCCGGTAACGGGAGTGAACGACGGCGGGTCGCTCGCCGGGAATGACTCGTCCGCTTCCTCATCGATCATGTTGCCCTGGCCGGGGCGGCGTTCTTCGGGCATCGTCATGCATCACCTTTCCGTTGCCGGCTGGCTCGCGGCTCCGCCAGCGTGTCGTCCGGTGCGGTACGAAGCCCCTGGGCAAGCATGTCGGCAATCTCCGGTTTACTGAGCTGGTCGTCCGGGCTAAACAGGGACACCAGGTAGGCCGTCTCGTGCGGCGGGGTCTCGCCGTTCGTCACCGAGCCATCGCTCCAGGCATAAACGTCGAACGCTTCCCCCGGTGCCTTGTCGCCAAGCAGTTTCGCGACGGACTCTGCCATCGCGCCCAGGTCCGGCGCCTCGACAGTTTCCCTGTCCCGGGCAATCAGCTCACCTTCCGCCGCTGTCTCCTCGTCGGGCGGGACCGGCGGTTCATACATTTCCGGGTTCTCCTCGTCGGAGAGTCCATCAGAGACCAGGTCGCGCATTTCCACGCGCTCGTTCCCGAGTTCGGGCTCGCCTTCGAGCCGGCTCTCTTCGTTCGGCGCCTTCTCGGGCCGGGTATCACGCTCCATCATTTCCTCCACGCGGCAGCCTGCAATCCGCGGGCCGTCCGCCTGTGCGGGTACATGCCTCCAACCTCTACCCATGCCCGTCACGCCCGGATAACGCCGCATCCAGCCCTGCTTGCGAACCCGTAACCAGCGACGCTCGGGCGCCGCCGGCACATAGATCGGCCTCGCCCCGTGGCAATCCGTAACATCGATGATATGCGCCGGTGTGATGACGCTGCGGTTACTGTTCTACCATAACGCGAAGATGGCCATGCCAATCACAACACTGGAGGTTTGAATACATGTCGAAACAAGAGGCAAAGACCGGGACAAGTCTTGGTGCGCTTGGCGCCACCGAACAGGCCGGTGCGTTCGTTGTCGGCATCCTCGCCGTCGTCCTCGGGGTTATCGGCCTGCTCAGGGGCTTCGGCGTCTTCGAACAGGGCACAGTCGAACAGGCGCCCCTCACCGCAAACTTCGGCGCGGGGCTCATGTGGCTGATTCCCGCGGTGGCCGTTGCCATCCTTGCGGTAACGCTCGCGCGTGCGGATCACCCGCATAGCGGCGAGCAGGGAGCTTCCGGCCAGATGGGCCACACCATTGCCTACCTCGGCGCCATCGTCACCGTCGTGCTTGCCGCCCTGGCCATCCTTACGGGCTTCAACTGGATCGGCCAGGACACTACCGCTGCTACGGGGCTGCTCTGGGGAAGCGCTTCCATCGTTTCGGCCTTCGTGACCCTGGCGGCCCACATGATCCCGCCGACCGCGGTCGCCGACCAGGACCAGCTCGTCCGCATGGTGGAATCCCGCGTCCGTGCGAGTGGCCCCGGCCCCGCCCCCTCAGCGGAGCCGGCGGCAAAGCAGAGCCCGGAATCTTCCGGGGGCTCACAGCCAGGCGGTTAAGGCATGCCGCCACGATGTGAGGCGGACATTTGAATGCTATGCATGGCCCGGCTACCGTTAGACGCGGTAACCGGCCATGCGATCACCTTTCAAATTCCTTACAAAGTTGCGCTGGACCCCGCGCGATATCGCTGGCCGCATGGCCGCGGCTCGCAGGCGGGGCACTGGCGCTTACCTCAACGACTGGCAGTTCGTGCGTGACGCGACCTCTGCGGCCGCTACAAACGTCGACGATATGCTCGAGCCCATCGTGCACTGGTGCCGCGAGACCGTCGCGGGTACCAGGCGCCCTTGCGGTATCAGCCAGTTTGACCTCGTGGTGGCTGTGCACGGCACAGGAGGCGAGCCCCGCAGCCTGCTGTTTGAGCATCGGTCGCCGAACGAGCTCTACGGTGCCGAGTCGCTCGTCCAGGCGCTCCGCCGATTCCTCGAATCCCACGCGCTCGGGCCGACTACCAGAGTTTCGGTAGCGCTCTTCTCCTGGGGCGACGCGGCACACCGGGCTCTCCCTGCGGACGCCCGACCCGCATAGACGTGCGGTGATGCCTTTGCTCGCGCATTCCGCGTAAACTCCCGGCCACACCAGCAGGCTGCGGAGGAATCTATGCCCGAGATCATCACTGCGAGGGGGTCGGTCGATACGTCCCGGCTCGGCGTCACGCTCATGCACGAACACGTCGTCACCAGGTCGCCAGGATTGTTCGAAGCCTGGCCTCACCTGTGGGACCGCGGGGCCGAGATGCAGCGCGCCGTCGGCCTGCTGTCCGGCGCGGCCGCCGAGGGCATCAACACCATCGTCGACCTCACGACCATCGACCTTGGCCGCGATGTCGCCTTTGTACGCGATGTCGCGAAACAGGTCCCTGTTAACATCATCATGTGCACCGGCGTCTGGCGGAACCCGCCTCGCTACTTCCAGCAAGCCGACGCCGACCACATCGCCGACCTCTTCGTCCGCGACATCGAAGAAGGGATGGAGGGCACAGACGTCCGCGCTGGCATCATCAAGCTCGCGACTGAACCCGATGTCGACGAGCTAAACGACAAGCTCCTCCGCGCGGGAGCCCGGGCACATCGCCGCACCGGCGTCCCCATCAGCACCCATCACGACGTCTCCACGGGGTGCGGCTTGCGGCAACAGGACGTGTTCGAAAGTGAAGGTGTCGACCTGTCACGCGTCGTCATTGGCCACTCCGGAGATACTGCCGACACGGACTACCTCGTCTCTATCATGAAGCGCGGAAGCACCATCGGCATGGATCGCTTTGGCATCGACCGCTTCTTGCCGACCGCCGAACGCACGGAGACGGTAGCCCGCCTCTGCGAAGTCGGGTACGCCGGGCAGATGGTGCTCTCGCACGATGCCAACAGCTACATGGACACCATCCCGCCCGCGGTGAAAGCCGAGCGCATGCCCAACTGGCACTATCTGCACATCAGCCGCGATGTCCTGCCGGCACTGCGTCAGCGCGGGACCCCACAGGAGCAGATCGATACGATGATGGTTCACAACCCCCGCCACATCTTCGAACGGCAGGGTGCGTACTAGCGAAACCGGGCTTACGCCGGGAACGAAAGAGGGGGCAGCATGCCGCTGCCCCCTCTATGTTGAGTGCTGATGGGATGGCTGGTTATTCGACGACCGTAATCGTGCCCACCATCTCCGGCAGGTGGTAGTCGCACTCGAAGACGTACTCACCCGGCTCGTTCAGGGTCATCTCGAAGGTGTCTTCCTCACCCGGCTCCACAATGGGGTCTGTTTCGAAGTCCTGGCCCTCTTCTTCCGTCGCGCGCACGGCGAGATTGTGGATCTCGGCGCCCTCGTTCACCGCCGTCACGGTCACGGATGTCCCCGCCTCGACCGTGAATTCATCCGGCTCGAAGTAGTTGTCGTGCATGTCGACGGTGATCTCGGTCACCGCATCTGCGGCGCCATCATCATTGCCGTTCGCGTCGTCGGTGACGCCGTTGCCATTGTCGTCGTCGTTGCCACACGCCGCTGCCAGGGCCAGCATGCCGGCGAGCAATGCGGGCACCACCAGTGCTTTTATGCCAAATCGTCGATGCATTCCTTGCTCCTTCGCGGGCGTTCCGTTGCCCGCAATTATGTGTTCCCTTTCAGGGTATTCCTTGTTTCCCGTCCGGGCACGTAACCTTGGTTACCATCGACACTGGCCGTTGATTGGATGTGTGTATGTGCGCTATCCGTACAGCGACTGTGAGCAATGCGCGGAGCTTATTCCTGGAGTATCCGCCGCGCTCGTCGCCGGCTCAGTCGGAACAATTCCTAACAAGAATGGTAGGTGAAAACAGCGGGAGCCGGTGCAGGATACCGCATCCGGCTTATCTCCTGCGTAGCTCCTCCAGCATCCCCTCCAGCCGCTTTCGTGGTTCCCGGAGCGAACGTGCACGACGGTGCATCCCCTTCCAGGGGTTGGATGCGTCCGCGATCCGATCGCGAGCATTCCTGATCGTGAACGCTTTCGGGTGCACGTCCTCCAGCTCGTCCCAGTCGACCGGCATCGCCACCGGCGCCCCCGGCCGCGTTCGTACCGAGTAGGGCGCCGCGAACGACTGCCCGTACGAGTTCCGCAGCGTATCGATGAAAATCCGGCTGCCGCGGTTCGCCTTGTACTGCTCCGTCGTCCGTGCTGCCGGCGCGCGAAGCACCAGCACTTCCGCTACCCCCTGGGCGAACTCCCGCACCTCGTCGAAATCGGACGATCCGTCTAGCGGTACAACGATGTGCAGCCCGCGCGATCCGCTCGTCTGCACGAGTGTGGCCAGGCCCACTTCGGACAGCACTTCCCGCGTGTCGTGAGCGGCCGCCCGTACCGCCGGGAAATCGTCGCCCGGCGGGTCCAGGTCGAACACCATGATGTCCGGCCACCATGGCGACTCCGCTCGGCTCAGCCAAGCGTGCGGGGTGATGCACCCCTGGTTCACCATGTAAACGAGGTCCGCCGCCCGCCGACACACTGCCTGCTCGACGGTGCCCCCCTCCTTCTCGAGGCGGGCGCGTTCGATCCAGCCGGGGAAATGCTCGGGTGCGTTTCGCTGGTAGAAGCCGTCTTCCTCTATCCCGTCGGGATACCGTTCCATCGTGATCGGACGGCCACGCAGGAATGACAGCATCACTGGTGCGACGTCGCGGTAGTATTCCACAACCTCGCCTTTGGTTATGCCTCCGCCCCGAAACCATGCCTTGTCTTCGTTCGAGACCTCAACATGGTATGTGCTGAAGCGCAGCGTCCGGGTCATGACGAGTCCGCGTCGTTCCCCCGGACCAGTCCCTTGCGGCGGGCTTCCTGGTCTTCTTCGTCTCCCCGCGGGTCAATCTGGGCGTGCATGCCGGGGTCCGGTGCATCGAGGCCTGCCTCGAGTTGCGCAGGGTCAGTCAACGCCAGGGCGGGCAGCTCATCCTTCGCGTGCCCGAGCGAAACGCGCATCGCATCCGCGCGCTGGATGACCGACACGCTGAGCCAGAATGACTCACCATCACCCGGGCTGACCTGCACGTATTTGCTCCAGACAGAATCCACGTGCCCTACAAGGTGGTCGTCGGAGCTGTAGACCGCCGTACCCGGCCCTGCGTCCGCTGTGTCTGCGCGGTGCCCTCCCACATCCTCCTGGAACCGGTCGGGCCAGTGTCGGTCGAAGAAAGCTGGCAGGCGCTGTTGAAGGCGTTCCCGATCCCGCGGTTCGAGCTTCGCAATAGCTTCCTTCGTCGCTTCCTGCAGGCGGTGCGCCGTTTCCGGCTCCATCTTCTCTATCGCGGCGAGGAAGAGCGCGGCGACGTGATGCGCGGCATCGGCGCCCATGGCGCTCCAGCTCTCCAGGCGCTGGCGGATCGCCGTTTGGCGCTCCTCCGGAGGCAGCCGTTCCTCGGTATGCAGGAGCTCGCGCACGCGCTGCTCCGCCTGGTGCTCTGGAAGCCTCGTGAGTTCGTCGAAGGTGGTCGTATCAGTGGTCATATCGGCAACAGTCCGTGCGGTTTTCTATCCGTCCACCTTCGTCCTGGCACAGTGGCGGCACCATTACAGAGTGCTGTCTCGCACTTGCGGTGCGCTAACGTTCCGAACTAGTCGCGGTACTCCTCGGGCGGACGATCGAGCTCGGTGTCCTCCCCCGGTTTGGGCTCCGCGAGGTCCATGCGCCGCCGCGCCGTGGTGATGCGCCCGGGCCCGGTCGGCGGGGCCGCTTCCAGCTCCTGGTCACCCGGCACATCTTTTGGCCGCGGCGGAGCATCGCGCGACTGTTCCTGCATCCCGCCCATGTTTCGGACCGGCTCATCGCTTGCCTTCGAAAACGCGTCGTCCAGCTCGTCGTGTATCTCCGCGGGCGTGCGCCCTTCGCTGTCGCCGGTGAACACCGTAATGAGATACGCCGACGGGTCTGCCGGGAACGCATCGGGCGTCACGGATCCGTCACTCCACGCATAGATGGGCCGCCCCGCCGCCACCGCGAAATGGTCGACGATGGCGCGCGCCATATGCGCCAGGTCCGGATCCCACTTGCCTTTGAGCGCCTCCTTGGCGCGTTGTTCTGTCGTCTCGCGGACGCCTCGCTCGGACATAGATCTCCTTTTAGCCGCAGCCTACGCGGCGCCACCTGAGTCCCGCGTATATGGGGTGTCGGCCTCACGGACGTTCCCCGCCGCCGCACCGTCGCCGGCGGTCGGACGATATGCCGACCTCTCCCTCGCGTGCGTCAGGCGGCGCTGCTCACCGCATTCGACGCAGCGGGCAAAAACCAGCGTCTGTGCGAATTGCCAGACGTGCGCACATCCTCGTGCCTGCATGGCTACCTCCTGTGTATCGCGGCGCCGTAATCCTTGCCCATCATCGCGCGCCGCTCCTTGCGCCGCGGCAACGCGTCCCCCGGGGGCCCTTGCAGAGATGTTGAGTGAACAACCAACCCCGGGGCGGCAGGGAAATGCAAGCCGTGCCCCGGCGCGTGTCACTGGCTTGCGCACGGTGGCTCGTACGCTTGGTGAATGATCTCACGCGATGCCGGGTGGCGTATCTATCCGCTCTTCATTGCCGGCATCGGCCTGGGCGGGTTCTTCGATGGCATCGTCTTCCACTTTCTTCTCCAGTGGCACTACTTCGCGTCGAGCCGCATGGATTCAGACTCCGTGTCAGCACTCGAACGCATCATGATTGTGGACGGTACGTTCCATTTCTCAATGTGGATTGTGGCTGCGATCGCCATCTATCTCATCTGGCATGCGGCACGCCGCGACCTCTTGCCCTCCCGTCCCCACGTCTTCGCGGGGCTCATCCTCGTGGGCTGGGGCATCTTCAATATCGTCGACGGCGTGCTCTTCCACCTCGTGCTGCAACTGCACAATGCGCGCGAAGACGGCAATGTGGCGCTCTGGAATGCAGCGTGGATTGGCTGGGGCGCCCTGTTCGCGCTCGCCGGTTGGTCGCTTGCCTTCAACCGCTACCGGCAGCTTCGGGAATGACCGGCGCGTGGTGCTACGGGTGTCGGGTGCTTACGCACCGTCCATGTCATCGGCGATGCCCGGGAGCGTCACGACAAATTCCGCGCCGTTGCCGGGCTCGCTGTAGCACACGACATCCCCGTCGAGCTGGCGCACAATCTCACGCGTCAAATAAAGGCCCACGCCGTATCCATCCTTGCTGCTCGCGGAGGCGCTGCGGTGGAAACGTTCGAAGATGTACGGGAGGTCGTCGCTGGCAATCCCCGGGCCCTGGTCGCTCACCCGCAGCAGGGCAGCGTCCGGTTTCATCTCAAGCGAAACCGTAATGGTCGCGGGGTCGCCACCATACTTCGCCGCGTTCGAAAGCAGGTTCGCGATGACCTGCCGTAGCCGCCCCTCATCCGAAATCACGACGCATTCGTCCGATGGCACGTGCGTTTCCAGCGTCACGCCGGGATACCGCGCGAGCAACGATTCCGTTTCACTTGTGACCAACTTGCGCAGGTCCACCGGCCCCCCTTCCACCACCAGCCGGTTCGATTCGATCCGGGACAGGTCCAGGAAGACATCGACGATGCGCGACATCCGTTCCGATTCTTCTGCGAGCGTCTCCGATGCCTCGTGCATCTCCTCGTCGAACATCTCCGGCGAGCCTCGCACCTTCCGGTCCATCCAGCGCGCAAGCCCCAGGATCGGAGTCAGTGGATTGCGTAGCTCGTGCGTGGCGAACGACAGGAAATCGTCCTTGCGTTGCGTCGCTGCGATCCGTTCAGTGATGTCCTCGAAAGCGATGACGGAGCCGACGCGCTCTTCGCCAACGACAATTGGCGAACACCGGAAGCGGACAGGGAATGTCGCTCCAGAGCAATGGACGAAGATATCCTCGTCATCTCCCGAAACCGTGGAACCCCACACGGTGAGCGTCGGGCACGCTTTCTCACCACAGGGTCCTGTGTCTTCCAGCCCTTCATGGACGAGCTGGTGAAAGGGTGTACCCAGCACTGCGTCTGCCTGGTAGCCGAGGAGCGCTTCCGCTGCGGGGTTCATGAGGGCAATCCGCCCGTCAGCATCGAGCTGACAAACTGCGTATTCGACTGCTTCAAGGATGGTGCTCAGGCGCGCTCGCTCTTCCTCGGCTCTTTCGTAAAGGTGAGCTTTCTCAAGCGCAACGGCAGCGCGCCGCGCAAATGCCATCGCAACGTTCACGTCCCGTCCCGTGTACCTTCGATCGGATTCCGAGGTCAGAAACGTGACGGTCCCGAGGCACCCCTCCCGCCCGTTCAGTGGGGCTATGAGCACGGAACGGAGGCCCATGTCATGCAGCAACACCGCCCGTCTCTCCTCCGAAAGCCCGGCCCGCTGCAGCATCTCCTCGTCCACGACCGGGACATACTCGGGTTCGCCCGATTCCATGACCCTCCGAAGCGGTCCCCATGGCATACTCGCAGCCGGGTAGCGGGCGGCAAGCTCCTGCCGGGCCGGGTCCTTGTGCAAAGTCAGCACGCGGTCCAGGTGACCGTCATCCCGGGACAGGTGGATGATGCACCAGTCCGCAAAGTATTCGAGTGACACCCGCGCAATCGACTCAAGCGTCTTGTCGGAATCCATCGAATAGGCGAGCTGCTTGCTGATTTCCGAGAGAAAGGCCAGCGAATCTTCGGCCCGCTTCCGGTCGGTCACATCGCGGAGGATGACCGTGAAGACCTTGCTGCCGTCCACGTCGGCCTGCGAAATCCGCGCCTCGGCGGGAAACCGTTCACCATTCGCACGCAGTCCCCACACTTCACGCGGGGACATCGCCCGCTCGCCCACGCCGGAGCGGCCGAAGCCACGAATGTGCTCATCATGGACATTGCGGAACTCTTCCGGCAGCAGCACGCCCAGGTGCTGGCCTACCGCGCCGTCTGCGGGCCAGCCAAAGATCTGCTCCGCCCCCCGGCTGAACTGGGTTATGCGGTGCTCCTCATCGATCGTGATGATCGCGTCCATGGCCGAATCGAGGATCGCTTGTAACCGCCGCTCGGCCCGTTCTGCCCGTCCACGCGCTGCTTTTTGCGCCGTGATGTCGAAGCAGGTGCCGATATAGCCAAGAAATGTCCCATCGTCGTCGTAGTGCGGCCTGGCACGCTCGCTGATCCATCGGTACTGCCCGTCGTCGCGCCGTAGCCGGTATTCCACCTCGAACGACTGTCGCTGCCTAAGCGATGCCCGGAATGTCTCGTTGTAGTGCGTGACGTCATCGGGGTGGAGGCCTTCAGTCCAGCCCTCGCCTGTTTCCTGCTCGTGGCTCCGTCCCCGGAAGTCAAGCCAGGGCTGATTGAAATAGACGGCACCGCCGTCCATGTCCGACATCCAGACCAGGACGGGCGCCGTATCGAGTATCTCTTCCGCATCGGGCGGATGCGACAAGGCCCGCTCGGTATCACTCATCAGGTCGTAATCTCCGATCGGCATCTCCCGGCAATGAGCCGACAAGATCTGATCATATATTAGCCTGTTTCGTCGCCCGAATCCTCGTTTGCGGAGGTGTTACGCCTTCCGGAGCAACGTGAGGGTAGCGCGCTAGCACAAAATGTGCGGAAAACCGCACGCCACGGATGTAAGTCACCCTTTACGCACGAGGATCGATCGAATGGGCAAACTTTACCGTCAGTTTGGGAATCCCTATGCGACATGCCATCGAACGTCCCAGTGAAATAAGCCGCATCGTGCGCAGGGCACGCCGGGGCAAGAAATCTGGCTTTACACAGAACCAGCTTGCCAGGAAGGTGACAGCCGAGACCGACGAAACAGCAAGCCGCGATCAGATTGCCCGGTTGGAGTCGAGCAGGCCGCTACGCTTCGTGCCCGAGCTCCTGGTGGCGGTCGTGACCGTCCTCGGGATACCCATCCGGACGGTTGGGCGGGCCCTCACGCGCGATTTCGTCGCCCTCATGCGCCGAAGCCCGAACGAGAAGAACGGCACAGACAACAAGGACTCGTAGTTCGCGCAATCGCGACACGGTCAGGCCGCGCCACCAACAGCTGGCCCGCGCAGCTTGCACCCGCGTATCAGCACGTGCCGGCTACCACTGATTCACCTGCTTGTGTGCCCCCGATATCGTCGCGTCTGCTGCCAGCAGCACGTCGAAGACCTCCCGGTAGAGCACCAGGGCGTGCCACAACAGGTCAGGAGAGGAGGAGGCGCGCGCGTTTCGCTGGAACATCTCCCGGGCAGCCCGGTGCGTCGCTGCCTGCGCCGGGAATGACACCGAAAGGTCATCGACACACGTCTCCGCGTCCCGGCTCCGGTAGCCGCACGCCTGTGCCGCCCGGGTCACAAGCTGGTCCGCCTTGAGCAGCGCGATGCTCGGGTTGTCCCCGAAGGCCACTTCTGTCTGCTGCCATTCGAGGGTGAGTGTGTGCACGTCATCCGCGCTCATGCGCCGCAAACGGTACGAACGGACCCGCGCGAGCCGCCGGTCCAGGTCACGCATTGCCGCACGTTCGCTGCCGTATTGCCGCGCCAGTCGGTCGAATTCGTCCCCGAAGCGCTCGCGCAGGAACCCCCGGTGCTTCCGGCGGCGCGAGATGTGGAGCGAGCCCGCGAGCAACCCAATGAAGAGCAGGGGGCCAGCGGCCCCCGCCAGGAACGCCAGTGTCGTCGAGTCCATCGGTTCTCCCCCTCCGTGTGCGCGATAATCCCTCGATCAACAGCCCGAGACTAAGGTTCCCGCATGGCGCTCCGGATAGCGGATCCCCGCTTCCCCATTGCATCGCGCTGGCAACCTCGGCCAACGGCGCCCGGCACATGCTGTTAGCAAAGTGCAACGCAACGACGAGCCACTGTTTGCGTGCCATGTATCGGCCGCGCCTACGCTGGGCGGATGAGCGGCGTCCCCCGGGATATCCCGGTGCATGCGCAGTTAGCACAGGGTTCGGTGCATCCCATACCGGATCGTGAAACGGAGCTCGCCGTGCTGGCGGAGTACGCGCGGACCGTATGAACCGCGAATCCTTTCGCTATGCCCCCAGCATAGTCCTGGGCGGCTCGATCCTCCTGGGCATCGTCCTGCTCACGATGCTCGTCATTGAACTCCAGGTCGTCCTGGCTGTCCTGTTCCTGGGACTCGTGCTCGGCATCGCGTTCGCCCCGCTCGCCGATTACCTCTCCCGCTACCGAATCCCGCGTCCCGTGTCCGTCCTTGCCGTCTATGCCCTCGTTGCCGGTGTCCTGGCCCTCTTCCTCTGGTATGCAATCCCGCGAATTGCAGCCGAAGCGGAAACCTACATTGATGAGTCCGGCGAGCTTGCCGACCAGTATGAGGAGTTCGCGGAAGATACCCCGCTCCCCGCACTCGAGGACGTCCAGGAGTTCCTGGCGGACTTCGCGGCCGGGATCGATGTCGCCGGGCAGGCTTTCATCGTCTTCGATATCGGCCTCTACTTTGTGTCCATTCTCATCATCGCCATCTTCTTCACCATCTCGAAAGACCGGGCAATGGACTTCACCCTCTCGCTCGTCGCAGAGGACCAGCGGGAGCAGACGGCGCACGTCTTGGACGCCATGGCGCGCAAGCTGCGCCGTTACATGCTTGCGCAGCTCATTTCTATGGCCTTCGTGGGACTCTTCACGTACCTGGGACTGCTCATCCTCGGTGTCCCATTCGCGCTTATCCTGGGGGTACTTGCCTTCGTCCTGGGCATCCTGCCGGTCATTGGCGCGACCATCACGTTCGCCATTGCCTTCCTCCTGGCGCTCACCGAGGGCCTTACCATCGCCCTCATGGTCGCGGCACTCTATGTCGCTATCGAATCACTGGAAAGCTACGTACTGATTCCAATCGTCCAGCGGAGCCAGACGCGCATGCCCGAGCTCCTCATTCTCGTGGCCATCCTTGTCGGTGGCGCGCTGATGGGGATCCTGGGCGCACTCATCGCGCTACCGGCGACGGTGGTCCTCTACATCCTCGTGCACGATGTCATCGTCCCCTGGCGCCAGTCCCAGCTCGAACGCCGGGAAGCCGGGGACGAAGCGGAAGAAGCCCCGGCGAAGCCCGCCGAGGTCTCCTGACCGCCTAGGTCCGCTTGCGGACCTCCTCCACCAGCTGCGCCTTCGTCATCGAGCTGCGTCCGCGCACGTTCAGTTCTTTCGCCCGGTTGTACACCTCGTCCCGTGAACGCTCTTCGAGCGGCTGGTTCGGATTGCCGGTCCCGGTTGTCCGGGCATTTGGCGTCTGCCCTTCCTTGCGCCGCTGCTCGTTTACCGTCCGGCCAGCGATCTCCTTCGCGCGCTCCTCCTCGACGCCCCGTTCCTGTTGACTCTCCTTGATGTGCTCATACTGGCGCTCGTACTTGTCGCCTTTCTTGGATGGCATCTCGACCCCCTTTTCGGACGTTACTGGCCGCTACCCGGCGA
>SKSF01000046.1 GCA_007118095.1 Dehalococcoidia bacterium
AGCGTTGGAGTTGATGGCGCGCGACATGGGGACGACGCGGATGGTGAAGCCGCGGTCTTCGTAGAGCTCGCGGACGTAGGGGTGGCTGGAATTGGAGAGCATGGCCGCGACGCCGCGCCGGGTGAGGTCTTCGAAGGTGTCGCGGAGGCGTTCCTGTTCGCGCGGACCGAATTCCTGGCTGGTGTAGGAGGTGAAGTTGGAGGTGGCGCTGAGCGGCTGGTAGGGCGGGTCGAGGTAGACGAAGTCGCCGGGGCGCGCGGCGGCGCATGCTTCTTCGAAGTCGACGGAGGTGAGCGTAGCGTGCTGGAGTGCGGCGGAGGCGGCGACCAGGCGTTCGGCGTGGAGGATGCGCGGGTTCTTGTAACGGCCGAAGGGGACGTTGAAGTGGCCGCTGCGGTTCACGCGGTAGAGCCCGTTGTATGCGGTCTTGTTGAGGAAGATGAAGCGGGCCGCGCGTTCGACCGGGGTGGCCGGGACGTGTGCGCGGACACGGTAATAGAAGGCTTTGCGGCCCTCGTCGTCTTCGGCGAAATAGGCGAGGGCGAGATGGTGAAGGTGGTCGATGAGGAGGCCGATGTCATCGCGGACGACGCAGAAGGTCTCCATGAGCGCCTCGTTGAGGTCGTTGAGGCGTGCCGGGAGTGGGCCGTGGCGGGCCGCGATGGCGTAGAAGACGGCGCCGGCGCCGGCGAAGGGTTCGTGGTAGGTGGCGAAGTGCGCGGGGGCGCTTGCGGCGACGCCCGGCGCGAGCCGTCCTTTTCCGCCTGCCCACTTGAGAAACGGCCCGCTCACGGTGGCAATGGTGGGCACTGGCT
Organism: Dehalococcoidia bacterium; assembly: GCA_007118095.1. Lineage (GTDB taxonomy): Bacteria > Chloroflexota > Dehalococcoidia > Tepidiformales > Tepidiformaceae > SLAK01. The sequence goes on from SKSF01000046.1 coordinate 816, forward strand.
GCGCGATGGGCAAGCGGGAGGGTGCCGACCGTTGTCGCGCCGGGAAGTTACAGGTGCTCGATGTCGCGGGACCAGGTGGAGGCCAGCAGTTCGGCGACGATGCGGCGGTGGCAGTGGTTGGGGGAGGCTTCGCTGCAGAGGAGGGCGGTCTTGCGGTCGAAGGCGGCGGGGTCGAGTTCGCCGGGGATGCCGCGTTCGTCCATGAGCTGGCGGAAGCGCTCGTCAAACTCGTCGGGGCCGATTTTCTTGCCGCGGTAGGCGTCGAGCAGGTCGTCGTCGGGTGCGAGGCGGACGTCGTGTTCGTAGTCGATGCCGCAGAGTTCGCGCAGGAAGTAGGGGAGGTCGCGCTGGTGGGCGAAGGTGGCGAACTGTGAGACGGGCCGGAGCCGGATATCGAGGAGGCGTTCGACGCGGGCGTCGCGGAGGCGGGTAAAGAAGCTTTCGGCGGATGTGCCGGCGTGTCCGATGGTGGCGATGGGCGGGTGTTCGCTGGCAGCCATGGGCTCCAGTGTAGACTGGCGGGATGACGGCGCCACGGGTGGATGCTGCGCTGGATTGGATCGCTGACCGGCTGTCGGCGCGGCCGTCTGTCGAACGGGAGCGTGCGGAGATTGCCGAGGTGGTGGACGAGGCGTCGACGTTGTTGCCGATCGACCTGGTATGGCTCGATGGGGCGGAAACGGAGCTGCGCGAGGTGGTCGAGCGCGAGGGAGTCGTGTTGTATGAGCGGCATCCCGGGCTTGTCGCGCGGTAGGATGGCGCATCCGGTTTCGGAGGAGGGACAGATGTCACACGGGATCGTGCATGACCGGGCGGAGCTGCCGCCGCCGTCGATCGAAGAAGTGAGCCGGGGCGTCTTTGCCTATATCCAGCTCGACGGGACGTGGTTCCTGAACAACGCGGGCTTCGTGGTTGGGAGCGAGTCGGTGACGGTGGTCGACACGACGGGTACGGAGAAGCGGGCGCGGGCGTTCCATGATGCGGTGAAGAAGACGACGTCGAACCCGGTGCAGGCGCTGATCAATACGCACAGTCACGCGGACCACACGCACGGGAACTTCATGTTTTCGCCCGACACCGCGATCATCGGGCACGAGCTGTGCCGGGAAGAGGTGCTGCAGGGCAGCCTCGAACGGATCAAGGCGGCGTTCCCGACGGGGGATTTTGGCGACCCGCCGTATGTCGCGCCGAACGTGACCTTCGAGGACCGGATGACGGCCTGGGTGGATGACCTGAAGGTTGAGCTCATCTACATGGGCCCGGCGCACACGACGAACGATGTGGTGGCGTGGCTGCCGGAGCGTAAGGTGCTGTTCACGGGCGACCTGGCGTTCAACGGGGGGACGCCGTTTGCGATGGCGGGTTCCATTGCCGGGTGGCTGGAGGCGATCCCGCGGCTGCGCGAGCTTGGCGCGGAGACGGTGGTGCCGGGGCACGGCCCGGTATGCGGCCCGGAGGTGTTCGAGACGGTTGCGTCGTACCTGGCGTGGGTGCAGGAGATCGCGGGCAACGGTTTCGCGGAAGGTATCCCGCCGCTGGAGATGGCAAAGGCGACGGACCTGGGCGATTTCGCCGGGTTGAGCGACCCGGAGCGACTTGCCGGGAACCTGCACCGGGCCTACAGCGAGCTGCGCGGCGAACCCCGGGGCGCACCGCTGGATGTGCCGGCGGTGTTCGCGGACATGATGGCGTACAACGGCGGCGAGCCGCTGCGGTGTTTGGCGTAGGGGTGGTCCGCTGGCGGCCGCGTTGCCGACAACTTCGGGCGCGGTAACGAAGTGTTTTGCCAGCCGGACGCGGCGGGCGCGTAGAATCCGGCGCACGCGAGCAGCGTGAAGGAGGATTCGTTATGAAGGCTGCGATTTTTCATGGGCCGCACCAGGACCTGACGATCGAGGAGATTGAGCTCGAGAAGCCGGCGGCGCACGAGATTGTGGTGAAAACGGCGGCGACGGGCGTCTGCCATTCGGACCTGCACTTTGTGGAGGGCTTGTACCCGTACCAGGCGCCGGCGGTGCTGGGGCACGAGGCGGCGGGCATCGTGGAAGAGGTCGGCGAGCAGGTGGACTACGTGAAGCCGGGGGACCACGTGATCGCGTGTCTTTCGGTGTTCTGCGGTTCGTGTGACTACTGCCTCGAAGGGCGGCCGAACCTGTGCCAGGACAAGCCGGGGCGCGCGGCGAAGCAGCGGCCGTTTGCGAAGTGGAACGGCAGCGATGTGAGCCAGTTCGCGAACATTTCGAGCTATGCCGAGAAGATGCTGCTGCACGAGAACGCGGTGGTGAAGATCGACAAGAGCCTGCCGCTGGACAAGATGGCGCTGATTGGTTGTGGTGTCATCACGGGCGCCGGTGCGGCGATGTACACGGCGAAGATGGAGCCGGGGTCTTCGGTGGCGGTGTTTGGCTGTGGTGGCGTGGGCCTTGCCGCGATCCAGGGTGCGCGGATCGCGGGGGCGCGGCAGATCATCGCGGTGGACATGCTGGAGTCGAAGCTGGCCTATGCGAAGGACCTTGGCGCGACGCACGTGGTCGACGCTTCGGGCGGTGACCCGGTGCAGAAGATCCGCGACCTGACCGGCCTGGGCGTGGAGTATTCGTTCGAGGCCATTGGCAACAAGCAGGCGGCGGAACAGGCGTATGCGTGCCTGGCGCCGGGCGGCACGGCGACGATCGTGGGGATGGTGCCGGTTGGCCAGACCGTGGAAGTGGAAGGCCGGACGCTGCTCTCGGAGAAGAAGCTGCAGGGTTCGAGCATGGGGTCGAACCGGTTCCGGCGGGACATGCCGCGGCTGGTTGACTTCTATTTGCAGGGCCGGCTGAAGCTGGACGAGATGGTGACGCGGACCGGGAAGCTGGAGGACATCAACGAAGCGTTCCGCGCGATGAAGGCGGGCGAGGTGGCCCGGACGGTGCTCATCCCGGACTAAAGTTACCGCGAGCGAATGGTGCACGTACAAGGCCGGGACATTGTCCCGGCCTTGTTGCGTGGTCAGCCAAGTGCTGCGAGGAGTTTCTTGCGGTCGTGGTTGAGGAGGGCGTTGGTGTCGAGGCGGAGGCCGGGGAACTCGGCGCTTTCGATGATGCCGTCGTTGCCGGGTTCGATGCGCTGGTAGGCGCCGTCAACGAGGCGGAACCAGTCGAGAGCGTTGTCGCGGGTACGCCAGACGATGTATTCGCGGACGCCGTTGCGTTCGTAGGCCTG
>SKSF01000167.1 GCA_007118095.1 Dehalococcoidia bacterium
AGGCAATCGATGTGGAAGCCGAGGAGCTTGTGGCCGGGGGGGAACGTGGTCGACAGGCATCGACCAAATGGCGATAGATTCATACCAAAAGGGTGTGGAACTGCCCATCGGTGGGGTGGCAGAGTGCCGCTGCGACGTTCCCGGGATGCAGTCGCGAATACGCCAAGCGAAAGGGAGCGACTGACATGCAACGCGCAGACATCCGTGCGTCACACCTATCAGCCGCGCGCTCACGCCGGGGTCTGTTCATCTCGCTGGTGCTGCTCATTGTCGCGGTCGCCGGAATTCTCGCGCTTTCACAGCAAGCGCGGTCCGCATTCGCGGCACCATTGTGCGATACCTGGCAGGGGTGGAGTTACTGCGGCAATGTTTGGACACACGATCCTCCGCCCGGGATGGGTGCAGAATCATGGAAGCAGCAGCAGCATGGATATACGCATCCATGCGTTTACGCTTCATTTCGGGTAGGCGGAACATGGTACCCCCAAGGTGACCTCTGCGCCGAACCCTATACGTACTTTGTAAATGTCGGTAGCAGTAACGCGGAGTGTACCTACGCACAACACTGGATCCGCGACGGCGTGAGTGAAAGCCCAAGGCTCACGAGCTATGTCTGTCCGTGAGACATCCGTATTCAGGTGGTCGCTACTGCTGGTAAGTGGGGCAATCATTCTTGCTGCCCCACTTACCATCGTGGCCTGTGCCGCCACCGATGGGGAGGACGAATCTGGCGAAGAGCGTAATGAAGTCATCGCGAGGATCATTGACAACACGACGGCGGAGCAAGAGCGTTTTCTGCGCGACGGGGAGGTGACGGAGGCGGATTATGAAGCGGCCGTGCTGGCGGCGGTCCAGTGCATGGAAGAAGCGGGGTATGAGACGTCGACGGCGGAGCACGGGCACGTGATCCGGATCCAGGGCGAAGGGGTGGCTTCGCTGGAGGAGGTCGATAGGTGGCAGGCAGCTTATGACGACTGCGCCGATACGTATCTCCGCGACGTGGAGCAAGTATGGCAGCTCCAGCACGCGCCGTCGGAACAGGAACAGCAGGAGCGGGAAGCGGCGTACCTTGCGTGCGTCCAGGACCACGGAATCGAGGCTGGGGATCTCGCAGTGTTGATGGACTTGCAGGCCGAAGGCCGCATATCCGAACGGGACCAGGTGGCATTGAACCTGTGTAGCGTCCGGCACATGGGGGGATCGGAACAGGCCGCGGAGATGCTCGAGGACCGGTTGGCCGGGTTTGATGAGTGAGCAGGGATGCGTGTTTTTGGTGGTATTGAAACGGATATGGCGGGTTTGTAGGATTCGGAACCTCGGTATTGCGCCGGGTGATGCCGGTGCTGGAGGGGCGCGATGGTCCGCCGGGTACTTGCAGGATGCGCCGTTGTGTCCGGGATGGTCATGGTGGCCGCGTGCGGGGATCGGGACGCGAACGACCTTTCCGGCGAGTACGAGATTCCGCCGGGGCTGCTCGAACAGCATCTCGAAGATGCAAGCGAATTCCAGCGGGAGCTGATTGAAGACGGGATCATCACCTTTGCCGACTATGAGCGCGCGGTCTACGCGACGGTCGCCTGCCTCGAAGAACGCGGGGTCGACGTCGTGGAGGGTCCGGAGCTCACCGGGCGGAACGTTTACCAGTTCACCTACGCGGCCGACGATCGTGAGCAGGGACCGGTGGTGTATTGGGAGTGTTATGAGGAACACCAGGTTGTGATCGACCGCGTTTGGGCGGGGACCGGACAGGAGAACCCGACAGAGGAGGAGCTAGAGGAGGCGCGCGCGGCACTCGAAGCGTGTCTCCGCGGCGCCGGGATTGACCTGCCTGGAGGCGCGTCGTCCGCTGATTTCGCCGCCGTCGCGGAGAGCGACCCCACGATCTTTCAGCCCTGCTCGGAGGAGGTGTCCGACGAGTTCGATATGCCGGGGTTTGCAGGATTTGGGTGAGGGCACTTTTGCCTCCGCGAAATTTCGCATGCATATTGCCGATGGTATTGAAACGCATATGGCGGGTTTGTAGGATTTCCGGACTGCGATATGGCGCGGGGTAATGCCGGTGCGGGCAGCGGGTCCAGTGGTCACGTACGCGGCGGTGCTGGTGGCGCCGCTGGTGTTCCTGGTGGGGATCTGGCTGTTCACGGACGACGAGCTGGAGGAGGTGGAAGTGTCGCCGGAGCCGGTCGTGGCGCCGGTGACGGAGCGGGAGGTGCGCGACGAGCAACAGGCACAGGTGGACCCGGAATGGGACACGGGGCTGCCGCTGCGGGCGCCGGAGTGGCAGGGGACGGTGACGGCGGTCTACGTGGACGCGGGCGACACGGTTTCGCACGGTGACCGGGTGCTGGCGGTGGACGGGGTCGACCGGATCGTGGCGCATTCGGCGGCGCCGTTTCACCGTCCGCTGGCGGTGGGGGAGACGTCGGCAGACATGGAGCCGGTGCACGAGCTGCTGGTGGGGCTGGGGTACCTGGACGAGATGCCGGGCGACCCGGAGTTCTTCACGTGGGAGACGTCGGTTGCGGTGGAGGAGTTCGAAGCGGACCTGGGGGTGGAGTCGCCGACGGGGGATTTCGACCCGTCGCTGGTGGCGTGGCTGCCACGGGAGGAGATGACGCTGGGGACGCTTGAGGTGGAGCTGGCGGCGCCGGCGCCGGCGGGTGGGACGCCGTTCGCGGAGGAGGCGCCGCGGTTGCTCGGGGCTGAGCTTGTGCCGGCGTCGCCAGGCGAGGCGTTGAACTTCGAGGATGGTGTGGAGTACGTGGCCATCGCCGATGACGAGCGGTTCGCGGTGGACCCATCGAACCCGGCGATCGCGGAGGAGGAGCTTGGGGCGTTCGCGGAGGTGCTGGACCCGGCGGACGAGGCGCCGGCCGTGACAGTGGAGCGCGCGGAGGTGGTGGACGCGCTGGCCGTCCCGGCGACGAGCGTCGTTGCGAACCCGGCGGGGGACCTGTGCGCATGGGTGGCGGCGGGCGACGGGTTCGAAGCGCGCGAGGTGACGCCGGGGACGTCGCGCGCGGGGGTGACGGACATCGTGGAGGGGCTTGAGCCGGGGGACGAGGTGCTGGTGAACCCGGGCGAGGTGCTGGAGGCGCCGGGGTGTCCCTGAAGCTGGAGGGTGTGACGCACCGGTACGGCGCGGGGATGCCGGCGGTGATCGCGGACATTGATATGGAGGTGCCGCCGGGGCAGATCATGGCGATCGTGGGGCCTTCGGGGTCGGGGAAGACGACGTTGCTGGCGATCCTGGGGTTGTTGCTGGAGCCGTGGTCGGGGCGCCTGGCGCTGGACGGGGAGGCGGTGCGGGGGCGGGATGTGGCTCGGCTGCGGAGCGAGCATTACGGGTGGATCTTCCAGACGGCGAACACGCTGCCGCGCCGGACGGTGCTGGATAACGCGGCGCTGGGGTTGCTGGCGCGCGGGTGGGAGGTGGAGGCGGCGCAGCGGCGGGCGCGGGAGGCACTGGACGTGGTGGGGCTGGCATCGATGGCGGACCGGGAAGCGGGGACGCTCTCGGGCGGGGAGAACCAGCGGCTGTGCATCGCGCGGGCGCTGGCGCCGGAGCCGCGGTTCGTGCTGGCGGACGAGCCAACCGGGCAGCTCGACCGCCGGACGAGCGACGAGGTGGTGGCGGCGCTTTTGCGGGCGCGGACGGAGCGGACATCGGTGGTGATCGTGACGCATGACCTGAGCATCGCGGAGCGGTGCGAGGTGACGCTGACGATCCGGGACGGGCGGCTGCAACCGGCGGAGCTGGCGGGGTGAGACCGCGCGGGTGGCGGGTCACGGCGCTCCTGCGGGAGGCGTGGCTGGGGGTGACCTCGCACGTTGTGCGGTCGGTGGTAATGGTTGCGCTGGTGGCGGTGGTTTGTGGGGGACTGGCGATGCTGGAGCTGCGGGATGCGCGGAGCGCGCTGGACTTCCACCGGGACTTCATCGAGGCGGGCGGGACGGTCGTGGTGGTGGAAGCGACGGACGGGCAGGGGATCGACGCGGCGCGGTGTGACGGGCTGGA
>SKSF01000109.1 GCA_007118095.1 Dehalococcoidia bacterium
CCAGGCCTGGCGGCGATTCGCGCGGCGGCGGGCGGCGCTGGTGGGGCTGGGGATCGTGGTGGTGTTGCTGGTGGTGACCGTGGCCGCGGCGTTTGTGCCCGGCGTTGAGCGACACGACCCGGCGGCGCAGCAGTTCACGCATGTTCAGTCGGGGCCGAATGCGGAGCACTGGTTCGGGACGGACAACCTGGGCCGGGACCTGTGGGCACGGACATGGGAAGGGATGGGGATCTCGCTACGGATCGGGCTGGGGACGCAGGTGCTTGTCGTGGCGATCGGTGTTGTCGTGGGAGCGGTGGCGGCAACGGGGGGACGGTTCGCCGACACTGTGCTCATGCGGTTCACCGATGTGACGTATGCGTTCCCCGACCTGCTGGCAATCATCCTGTTGCGCGCGGTGCTGGCGGAGCGGGAGTGGCCGATCATCGGGACGGGGGATCCGCAGATACCGGGGTTCCCGGGGCCGTTGTTGCAGGTGATGCTGGCGATCGCGCTGGTGAGCTGGGTGACGACGGCGCGGCTGGTCCGAGGGCAGATGCTGGCGCTGCGCAACGCGGAGTATGCGGTCGCGGCGGAGGCGGCGGGTGCCTCGCGGTGGCGGGTGACGTTTGTCCACCTGCTGCCGAACGTGATGGGGCCGGTAATTGTGGTGGCGACGTTTGGCATCCCGCTGGCCATCTTCGCGGAGGCGGTGCTGGGCTTCATCGGGTTTTCGCTGCCGTCTCCGACGGCGAGCCTGGGGACGCTGGTAACGAGCGGGTTCGACTTCTACCGGGTGAACCCGTGGGGGGTGATCATCCCGTCGGCGGCGATCGCGCTGCTGATGCTGGGGTTCACGTTAATCGGCGATGGGATCCGTGACGCGCTGGACCCGCGAACACGGTAGGCTTCGCGGCATGGATGGACGAGGACTACGCGATTACCTGAAACAGAAGGCCGCTTCGATGCGGGATGCGGCGCGGCGGCGGCCCAAGGGCGAGGACTGGCGGGAGACGGTGGAGGCGGTGTCGGTTGCGGATGACGCGACGGGGGTGCGAAAGCTACGCATCCGGGACTGGCAGTTCGTGAGCGATTCGGGGGCGGACTTCGGCGGATGGGGGCTTGGACCGTCGTCGCCGGAGCTGCTCTGCGGGGTGTTGAGCACGTGCCTGACGCACACGTACCTCATTGGCGCGGCCTGGATGGATATTCCCGTGGACCGGGTGGAGGTGCGCGTGACGGCAGAGAACAACGACGCGGGGTTCGTGGACGTGCCTTCGGACGACCCCGGGCTGCCGTTCGACATCGTGGCGCGGGTGGTGCTGGAGGCCGGCGATGCGACGGAGGCACAGCGAGAGGCGCTGCACCGCTATGCGCGCGAGCGGTGCCCGCTGACGGCGCTCGTACGGCAGCAGAACGAGGTACGGGTGGAGGTGGTGTAAGCGCTGGACCAAAGCCGGCGCAAGTGCAACGCGGGCCCGGACGACAGGAGGTCGACTAGAGCCCGCCAGCGAGATAGAGCAGTCCGAACCCTATCGCGAATGACACGATTGCGAGGAGGAAGAGGGTTCCGATCACGCGGACGCCCACTGAGTGCGTGCGCCGGGCATCGGCAAGATCAGTGTGCATACGGCGGTCTTTCGGAATGGCGAACGACATACCTTGGCTATTCATACTGGTAGCGGTGAGGCCGAACAACATCCAGACACCGAAGAACGTCGCAATGAGCCCGCCGATGAGAAACATTGTCCCGATGCCGTGCAGTCCTACGAAATAGCCAAGTGCCACCAGCGCAGCAGCCGCAGAGATACCGATAATGGGCGAGAATGTGGGACTGCGTCGCTCCGGAATGATGTCTCCGCCCCGCCCCATGCCGACATCTTAGAAAAACGTTCATGCGCATCGCAAATGCGGAACTACGCGCCCTCCCCCGCCACTTAAAACCAACGGTGCCTGCGTGCGAGAAGGTAAGATTCAACGGACAACGGACCGTTTGTCCGCCATGGCAACTACGATGCAGTGCCTCGATTCCTGCATCCTTTAGACGTTAAGGCGCCGTTTACTTGAGCGTAAAGAAGCGATTGCCCCCCCGCCACGATGCTACCGTCCGCGCATCATACCCAAGGAGCGCTGATTAGTGTTACGGCAGTATATGATTAGCATTGCCATTATAGGATCATTCCTCTTAGCGACTTTGGCATTCCCGGTCGTCAGTCATGCAAATGACTCTGATGAGGCTTATGTTCCATACGGAATCTCGCATCCCAACGGGAGCATGTTTGGGCTGACCAGTGATCAGCAGTTCGAATGGTCCCATAACATCAGTGTTACCGTTAATCGCCATCTAACTGGGTCAATGGTCGATGTTAATCATATCACGTACTACAATACATACAACGACGATCATGAGAGCTGGGCAATCTTCGACGCATCTATACATTACGCCGGCGGCGGGGTGTATCAGATGTGTCCTGTATTCAACTGCTCGACTTTCGAAGTTGACACCTATCACGACCCACTAACAACCGTGGACTTTGGCGATTCCGGCTGGATAGCTATCGAAACTGAGTTCGGACGCCATGCATCCCAATGGACGGTCGCAGCGAGCTACTTCTTCATCATAGAGCTTTAGGTCTCGGATCTAAGCACCACGAAAGGGGGTAAGCAATGTTAGGACTAAACAAGCTTCCTGGATTGATCGGGGGTCTAGTTATGTTCATGGCTGCCGGAATTGCACTAGGCATCGTTGTGCTCAATGATGGCGATGACGCGGAGGCGCGTCCTGTCATGTTCGAGCGGGATGGCGAACCCGTAGGGGAGATGGACAAGGAGGAGGCGGTGGCCGAGGCCGAAGACACGGTCGGCTGGGAGATCCGTGTGCCTGCAGACGTCCCCTCGGAGGTAGAACTAGATACGGTCGTTGCGCACGCACCCGAATCCGGGCCAGCCGCAAGTCAAGCCAGCATGATCCGGGCGGAGCTCCTGTACTCGGCAGTGGATGATGCGGACGATGGGCTTGAAGCGGTACGAATCCAGCAATGGGTATTCGACGAGGGGGATGAGGGTGTCACCTTCCAGGACGGCGCGGAAGACGAGCACACAGCGGGTGAGCTTGAAGGTGTCGCGTACGACTTTTATTTCTTCGAAGCGCAGAAGAACCCGGCGGCTGACAACGTGCGGGCGGGAATCTACGCGCTGCCGGAAGAGCCGGGAGCCGGCGACACGGTCGCCGTGGAGGTAACCTACGCGACCGAGCCCGACGACGACCCGACGGACACCGCGATGGACATCGTCGAATCGCAGTTCGAGTAGGCCTGTCCGGCCAGTCCCGCTGCAATGTGGGCGGGAGCGGGGCTGAACCGGTCGGCTTACGGGGTCAGCACCACGCGGCCGAAGGCGGAGCGGGATTCGATGTAGCGGTGGGCCTCGGCTGCTTCGCTTAGCGGGAAGGTGCGGTCGATGACGACTTTGAGTTCGCCGCTGTGGACGCGTTCGATGAGCTTTTCGATCATCGGGCGGGTGCGGTCGCGGTTGCGGGCGAACTCGGCGCCGAGGAAGACGCCGGTGATGGAGCCGTTTTTTTGCATGATGGGCCAGATTTCCGGGGGCTGTTCTTCGCGGCCGGCGCGGCCGACCCAGCTAATGCGGCCACGGTAGGCGAGGGCGGCGATGCTCTGTTCGAGCGTTCGCCCGCCAACGGAATCGACGACGAGGTTGGCGCCGGCGCGTTCGGTGAGGCGCATGGTTTCTTCGGCGAGGTCCTGGTCCTTGTAGTTGATGCCGTGGTCGAGGCCGAACTCTTTGAGCCGGTCGAGCTTCTCCTGGCTGGAGGCGGTGCCGAGGACAGTGGCGCCGGCAGCTTTCGCGAGCTGGACGGCTGCGAGGCCGACCCCGCCAGCAGCAGCCTGGACGAGCACTGTTTCGCCTGCCTGGAGGTGGCCGAACTCGAACAGGCAGTCATCGGCGGTGCCGAAGGCGATGGGGATGACGGAGGCCTCGACGATGTCCATGCCGTCCGGGACAGCGTAGGCCGTCTGTTCGGTGACGTAGCAGACGGAGGCGTGGGAGCCGTGGGCCATGGTGGCGACGACCTGGTCGCCGGGCTTGAAGCGGGTGACGCGTTCGCCGACTTCGCGGACGACGCCGGCAGCCTGGTAGCCGACGATGTGCGGTGTTCCGGGCATGTCGCCGCCGGCGCGGTGGAGGAGGTCTCCGCCTTCGATGGAAATGGCTTTGACGTCGAAGACAAGGCCGCGGGGGCGGCACTGGGGGTCGGGGACGTCTTCGTAACGGAGGACATCTGGGGAACCGGTTTCGTAGAAGACTGCTGCTTTCATTGGGGGTGCGCTCCTTTTGCGTGTAAGTAGGCTTGCCGATTGAGCCAACGCTGGCAACCCACCGTGCTTCCCAAGGGGCTACGGCCGTGAGGGGAAAGCTGGCGCCTCCGGTTATGTAGACTGAAGTCACTGCGCACGCTGCTCCCATGAGAGTGCAGCCCGGGGCACGGTGTGATGGTTTTGCGTGCACGAACTGGAAAGCCCACCCGACCGCTCGAGACCACGGATGCCGTCGTGCGACCGTGGAAAAAGGCTTTGCTTGGCTGTGGCGTGGCTGCAACGGTTTTGTACATCGCACTCGACGCCATTGCCGCGGTGCGGTACCGGGGATATAGCTACACGGGGCAAACGATAAGCGAATTGTCGGCTGTGGGGGCTCCGACGAGGCCACTCTGGATACCGGTCGCGCTTGTGTATTCGACCCTGATGGTGGCGTTCGGGGCGGGCGCCTGGGCATCGGCCGGCAAGGCCACGGCACTCCGCCTGGTCTCGGTCATCGCGGGTGCGGTCGGTGCCGTGGGGATCGTCGCATGGCCATTCGCACCAATGCATCAACGAGCGGAGCTCGAACAAGGCGGCGGGACGTTCGCGGGCACGATGCACCTGGTGTTGTCGATGATTGACACGTTGCTGTTCCTCGCGGCGATCGGGATTGGCGTCGCCACTGGCGGGCGACGGTTTCGCAGGTATTCAGTCATCACCCTGATAGCCGTCCTGGCGGGTGGATTCCTGACCGCGGTACAAGGTGGCAAGGTTGCGAGAAATGAACGGACGCCCTGGATGGGTATCACGGAGCGGATCGCTGTCCTGGGATCCATGCTCTGGTTCGCGGTACTGGGCGTTGTCCTCTGGCGGCGGGCAAGCAACAAGGCGGCGATTCCGTATGGATCCCGGCGCGGCAGGGGCTAGAAGGCGGGGGTTCTGGTATGCTTCGCCCCTACCGAATTAGTTTGCAAAAGGAGAGGCGTTGATGCGCTTCAAGCATGAGACGGATGTAGAGGGCTTTCGGAAGGAAGTCCGGGACTTCATTGCGCAGGAGTTGCCGCCGGAAGAAGAGCGCCTGCGGCGTGGCGAAGAAGGTGGCTTCAAGAGCACGCAGGAAGAGTATGACTATGTGATGGGCTTCCAGAAGAAGCTCGCGGAGCGGAAGTGGCTGGCGATGGCGTGGCCGGAGGAATACGGCGGTGGCGGCGCGAGCCACATGCGGCAGCTCGTCTACAACGAGGAGATGGCCTATCACGGCGCACCGTCGATGAACATGGGCATCGCGTGGGTCGGCCCGAGCCTGATGCTCTACGGGACCGAAGAACAGAAGAAGCAGTTCATCCCGCGGATTACCTCGGCGGACGACTGGTGGTGCACGCTTTATTCGGAGCCGGAAGCGGGGAGTGACCTCGCGGCGCTCCAGACGCGCGCGGTGCGCGATGGCGACGAGTGGATCCTGAACGGGCAGAAGATCTGGACGAGTGGCGGTCACCTTGCTGACTGGGGCTGGCTTGCGGCACGGACGGACCCGGACGCGCCGAAGCACAAGGGCATCACGATGTTCATGGTGGACATGAAGTCGCCGGGTGTGACGGTCCGGCCGCTGGTGAACATCGCGGACCGGCACGGCTTCAACGAGGTGTTCTTCGAGGACGTGCGCGTACCGAACAACCAGGTTGTGGGTGAAGTGAACCGCGGCTGGTACCACATGGCAGTCGCGCTGGACTTCGAGCGCAGTGGCATCCAGGCGTATGCGGGTGGCCGCCGCTCGGTGGAGCGGCTGGTGGAGCTGGCACGCGAGACGCCCGAGCTGGCGCAGCAGCGCGAGGCGATCCGGCATCAGCTCGCCGACCGGTGGCTCGAGGTGCAAGTTGGGACGTTCCTTGCCTACCGGGTCGCGACGATGCAGGCACGCGGCATGGTGCCAAACCACGAGGCGAGCGCGAGCAAGCTCTTTGGCAGCGAGATGAGCCAGCGGATTGCCCGGACGGGGATGAACCTGCTCGGGATGCACAGCCAGCTTCGTGACGGGACGAAGCACCAGGTTCAGGACCAGGCGACGAACTACCTGCAGTCGGCATCTTCGACGATTGCCGCGGGAACGAGCGAGATCCAGCGCGGGATTATCGCCGGCCGCGGGCTGGGGCTGCCGCGCGGGTAGGCTGATACGGAACCCTCACCTCCTGCCCCCTCTCCCAACGACTTGGGAGAGGGGGTTTTTTGTAGCTGGTACCGGCTCGCGGTTAGCTGTAAGCGGGGCCGCAGAGGAGAGGCGGACTGTGGTGATGGCGGACACGAGATAGCCGAGGACACCGACGACCCACACACGGTACGCCCAAACAAGCGAACGAAACGCACGGAACATTGGGGGGCGATCGTACGGGCGGCGACGCAATGCGTCCGCACGTGGGGGGGCATGGGATATGCGTATACTGGGGGCATGGTCACGCAAACGCGCATGACGCTGGAGGAGTTCCTCACCCTCCCCGAGACGAAACCGTACCGCGAGTTCGTCCGCGGGGAGGTGATACCCAAGGCCATGCCGAACACGAAGCACAGCACGATCGTGAGTGAGCTCATCTTCGCGCTGAAGAGGTATCAACGCGAGAAGCGTTCGGTCCGTGTCGACACGGAATTGCGGCACCTGTCCCGGGACGAGGACCGTGTCTATCTGCCAGACGTGTCGTTGACGCGCCGGGAGCGGCTCCCGGCGGGCGGTGTGGGGGACCCGGTGGAGGTCGCGCCGGACTTTGCCATCGAGGTGTTGTCGCCGGGTGACCGCGCTGGCGATGTGCTGGAGAAGGTGGACTTCTACATGCGGATAGGGGTTGGGCTGGCCTGGCTGGTGGATCCGGAGGGGCAGCACGTGACTGTGTACCGGCCGGGGGAAGCGCCAGAGGTGGTCCGGGCGCCGGCAACGCTCGATGCTTCGCCGGTAGCCGAGGGGCTGACGGTTTCGCTCGAAGAGCTCTTCGCGGCGTTGCCCGAAGACGAGTAAACGCGCGGCCGGATAGACCGTGCCGCGCGCTTTCTCCCGTCGAGTTTGGCTGGTTCAGTAGATCTTGTTTTGTTCGGCCGGAGCGGCCTGCTCCTGGACGAGTGCGAGGTCGGCGCGCGCGCCGGCGACGATGGAGCCGTGGTCGGAGCTGATGGTGATCATCTGATAGCCGGCGCTCGCGTGCTTTGCCGCGAGCTTCGCGTTGGCGTGAATGCCGGGGGCGACGCCGCGCTTCTTGCAGGCTTCGGCGATGCGGAGGCGGGCTTCTTCGAAAGCTCCGCCGTTGTCCATTCCGGGCGGGAGGCCGAGGGTGATTGAGAGGTCGGCAGGACCGACGTAGACGGCATCGATCCCGGGGACGTCAAGGATGTCGTCGAGGTTATCGAGGGCTTCCTGGGTTTCGATCATGGGGATGACGGCGACTTCGTTGTTGGCGCTGGCGTAGTAGTCGGCGCCGTGGTGGAGGGAAACGCGGGTGGGCCCGAAGCTGCGGTTGCCGTCGGGGTAGTAGCGGCAGGCGGCGACGGCGGCGCGGGCTTCTGCGACCGTGTTGACCATGGGGATGATGACGCCCATAGCGCCGGCGTCGAGGACTTTCATGATGATGCCGGGTTCGTTCCAGGGGACGCGCACGAAGGGCACTGTGTCGGTGGTGTTGATGGCCTGGAGCATGGTGACGGCGACCTGGTAGTCGACGACGCCGTGTTGCATGTCGATGTTGATCCAGTCGTGGCCCTGGTGGGCCATGACTTCGGCGGTGAATGAGCTCGGGATGGAGAGCCAGGCTCCGTAGGTAACTTCGCCTGCTTTCCATTTTGCTTTCGGGGTGTTCGGTCGCATGTCTGCCTCCCGGGCGGGTGTGCGGCGGGATTATACGGGGAGGAGTGGGAGATGGGAGAAGGCGAAGTTACGTACCGGGGTCGCTGTCGCCACTGACGGACCGTTCGTGGGCAGCGAGTGCGGAGAGCAGGAGCTCTTCGAAGCGGCCCCGGGTCCAGTGGCCGGAGCGGCGCTGCGGCCCGGCGGGGACCGGGGCGCCGGGCTTGCTCTGCGTGCTGACCGTGGCCGAGATGTACCAGCCTGGTTCGCGGTTTCGTGTGCGGTTCGCGAGCGTGAAGGCGATCTGCTGGTCGTTCCCGATGGTGATCGTGAAACCGGGCGAGTCACTTGTGAGAGGTGGGGCGGGGGTCAGTTCGAGGTGGAGGTCGTCGCCATAGATGTCGCGGATGTCACCGAGGGCTTCTTCCGCCCATGAATAGAGCATGGCGAGGAGCCGGGACTGGGATGCGATGTCGTGGGAACTTGCGAGGGGCTGGACCTCGCGGCGTTCGACCCACTGATGACGGAGGACCCTGACGCGCTCGTGAAAGGAAGCCTGTTCGCCAGCCATGCATCCCTCCACGGCGCGACGGTGCGGGGCGTGCGCTGGACGCGCACGCCCCGCGGGAGATGATCAGATAGCGGCGTCGCCCCGTTCCCGGGTCCGGACGCGGATGACATCGTCGACGGTGGAGACGAATATCTTGCCGTCGCCGATTTCGCCGGTCTGCGCACTATCGACGATGGTGTTGACGACGCCCTGGAGGTCGTCGTCTTTGACGACGAGGAGGATCCAGACCTTTGAAAGGTATTCGACGCGATATTCGCGGCCGCGCCACTGTTCGGTGAGTCCGCGTTGCTTGCCGTGGCCTTTGACCTCGGCGACGGTGATGCCGCCGTAGCCGAGCTCTTCCAGGGCTTCTTTGACGAAGTTGAGCCGCTGTGGGCGGATGATGGCTTCGATGCGCTTCATGGTGGTTCCTTCCTGGTGATGCAGTGAGCAGTGCACCGGGGGTGTGGCCAGTGGGTACCGGCACACCCCCGGTAGGGGAGTTAGCCTCCGCCGTTGCCGCCGTTTCCGCGGCTGGAGAAGATGCCGGAGCCCGTAGGCCCGAAGTCGGGGTAGGAATCGAGGCCATGCTCGAGGAGGTCGATGCCGCGCTCTTCTTCCTCTTCGCTAATGCGGAGACCGATGGTGAACTTGATGGCAAGGAACAGGATGGCGGCGGTGACGACGACCCAGGCGACAATGGCGACGAGGCCGATGACCTGGGCGAGGAGCTGTTCGCCGCCACCGCCAAGCAGGAGGCCGTAGCTCGACGGGTCTCCATAGCCGCCCTGGGCGAGGCCGTCTTCGGAGGAGAAGAGGCCGACGGCGAGGACACCCCAGACGCCAGCAGCGCCGTGGACGGGGAAGGCACCGACGGGGTCGTCGATCTTGAACTTGTCGAGGGCGACGACAGCGGCGTACATGATGCCAGCACCGATTGCGCCGATGATGACGGCAGCCCACGGGTCGACGGTGGCACAGGGAGCAGTGATGCCGACGAGGCCACCGAGCGCGCCGTTGATGGTGAGGCCCGGGTCATAGCGCCGGGTGAAGAGGCGGGAGAGCATGGCGGCGGCGATGGCGCCGGAGGCAGCAGCGATGGTGGTGTTTGCGGCGACCTTGCCGGCGAGCGCAGCTCCGCCGCCGGAGAGCTCGAGCGTCGAGCCGGCGTTGAAGCCGTACCAGCCGAACCAGAGGATGAACATGCCCAGGGTGGCCAGGGCAATGCTGTGGCCGGGGATGGCGTTCACGCGCCCGCCGGTGAACTTGCCCATGCGGGGCCCGAGAATGATGGCGCCGACGAGACCGGCGAAGCCGCCAACCATGTGGACGATACCGGAGCCGGCGAAGTCGACGTAGCCGCTGGCGATGTTGAGTTCGACGAGCCAGCCGATGTCGTCCCAGCCCCAGTGGACCACGACGGGGTAGATGAAGCCGGTGATGACGACGGTGTAGGCGAGATAGGCGGAGAACTTGAGCCGTTCGGCCAGGGCACCGGCAACGATGGTCGCGGCGGCCGCGGCGAAGGCGAACTGGAAGAACCAGTCGGCGTAGTCGTCGAAGTCGGTGAGGAAGAAGTTCCCGAGGCCGATAAAACTGTTGGAGGCGTCGCTGACGCCATAGGCGAAGGCCCAGCCAAAGGCCCAGAACGAGACGGCGCCAACGCTGGCGTCGATGACGTTCTTCATGAGGATGTTCGCTGTGTTCTTGGACCGGACGAAGCCAGAGGTGAGCATGGCGAACCCGGCCTGCATGAAGAAGACGAGGATGCCGCAGATGATGAGCCACGCGGTGTCAATCGAGGCGATCAGGTCGGCGACGGGATCTTCTTCCTGGGCCGCCGCAGCGGAGACGAAGGCGAGCGCCAGGAGAGCTCCGGCGGTGATCGATAACGGTCGCCAGAGCGCTTTCGCTGTCTTTGGCATGGACATGCCCCTTTGGTTAAGCGTAGGGAAAACCCTCGCTCAGCAAGGTATGCAACATGCATGTCGAGCATGTTGCAGCTGCATTGCGACGTTGTTTCGAAACGCAGCGTTCACATCACGAGGCGGAGGTAGAGGACGGGGTCGGACGAGCAAAACGAGCGAAAGGAGCCAGACGCGACTAAAGGAGGCCGGGGATGAGGAAAGGGGCGTTAGATGGCGTGGCGCTCATGCTGGAGCCAGGCGCTGTACGTGTGGGGAAAGAGGTCCTCGATGAGCGCTTCTACCCGGGCGGCTTCGTCGCGGATTTCGCGGAGGGCGTTGCTATCGGTGCGAAGGCTGAGGAAGTTGAGCCAGTTGCGCAGGTTGGCGGTAGCGTAGAAGCGGGTGTGCATCCCAAGCGGGAGGACGTTGCGGGCGAGCTCGCGGGCGACACCCATATCGAGGAGCTCGTGATAAGCGTCCAGGGCTGCCTGGTAGGCTGACTCGAACTTTTCGCGGGCGGCAGGGGCCTTTTCGGCTTCCAGCGCCTCGAAGTGATAGGCACCGGGTTTGCCGACCTGGGTACGCAGGGCATCCTCAGGGGGGATGTAGAACTCGGGCTCGCCGATTTTTGCGTAGCGCGTGGAGAACTCATTGAAGGACTGGGTGCGGTGGCGCATCCATTCGCGCTGGACGCCGATGGGGGTGTCGACGAGCACGGTGAGGGTGGCGTGCTCGAAGGGGCTCGCGTGGCGTTCGCGCATGAGGAAATTGATGAGGCCGATATCGTTCGGGCCGAGATCGCGGGATTCGCGCGCGAACGAGACACGTGCAGCATTGACGACCGAGAGGTCGGAACCCATGTGGTCGACGTAGGTGACAGCCATGCGCGCATCTCCACCGGCGGATGAGACCAGATTGTCCCATGCGCGCAGCATTGGAGGAACGATGGCGCGTCCGCGCGCGTTAGACCATTGCAATGCCCCGGGGCGTGCGCTCAATGGCGGTGCGATAGCGGAAGGTTAAGGATGGTCAAAGGCCGGTACAGGGACGACTGTCAGCTCCCGTGCCGCGCAGTCTATCCAGGTGGTATGAGCTGATGCAGAAGACTTTTTCGTGGCGACCATGGATGACGTTCGGTTTGCTCTGCCTGTTTGTCGCAGCGGTAGCCCTAGGCGTACCGCGTGTTGGTACGGCGGACCAGCACGGTGACGTGCCGCCCGAGCTTGAAGCGGCGATGGATGCGTACATCGCGGAGCAGGGCGAGGAATCGGTCGGCGCCTGCGAGGCGGCGGATGTGGAAGAGGACATCGGGATGTGGTGCTGGCAGGTGGTATCGATGACCGAGGACCGGGCAACGGTGCAGATGGGCCTGACGTTTGCAGAGCCGGCAGTCCAGGGTGTGTTCGAACGCACGAACGGTGAATGGCAATTCGTGGAAGAGGATGATGTGGATGCACCGCACACGGGTACCGCGGGTCTTGTCGCGGACGGCGGTGACCGGGCCTGGACCGGTGCTGCGATGGCAGCCGGGCTCGTGCTGGTAGTAGCCGGCGGGGCCGGTATTGCGATAAGCGCCCGACGGCCCAGCTAAGCCAACGGCTAACCCCTGCCGAAACCCGCTCCCTTTCGGAGCGGGTTTTTTTTCGCGCCCGGGCGACACTGCTTACACGATGCTGTCGTAAATGTGATGTAAACAATCCCCTTGCCGGAGCACGGATTGTCAACGGATCGCTTGCCTTCGCCGGGGGGTGCTCATAGGCTGTGCATGTCCGTGGGGCCATGCCCCCGACTAGGAGTGGAGCATGATTCGACGCGTGGTTCTCCGGCTGGGATTTGCCGCACTGCTGGCAGCGATCCCCGCGGTGGCTTTGCTGGGAACATCCAGTGCGCCAGGCGCGAGTGCACAGAGCAGCGCGCCGCCCGAGCAACCGATGGTGGTCTACGGGACAGCCGCCGGCGCCGAGGTGGGCCAGGTGGTTCACGCGTTTATTGAGCACGACGGTGCGACGAACTGGTGCGGCAGCGGCCTGGTGACTGAGCCGAGCGAGCCGGGATATGTGGTCCAGGTGCTGGACGACTCTCAGCTCGAGGGCTGCGGCGCCCCGGGGCGCGAGGTGCGGCTCCTGTTCACGGCGGCCGGACACGGAGACTCCTTCACGGGTGAAGGCAGCAGCTTCGCCGTGGGCAGCTTCACGTACCAGACCGACAGCTCGGTGGCGTACGAATTCGACGTGACGCTGGACCAGCTGGAAGTGCGGGGCGTAACGCCCGGTATCGCTGCACACTGGTCACGCTAGGCGACGATAGCGACAGGAGGCGGCCGAACGCCGCCTCTAAGAAAGGTCCCGGATGAGGAGCTTTTGGAAACGGTTTGTAGTGGCGCCGGGCGTCGTTGCCGTACTGATGGCATTCCCGGCGCTTTCGTTTGCACAAGGAACTCCGCCGGACCCGCCGGTTGCGGTGATCTATGGCGAGGCGAACGGGGCAGTTGAAGGGCAGCCGGTGATTGCGCTGGGGCATACAGACGGCGCCGCGGTGGTGTGTGGCTCATCGCATGTAAAAAATGATTCGCAGGAAGGGAGCGTGTACGCGGTCGACATTGAGTCGCGCGATGGGTGCACCGGCGCTGGCCGGGAGCTGACCCTGTACTTCGACCCGGCGGAGGGCACGGCGCGGTACCTCGCTTCGCCGACGGTGACGCTGGCATCGGACGATTTCCACGACATCGAGCACGATGTGACCCTCGACACGGAGCTGGGCCACCAGCTGATGGCACCGATGGTTTCCCACGACTAGCGTCCCACCACGGGTGAGATACCAGGGGCGTCCTTTCGAGGGCGCCTTTTTCTTGTTGGTGGGTGCTGGCAAACGCGCAGGAGGGCGCGCGGCTTCGCGGGGGAGGCGGGTGTGCTAGGGTACGCGCACGATTTCTTGGTTTGGAAGGAAAGGGGACAGGCCTATGTGGCTGCGATTGCGGCAGATTGCGCTGGTGGCGCGGGAGCTTGAGCCGGTGGTGGAGGATTTCCGGGAGGTGTTCGGAATTGAGGTGGCGTACCGGGACCCGGGCGTGGAGCGGTTCGGGCTGGAGAATGCGCTTCTGCCCATTGGGAACCAGTTGCTGGAGATTGTGGCGCCGACTCGTGAGGACACGGCGGGTGGGCGGTACCTGGACCGGCGCGGCGGCGATGGCGGATACATGGTGATCACGCAGTGTGACGACCATGCGCCGCGACGGAAGCGGGTGGAAGAGCTGGGTATCCGCATCGTGAATGAGTTCGAGCGGGACGATTTCCGGAACATGCAGCTCCACCCGAAGGACACGGGGGGAAGCTTCTTCGA
>SKSF01000159.1 GCA_007118095.1 Dehalococcoidia bacterium
CAGGCCGGCTACACCCACGGCGAGCACTGCGAGAACTGCGATTGGGAGCAAGGATGCCCGGTTGCGTGCGCGGTGTCTGCTCATCATGTACCCCCTGCCGCGCTCATGCAGTCGCGGCAGTCTCCTCAAGATCGGTACCACGCACCCTGGCACCGCACCATAAGCGGGACAGACGCCTTAACGACCGGATTCGTCAGCCCCGGCGACCGGGCGCAATGCATCGCCGTCCTGGTGCTACGGTGAAAGGGCGAGCGAGCAGCGGAATCGCGGAAGGGACATATCGTGTTGACAGAACCGCGCTATTTCGACCACGACGCCGATATCGGAATTGTCGGCCTCGGGGAGACGGTCGAGTCCGCGTTTGTGGATGCCGCGCGGGCGATGTTCGCCATCATGGTGGACATCGACAGTGTTGCGCCCACCCACGAGGTCGAGGTTGCGTTCGAGGAGGACGACCTGGAGTTCGCGCTTGTGACGTGGCTCAACGAGTTGCTCGCCGCTGCCCGCGCTGACGGCCTTGTGTTTGGAGCGTTCGACCTGAAACGGGACGGCGCAACATGGCGTTGCCGGGCATGGGGCGAGCCCTGGAACGAACGACACGAGCGCGGTGTCGAGGTGAAGGGCGCGACGCTGACGATGCTGTCCGTGGAGCACGGGGACGGCGGGTGGGAAGCGCGTTGCCTGGTCGATGTCTAACGAAACGGAGAAAGATGATGGACCCCGGAAAGCTGCAACAGCTTGACAAGTATCGCTGGACGGCCGGTGGCAGGGGCGACAGCGCGCCGGTGATGTTCTACGGGAGCGCTGCCCTGCTCAAGACCATGGACGACAAGGTCCTGGAACAGATCACCAACGTCGCGAACCTGCCGGGGATCGTGGGGCCGGCCATGACCATGCCCGACGCGCACTGGGGGTACGGCTTCCCCATCGGAGGTGTTGCGGCGTTTGACCCGGACGCGGGCGGCATCGTTTCCGCCGGTGGCGTGGGATTCGACATCTCGTGTGGTATCCGGTGCCTGCGCACGAATCTCTCGACGGAGGATGTGCGACGCATGGCGCATCCACTGGCCGATGCGCTGTTCAAGCGAGTCCCGGCGGGCCTGGGGAAGGGCGGCGCCGTGCAGCTCACCGTGGCCGAGCTGGACGAAGCGCTGGTCGATGGGGCCTCCTGGGCGGTGCGCGCAGGATACGGCGAACCTTCGGACCTGGAGTTTGTCGAGGAGCGCGGGCGGATGGCCGGCGCTGAGCCCGAGAATGTGTCACCCAAGGCCAAGGACCGGCAGCTCGCCGAGATCGGAAGCCTGGGCTCGGGCAATCACTACGCCGAAGTCCAAGGCGTGGAGCGGGTCTACGATGCACCAGCCGCCGAGGCGTACGGCATTGCGGAGGGGGACGTCATCGTTTCGATCCACTGCGGCTCACGGGGGCTTGGCCACCAGATCGGGACCGACTACCTGGTGAAGCTGGCGAAGGCTGCAAAGCGCCTGGGGATCCCATTGCCGGACCGCGAGCTCGCCTGCGCACCGATCAACTCGTCCGAGGGACAGGAATACCTGGGCGCCATGCGGGCCGGGATCAACTGCGCGCTGGCAAACCGGCAGGTCATTACGCACCTGGCTCGCGAAGCGTTCGACGACGTGTTCCCGGAGGCCAGGCTCGAAACGCTCTACGACGTGTCACACAACACCTGCAAGGCAGAGACGCATGAGGTAGACGGCAAGGCACGCGAGCTCTTCATCCACCGCAAGGGTGCGACCCGCGCCTTCGGACCAGGCCACCCGGCGCTCCCCGAGCGCTACCGCGCCGTGGGCCAACCAGTAATCGTCGGGGGAAGCATGGGGACGGCTTCCTACATCCTGGCGGGGGCCGAGACAAGCGAAGCGGCGGCGTGGTCGTCGGCCTCGCATGGCGCGGGGCGGTCGATGAGCCGGCGGCAGGCGACAAAGCAATGGAGCGGGCGCACACTCGTCGATGAGCTCGCCGCACAGGGGATTGTCATCCGGTCACCTTCGATGCGCGGCATCGCGGAAGAAGCGCCGGGCTCGTACAAAGATGTCCACGAGGTGGCCCGGGCAACGGAACAGGGCGGCCTTGCCCGGCGGGTCGCCGAGCTGCGGCCGCTGGTCTGCGTGAAGGGCTGAGGGGTGGCCTACTGTTCGCGGATGGGCGTCAGCAGGAGGGGGCGGTCCGAGGCGCGCACCATCGCGTCCGCAGTGCTCCCGAGATCGAGACGCGCGCGGCCGCTTCGGCCGTGCGTTGCCATGACGATGAGCTGCAGGTCGTGGTCGCGGGCATAGTCGAGGAGGCCATCCAGCACAGGCCCCTGTTCGACCGACGTCACTTCGCCTTCCTGCGCTGTGGCAGCGAGTTCTTCGCGAGCGCGCCTGACGCGAGCGCCGGTGAGCGCAGCGTGCTCTGCTTCGAGCAGGCCCCAGCCCTGGTCAACGTTCACGACTTCGACCAGGTGCAGCGGAACGCCAAGGGCGGAGCGTAGATCTCGCGCAAGCGGAAGCGACCGCGCAGCGTCGTCCGAACCATCGAGGGCCGCCAGCATCCCGCGGATGCCCGGGGCGATCCCTCGAGGCGGCACGACAAGCAGCGGCGCCGCAAGCATCCGGATGAGCCGCATCGAGACGCTGCCGGCGCCGCCTTCTTCCCGCATACCGCCACGGCCGCGCGTGGTGAGGGCTACGAGCCGGGTCCCGGCATCCGATGCTGCTTCGTGAATCTTCGGAACAACTTCGCCGGCTGCGACCTGGTGCGTGACTTCGAGCCCGGCAAGGTCTTCGCGTCGCGCCACCTCGTCCAGGTACTGCGACAGGGATTCGCGGACGCGGGCAAGCGGCGCCGAAGCATCAATGCCTGCGAACTCCCAGAGTTCTTCGTCGAGGGGGTGCACCGCGACGAGGTGGACCGAGTCGCCAAGTGCCCGTGCGACCGGTGCTGACCATGCGATGGCTGATTCTGCAAGTTCGGAGCCGTCGAGCGGGATGACAATGCGGGACATCTGACCTCTCCTCTGGCGGTGGTATCCACTGCTTCCCTCGAGCTTAGGCGATGTGGCCGCGGCCTGCGCATTGATAGCTCAACGTTATGTTCAACATGCAAGGCGGCGTGCGATACTTGCGCCGAGCAGGAGACAAAACGCCACCGCGTTTGCGGCGAGCGCGCCGAGCGGCCGGGAGGCTGCGACGGCACGAAGGGCAATCGCCCCGGTCTCCTGCTTCCTTTTTGCCTTCTGCTTGCCCCTTCCTGTCCTGGAGCTGTTGCGAGGCGCGTGCCACAGGCGCCCCGCGGGCCGTTGCCCACATGATAGGGCGCGCGCAGCACGGTAAAACGCAGGAGGAAACGCCATGGCCAACCATTTGCAAGGAAGACGTGTCGCCATCCTCGTGACCGACGGCTTTGAGCAGGTCGAACTCACCGACCCCAAGCAGGCGCTCATGGATGAAGGGGCGCAGGTGGAGGTCATCGCGCCGAAGTCCGGTTCGTTGCGCGCCTGGAAGCACACGGACTGGGGCAATTCGTTCGAAGTAAATCGCGCGCTCGACGATGCGAATCCTGGAGATTATGACGCGTTACTGCTCCCTGGTGGCGTGCTGAACCCGGATTCGCTGCGAAAAGACCAGCGCGCAGTCGACTTCACGCGGGCGTTTGTCGAGGCAGGCAAACCGATTGCATCGATCTGTCACGGCCCCTGGTTGCTGATTAATGCCGGCGCAGTGAAGGGCCGGCGCATGACCTCGTACGAGTCGCTGGAAGCGGACCTGAAGAACGCGGGCGCGAACTGGGTGGACGAAGAGGTCGTGGTCGATGGCGGACTGGTCACGAGTCGCAGGCCAGACGATCTGCCGGCGTTCAACAAGGCGATGGTGGAAGCGTTCGCGGCATGACACCTCGCGAGACCGGGTAACGGGATGTACGAAACCCTCGTGCTCTTCGGCGCGACTGGCGACCTCAGCTTCCGGTACCTCTTACCGGCGCTAGGTCGACTCGAGGCCGAGGAACTGCTGCCGGGAGGATTCCGGCTGCTGGGACTCTCCCGCGAGGAACAGGGCACGGAGGACTTCCGGCGTGACGCGCGGGAGGCGCTGGAACGTGATGGCACTGCCGACAATGGCGCTATCGCGAAGCTGGTCGATCGGCTGTTGTACGCACCCGCCGATGTGACCGATGAATCCAGTCTCCGCGCCTCAATGAGCGACGTCCGCGAACCGGTCATTGCGTACCTGGCGCTGCCGCCATCGATTTATGGCAACGCGATCGAAGCTGTCGCACGGGCCTTCCCGCAGGGCAGCCGGGTAGTGGTCGAAAAACCGTTCGGTGAGGGGCTCGATTCGGCGCGCAAGCTGAATGCGCAGCTGCACGAGCACTTCGATGAGGCCGATGTGTTCCGGGTGGACCACTTCCTGGGGCTCCCGGCGATGCAGGCGATCCCCGGGCTGCGGTTCGCCAACAGGCCGCTCCGCGAAACCTGGAACCGGGAGCACATCGAGCAGGTCACCATCCAATGGGATGAGCATGTGGGCCTTGAGGGGAGGGCTCGCTACTACGATGGGACCGGGGCACTGCGCGATATGGTGCAGAACCACTTGCTGGAGGTCCTGGCGTCGGTCGCGCAGGAACCACCCGACCCGGTAGCTCCCGACGCATTGCGGGCGGCGAAGTGCAACCTGCTCCGGGACATCCGCCCGCTTAACCGGGACGACGTGCCCCGTCGTGTGGTGCGCGCCCGCTATAGCGAGGGGGAAATCGATGGAAACCGGGTGCCGGCCTACGTTGACGAGGATGGCGTTGACCCCGCAAAAGAGACCGAAACGTTCGTGCAGCTCGTGCTTTCCATCGACAACGAGCGCTGGCGCGGTGTGCCGTTCGTGCTGCGCACAGGCAAAGCGCTGGGGAAGCGCCGGCAGGCTGTCGATGTGCGGTTTCGTCCCGCGGCAGGGGAGACCTGGCAGGGGCTCGCGGACGCGGAGCCACCGACGCTGACCATCGACCTGGGGGAGCCCCGCATCGAAATGGGCACCACGGTTACGACGTCGCGCGCGCTCTCGTCACCGGAGGGCATTGTGTTGCGTGGCGACATTCCACCGGGCCTGCCGGCGTATGCGCGGGTCCTGCTCGATATCCTCGAAGGCGACCAGGCCCTGTCAGTGCGCGACGACGAAGCCGAGGACCTGTGGCGTGTGGTCGAGCCGGTGCTGGAGGCATGGCGCGAGGGAGAAGGCTCGGTGTGCGAATACCCGGCGGGCTCGGCGGGGCCTTCGCTCGATGCGCTGGAGGCGGAAAGATAACTCAGGCGTGCGCGGCGACACCGTCCTGTTCGGCAAGGCTCAAGGTGAACCAGACCATGAGCCCACCACCGGGCCGGGCGCCTGCTCGAATTTCGCCACCCTGGGCTTCGACGAGCCGTTGACACACGGTGGTCCCGAGGCCGAGCCCCGGGCTGCGACTGTTCGAGGTGTCGCTCCGGTAGTAAGCGGCGAAAATCTGCTCCGCGATGTCCTCCGACAACTGTGGGCCGCGGTCGAGGACACGTACCAGGACCTGCGCCTGCTGAAGCTCGACTTCGACTTCGGCTGCTGCTGCGCGGTCGGCGTACTTTTCGATGTTGTCGAAGAGGTTTCTCATGATCTGTGCCAGGTACACGGTGTTTGCCGCGACCGGGGGAAGCTCGTTGTCGACGCGGAGCTGGACATCCCGCTCGGGAAAGCGCCGCAGGTGTTCGTCGACCAGCCGCGGGAGTTCCCGCTGGAGCAGCACCGGTTCGAGTTCGGGATCTTCCGTTGATGACCGGGCGAGGTCGAGCATGCTGGCGATGATCCGCTGCATCCGGAGGCCCGAATCCTGGATTTCCTCCAGTGCCGCCCGGCGCTCGTGCGGATCGATGGCCTCTTGCGTGCGGAGGGCCTGAGCCAGCCCGGTTATCGTACTCAACGGCGACCGGAGTTCATGCGATATGAGGCCGAAAAGCTCGTTTTGCAACGCATTCGCGTGCGCGAGCTGGTCGATCAGGGCGTTGCGCTCGTCTTCCACCAGCTTTTCGCCCGTATGGTCGCGGACAATCTTGACGTATTCGCCATCGTGTCCGCTCAGGGGCATCATGAGACCGTTCGCCCAGAAGCGGGACCCGTCTTTCCGCCGGTGCCACCGGATGTCTTCGGCCCGGCCGTGCCGTTCGGCCTCATCGATTTCTTCCTGGGGTTTGGCGGCTTCCTGGTCCTCCTCGACAAACAGGACGTCCGCGGATTTGCCGACGACCTCTTCGGTCGCCCATCCCGTGAGCCGTTCGGCTCCGTCATTCCAGGAAGTCACGATGCGGGATGAATTGAGCGTGAAGATCGCATAGTCCCGCGCGCTCTCGATGATGAGCTTCGCAAGACGCGGCGAGATGTCGGCGTCCATTGCAACACCATAACGCCCGCGGGCCGTGCATGCGCATCGCCGGTCATGGCCGCTTACGCGAGCTGCGACCGTTGATATAGAACTGTCCCGCACGGCGATTACCGCGTGCAATTCGTATGTGAGGCGTTATGCCGCAGGCTACAGACAGCGAGCGCGCAGCCAGTGCGTGCGCCATCGTGGACTGCTGCCATGCGCGCGTTGCCACCCAGAGCGCGCATGGCAGTCCTCACCGGAGGTGTGCTATGGGGCCAATCATCGTCCCACTGGACGAATCGACCTACGCCGAACAGGCGCTGCCCTGGGCGGCGATGGTCGCGCGCGCCCAGGATCGACCCGTACACCTGGTGACGGTGCGGCCGTCGCCGGAAGCGTACTGGGAATTTGCCGACCTTGGCCCGGACGCATCCATCGATGCGCACCAGGAAACGGTCGACGACTACCTGGAGCACATGCGCGTCGCCGATGAGCTCAAGAACGTTGCCGTCACGCTCGAGGTGCTGGACGGAGATATCGTTCAACAGCTCACGTGGTTATGTGAGCGGGTCCGCGCCGAGCTCATGGTGCTGACCACGCGGGGCCGTGGCGGTTTCGGCATGGGGGGAGTAGGGAGCGTTGCCGACCGGCTCGTGCGGCGGCTGCAAATGCCGGTGATGGTGGTCCCGCCTGACGTGCAATACGTACCCGTTGAGGCCATCATGGTCCCGCTCGACGGGTCGGACGAATCGACGCGCGCGCTCAGCCCGGCACGTAGCCTGTCCCAGGCGCTCCCGGCGGCGCTGCACCTGGTGCACGCGGTCAACCCGGATGCCGCATGGGGCCTGCCCGATGAGCAGGCATCGCAATATCTCTCCGCTATGGAAAGCCGCGCGCGGGCACACCTCGAATCCCTTGCCGAACCCGGCGACGTCGTGAGCGTCGTCCAGGGTACGGTGCCGGGGGCGCTCCTGGACTACGCCGGCGAGCACGGGTGCCGGCTGGTGGTGATGACCACGCACGGCCGCGTCACCGAGCCGATGCCAGAGCTCGGCGGTATCGCCGCCGCGATGATGCGCAGCATTGACCGCCCCGTGTATTTTGTCCGTGTCCCGGAACGGTAGGCGCGCGGGATCCTTTGCGCGGTATGCTCGGGGGTATGCCAGCCGACGAAGAACGAATCGCGCTCTTCCTGGATTTCGAGAACCTTGCCATCGGCTCCCGGGACGCGGGGATCCCGTTCGACTTCAAGCCTATCGCCGATGCGATGGCGGACCGGGGGCGCGTGGTCGTGCGGCGGGCGTACGCCGACTGGATCCAGTGGCAGGACGAAGGCCGGGCGCTCGCCCTGCGGAACGTTGAACTCATCGAAATACCGCAACGGATGGGCGCGGTCCGCAAGAATGCCGCCGACATCAAGATGGCGGTGGACGCGGTGGAGCTCTGCCTCGAGCGCGAATATGTCACCACATTCGTCATCGTGACGGGTGACTCCGATTTCACGCCGCTGGTCCAGAAGCTCCGGGAGCTCAACCGTCGAGTCATTGGCATCGGCGTGAAGGCGGCAACGTCGCCGCTGTTGCCACCGGCGTGCGACGAGTTCCTGTTCTATGAATCGCTCGAAGGCATCGAAGCGCCCGGCGTTCCCGGGAAGCCCGCCCCGGCCGAAGAAGCGAGCGAAGACCTGTTAGCCCACGCAGATGGCACGATCCCCGAAGCGGACGAGGCACGGCTTACTAGCCTGGTCACGCAGACGCTGGCAGGGCTCAAGCGGAGCAGCGACGGCGCCGTCTACGCATCCGTGCTGAAGCGGGCGATCCTTCGAAAGGAGCCAACCTTTAGCGAGGCGGACTTCGGGTTTCGCGCATTCGGCGAGCTGCTGGACTACCTGGCACGGCGAACGGTGCTCGAGCTGAGCGAAGGTGTAGCTCGCGGTGACCCCGAAGTCGATTTCGCGCCGGGCGAGAGCGGCGAGGCCGAGGCATTCTCTCTCCTGCAGTCAGTGGTGAGCGATATCCAGGAGCGTCGCGACGTCGCCAGGTTGACCGGCCTCAAGAACGAAATCCGGAAGCGTAATCCGGATTTTAGCGAGAAGCCGTTCGGCTTCGGTGGATTCCTGCAGTTCTGCAAGGCCGCCCAGACTCGCGGTTATGTCGACATGGAGTGGGATGATGAGTCTGCCGACTACATCCTGCGGGTAGACCGGGCCGCGCTTGCATAGTGGCCGCCATCCGGGCGCACCGTTTCGCCCGTCCGGCCGTTTGCAAACGTGCCGGGGGACGACATCATTTTGAAAAAGCACCAGGGAGCGCCGCGTGACAGATAGCACCACCGCAGACCAGAAGCACCGCCGGATCGTGTTCCGGCTGGAGTTCACCCACCCCGTGACGCGAGAACGCGACGAGGACCTGTACTTCGGAGACTACTCGGACTCGAAAGGTCAGCGGCTCGGCGAGCTTGTCCACCAACGAGGAGACAATACCTCGAGCCATGCGGTATTGATCCCGGACGAAGACATCCCGTTGATGCACGTGGAAGCGTCGCTCGACGCCGACCACGCGGTTTCCTCGTTCGATATGGTCGTTGCACTCGCCTACGGGCCAGACGAGACCCCGCCGTCGGGTGTTGAGTCGATGGGGGAGCCCTGGGATGCGAGCCCGACCAAACTCTTCCTGTTCGAAGATGACGAGGCTGCCGACCTCGCACGCAACCTTCGCGAGTGATGCGCCGGCCGGGCATCGCATGGCCATTTCGCGCACAGCGCTAGACTGTATCCTCTCGTCCCGGGGCGGAATCCGACACAGCCGGAGGCAGCGAGCCTGTCCCTGGTGTGCATTGATTATGTAGTGCTGCAATCAGCGGAGCGGAAAGGCCACTTCGGCGAATGGACCGCTTCCCCCAACGAGAGAAAGGATAGCGTTAGCCCATGCGTGGTGTAGGAGTAAATGAGTTTGGCGACCCGGACGTGCTCAAGGTGGTGGAATTGTCCGAAGTGCACGCCGGTACTGGCGAGGTGCGGTTGCGGGTCCACGCCGCGGCCGTGAATCCCACCGACACGGTCCTGCGCGATGGTTCGCGCGCCCAGGCGCTGCGCGATATTGAACCGCCGTACATCCCCGGCATGGACGCCGCCGGCGTCATCGATGAGATCGGTGAGGGCACCGAAACGAACCTGCAGGTGGGCGACCGTGTGATGGCGATGGTCATCCCGTACGGGTCGCACGGCGCATACCGGGAGAGCCTCGTGCTGTCGGCCGACGCCGTTGCACGGGCCCCGGCGGGTACATCGCACGCCGAAGCGTCCGCGCTCCCCATGAACGTCCTGACCGCGCGGCTCTCGCTCGACCAGCTCGCGCTGAAACCCGGCCAAACGCTCGCGGTGACCGGCGCCGCCGGGGCCTATGGCGGCTATGTCATCCAGCTCGCGAAGGCCGAGGGGCTCCACGTGATCGCGGACGCTTCGAGCGCAGATGAGCAGCTCGTCCGCGACCTGGGCGCCGATGTTGTTGTGTCCCGGGGTGACCACATCGCCCAGCGTATCCGGGAGGTGGCGCCCGATGGCGTGGACGGGCTCGCCGACGGGGCTGTACAGAACGAGCTCGCGGTGGGCGCGGTGAAGGACGGAGGCGCGTTTGCGGCCGTGCGTGGATGGCGCGGTACCGGCGAACGGGACATCACGTTTCATGCCACCTGGGTACGGGAGTACGACCAGCGGGCTGACCTGCTCGAGCGCCTTCGCGAACAGGTGGAGGCAGGACAGGTGACGCTACGGGTCGCCGCGACGTTTCCGCCAGAAGAAGCGGCCGAGGCGCACCGCAGGCTGGAAGCCGGGGGCACGCGCGGCCGCTGCGTCATCGTGTTCGACTAACCGCGGGCGCTACAGCCCGTAGCCGCCCGGGTGGACGCGGAGCCACTCGCCGATCATCTCGCCAATCATGATGCTGGTGAGATTGGTGTTGGCACGAGGGACTGTGGGCATGATGGAGGCATCCGCAACCACCAGTCCTTCGACCGCGAAGCTACGGCCGCGTTCATCGACGACGGCGCCGGGGTCGCCGGGTGGGCCCATGCGCAGGGTGCCGCAGGGATGGAACCCGCTGGCAGAGAGCTTGAGCAGGAGTTCGTCGAGTGTGTCGTCATCGAGGGGCCGGGAATGGTCGGGGAAGACGACTTCGTCGATGAGCCCGGCGAGCGGTTCCTGCTTCGTGAAGGCCAGGGCATCCCGGAAACAGGCGCGCAACCGCTCGCGGTCGCGGACATCCTCGCAGAAGTGCTGTTCGGTGACCGGGCCGTCATGGGGGTCGGCGGAATTGAGCCGGACGCGGCCGGTACCATGCGCCTGCTCGAGGACGGCCGCAACGGCGAAGCAGTCGAGCGGGCCGCCGCGCGGGGAGAACGAGAACTGCTCGATCTGCAGGTCGTTGCGATACTCGCTGCCGGGTGCGGTGTAGCGCAGGATGCTCTGAACGATGGGCTGGTCGGCATCAAGGATCGCCGGATCTTTGACGCGGCAGAGGACGGCGAGTGCCGGGTGGTCGGACAGGTTCGCGCCGACGGCCGGTATGTCGCGGGAAACTTCGATGCCGAGCGATTCGAGCTCCGCGCGGGGGCCAGCGCCGGACCGCATGAGGATCGCCGGGGACTGGAGCGCGCCCGCCGCCAGGACCACGATGCGCGACCGGAGCACCGACACTTCGCCATCGGTTTCGACCTCCACGCCCGTGACGCGGCCGTCTTCGATGAGCAGGCGGCGGGTGACGGTATTGGGCCGTATCTGCAGGTTCGGGCGGATGCGTGCGGGCGCCAGGTAGCCGACGGCGGTGGAGATGCGCGCGCGGCCGATCTTGTTCATGGGATGGGGTCCCACGCCCCAGCTCCAGGGGTCGTTCGCATCGGGGCAGTCGGGATAACCAAGCGTGTAGGCTGCGTCGATGAAGGCCTGGTGGGCGAGCGTCATCTCGTCCGTGCGGTAGCGGCTAATGGTGATGGGGCCCGCATCGCCGTGATATGGCCGGTCGCCGAATTCGAGGTCGCGCTCGAGCCGCTTGAACGCGGGGAGGACACTTTCCCAGGACCATGCCGGGCATCCACGTTCGGCCCAGCCGTCGTAGTCTTCGGGCATGCCGCGCAGGGCGATGGTGGTATTCACGGCGCTGGACCCGCCGGTGACGCGGCCGCGGGGGAACGGCCGGCTCGCGCCCTTTGCCGTGGGCTGGTAGCTGAAGCCCCAGTCGTGGTCGGTGTACGAGTTGTTGTGGCTGTTGACGAGGTCGAAGGGTGTGGCGCCAGTGTCCGCGTAATCGGGGCCTGCTTCGATGAGCAGGACGCTCCGGCGGTGGTCCTCGGACGCGCGGGCGGCGACCACCGCCCCCGCGGAGCCCGCCCCAATGACAATGATGTCGTGCAGTTCGCTGTCGTTCGCCATCCGGCCCTCCCCGTGTGCGCAGAACTTTAGCGGGAGCAGGGCAATGTCGCACGGGTTCGACCCGCCCTACCAAGCAAGAAATCCCTCACGTATCATCGGGCACGCTTGCGGAAGCGCTGCGGCTGGCCGTGGCATGCTCCAATCCTGCGAGAGGCACAACAATGAGTTTTGAATCCGTTGTGGCATCGGCCCGCTCCGAAGGCCGCACCCTTTTGAACGAGGTCGAAGCGAAGCAGACCGTCATCGAAGCCGGGGTCCCGGCAACCGAGACGCGGCTCGCGACATCGGCCGACGAAGCCCGGAAGCACGCCGACGAGCTCGGATACCCGGTCGTGTTGAAGATCGTGTCCAACGACATCGCCCACAAAAGCGACGTCGGCGGCGTGAAGCTGAACCTGGAGAATGGCGACCAGGTTGCGGCCGCCTATGACGAGATCATGGCGAATGCCCGCAAGGCCGAACCCAATGCGAGCATCCAGGGCATTTCGGTGCAGAAGATGGCGAAGCCGGGTACGGAAGTGATCGTGGGCATGACGACGGACCCGCAGTTCGGCCCGGTCATGATGTTCGGGCTCGGCGGCGTGATGGTCGAAGTGATGAAGGACGTCGCGTTCCGCGTGGTCCCGCTGAGCGACCGCGACGCCCGGCAGATGATCACGGACATCAAGGGGAAGGCGATCCTCGACGGCGTTCGCGGACAGCCCCCGGCGGATGTCAGTGCGCTCGCGAACACAATCCTGAAGGTTTCCGAGTTCGTCGCGGCGCACCCGGAGGTGAAAGAGCTCGACCTGAACCCCGTGCTGGCCTACGAAGACGGGGCCGTCGCCGTAGACGCGCGGATCGTTATTGGAGAGAACTGATGGCAGTACCGGGACACCGCCTCGACAGGATGATGAACCCGAAGACGGTCGTGGTCGTTGGGGATAAGGGCCCCAACTACATGTGGATACAGAACAACCTGCCGTTCAAAGAGAAAGGCGGGAACCTGTACAGCCTCCAGATCGATGAACGGGAGATCGAAGGCATCGAAAAGCTCGGGGTCACGAACTTCACTTCGATGGCGGACATCCCGGAGCCAATCGATTACGCGGTTGTCGCCGTGCCCCGGCAGGTTTCCCCGTACGTCCTGAAAGACCTGATCGACGCGAAGGCGAACGGGGCCGGGTTCTTCACCTCGGGCTTCGCCGAGACGGGGGAGGAGCTCGGCATCGAGCTGCAGGACAAGCTCACGGAGATGGCACGTGAGGCCGACTTCAACCTGGTTGGGCCGAACTGCATGGGCCTCTACCTGCCGAAGGTTGGCATCCGATTCAATGAGAACGCGCCGATCGCGGATGACGGGACGGTGGGCTTCCTCTCGCAGTCCGGGACGCACGGGATTATGTTCAGCCTGGTGAGCGGAGCCCGGGGGATTCACCTGAGCCGGTGCATCAGCCTTGGCAACGCCGTCGTGCTCGACGTGAGCGATTACCTGGAGTACCTCGCCGAAGATGACGAGACGGAAGTCATCGGCATGTACGTCGAAGGTGTGAAGGACGGGCGGCGCTTTTTCGACACGATGAAGGCAACGACCGCGAAAAAGCCGGTCGTCGTCTGGAAGGGCGGACAGACCGAGGCCGGCGCCCGGGCGACGATGTCACATACCGCGTCGCTCGCGGCACCGCAGGCCATCTGGGACGGCATGATGCGCCAGGTGGGAGCAATCACGACGAACAGCCTCGACGAGACGGTGGACACCATGGCGGTGCTCACGAAGTCCCCACGACCGCGGGGCCGGCGCATGGCGCTCCTGGCGCAGACGGGCGGCCAGTCGGTTTCGATTACCGACGCGTTCGCGAAACAGGGGTTCGAGGTCCCGCGCTTCACCGACCAGACCTATTCGGATTTGGGCGAGTTCTTCAACATCGTAGGCGGGAGCTACCAGAACCCGCTCGATATGGCCGGGACGATCCAGGGCAAGGCGGAGACGCTCGACCGTATCCTGCGCACGGTGGATGCCGACCCGAA
>SKSF01000079.1 GCA_007118095.1 Dehalococcoidia bacterium
GATCCCGGCTCATGACGTCGCCATTTTCGAAGGGGAGGTCCTTTGGCGCGACGATCGTCGTCATGGGGCCAGTATAGCGCGCATGAGCGGTGCTCCCGGTGCTGGTAGATTATGCGCGATGGAATATCTCGGGGTGACGCACATCGCGCTTTCGGTGCCGAGCGTGCCGGATGCGGAGGAGTATTACTGTTCGCTGCTGGGGCTCGCGGTTGCGTTCCGGGATG
This sequence comes from Dehalococcoidia bacterium, assembly GCA_007118095.1. Taxonomy (GTDB): domain Bacteria; phylum Chloroflexota; class Dehalococcoidia; order Tepidiformales; family Tepidiformaceae; genus SLAK01. The sequence goes on from SKSF01000079.1 coordinate 225, forward strand.
TGGAGGTCGAAGGGGAGTGGTACAGCCTGCGGCCGGGGACGGACTGGCGAGCGGCCGACGGGTGGACGCGAGCGATGAGTGCGCTGGGGAATGGTGCGCTCGTGCTGGCGTTGGAAGAGGGGGATCGCGGGATGACGGGTCCGGTGGACCACATCGGGTTGCGGCTGACGCTGGAGGACCTCACTGCGCTGCGCATCCGGGCGTTTGAGCACGAGGTGACGGTGGAGGAGAACCGGGCTGACCTGCTGGTGTTCCGTGACCGGTACGGGGTGTGCTGGGAGGCGGGGCTCACGGCGTACGATCAGCTGGCGGTGATGGCGACGGGGAACCGGACGGGCCGGTGGTGGCCAGCGTGACGCTCCGGGTGCGCCCCGAGCGGGCCGGGGAGGAAGCGGCGATCCGGGAGACCGTGCGCGCGGCGTTTGCGGCGACGGAGGAAGTGGACGGGACGGTTGAGGCGGACACGGTGGACGCGCTGCGGCGCGAACCAGAATTCGACCCGTCGCTCTCGTTCGTGGCGGAGCTCGATGGGCGCATCATCGGGCACCTGGTGTTTACGCCGTGCCGGGTGCGTTCGGAGGAAGGCGAAACGGCTGCGCTGGCGCTGGCGCCGCTTTCGGTGCTGCGGGGGTATGAGCACACGTTCGCGGGAACGCGGCTCATGCGCCACGGGCTTGCGGCGTGTCGGGAGGCCGGTCATGGAATCGTGATTGTGCTGGGACACGCGAAGTATTACCGGCGGTTCGGGTTCCGGCCGGCGAGCCAGTTCGGTATCGAGCCGCCGTGGGCGGTCCACGACGACTATTTCCAGGCGCTGGCGTTACGGCCGGGGGCGCTAGACGGGGTGCACGGGGTGGTGGAATACCTGCCGCCGCTGGACCTCCGGGCTGATCAGAGTTCGTAGCGGGTGCCGACGCTGTTGGGGATGAAGGCGCCGGGCATTGCGGCGGCGAGGGCGTGTTGGGCCTTCCAGCCGGTGCAATGTGCGGGGACGAGCACTTCGGGCGCCAGGTCGCGGAGGGCAGCGACGGTGTCTCCGATGATGGGTTCGAAGTGCTGGCCGCCCAGGTGGAACCCGCCGATGACGGCGTAGACCTGGTCGATCCCGGTGAGCCTTTTGGCGTAGCGGACGATATTGACGATGCCGGCGTGGCCGCAGCCGGTGAGGACGACGAGGCCTTTGCCGCGGACGTGGAGAATGGCGGCCTGGTCGTCGAGGATGAGCGGGTCGGGTTGCCATTCGCCATTGATAAAGGCTTCGTGGACAGGGAAGCCGCGTTCGAACTCCGTCGTGCGGTCGACTTCGCCGGTGATGAGCAGCGAGTTGTCGAGGAGGAAGGATGGCTGGCGCTCTTCGATGATTTCGAAGCCGGCGCCGAGGAGGGCGTGCTTGCTGGTGGCGGGGAGGTCGCGTGGTTCTCGGCCGGGAATGGCGATGCGGCGCTGGTGCCAGAATTCCGGGTGGATGTAGACCGGGAGGTTGCCGAGGCCCAGCGATTCGACGATGCCGTGCATGCCGGTGGTGTGGTCGAAGTGGCCGTGGCTGAGGACGATGGCCTCGATGTCTTTGACGGGGAGCTCGAGGCGGCGGAGGTTTTCGGCGGCGCCGTCCGGGGTCATTCCCGCGTCGAAGAGGATGCGGGCGGTGGTGTCGCCCTTCTGGATCGCGAGGAGCGCGGAGAAGCCGTGTTCGGCGAGAAGCGCGTCGGCGGTTTCGCCGGCTTCCAGGAAGCGCGCGGATCGTTTGGGGACGTCGCGGCCGGGGCCGCCGCGCTTCGCGGGCCCCTGGTCCTGGAGCAGCATATCGCTGCTGTTGTCCATGACGGTGGTGATGGTGACGGCGTCGACGGGTTCGATGGGGATCTGCACGGGGCACCTCTGCGTATCCGGGGTTGCCGGTGCGCAGAGGATAGGCCGGGGAGGCGCGCCGGCGAAAGCGCATGCGTGCGCCATAGGCATAGCTACAATCGCGGGACACCGTGCAAACGTTCCCGGCCACAACGGCGCCGGGTGTAGGGACTTTAATGGAATTCTACGTACCGGCTCTGATTATCCTGCTCTTGCTTTCAGCGTTCTTTTCGAGCTCCGAGACGGCCTTTCTTTCGATCCAGCGTGTCCAGCTTGAACATGCTGTGCGCGAGCACGTGCCCGGCGCGGAGCGGGTGCAGGCGTTGCTTTCGGCACCCGGGCGGTTGCTTTCGGCGATCCTCATTGGGAACAACCTGGTGAACACGGCCACGGCGGCAGTGGGGACGGTGATCGCCACCGAGCTGGTCGGTGGCGGCGGCGGTGTCGTCGTGGCCACGGTGGCGGTGACGGTGCTGCTGGTGATTTTCGGGGAGATCGGGCCGAAGACGATGGCGCTGAACTTCAGCATGGGGATGTCGCGGCTGTATTCGATGCCGATGCGTCCCTGGATCTTGCTGACGCGGCCACTTGTGGTGGTGCTGGACGCGTTGAGCCGGGCGCTGCTGCGGCTGGCCGGGACGACGGCGGACGAGCAGGCCTCGCTGACGGTCGGCGAGCTGCGGACGGCCATCCTGGTGGGCCGCGAAGCGGGGGCCATCGAAGAAGAGCAGTCGGAGATGTTGCTTGGCGCGCTTTCGTTGCGTCACATCCCGGTGCGGCGGCTGATGGTGTCGCGGGTCGACATCGTCGCGGCGGACGCGACGGAGATGATCCGCACGGCCGGCGAGCGGCTGGCTGCGGCCGGGTATCAGCGGGTGCCGGTGTTCGGGGAGAACATGGACGACATCGTGGGCTTTGCGCACATCAGCGACATCACACACGCGCTCATACGTGGGCGGGGTGACGATCCGATTGGCAGCATCGTGCGAAACGTGTCGTTCGAGCCGGAAAACGCGCCGGCGTCAGTGGTGCTGGACCGGATGCAGGATTCGAATACGCACCTGGTTATCTTGCTGGACGAGTACGGGTCGACGGCCGGGCTGGTGACGCTCGAAGACCTTCTCGAGGAGGTGGTGGGGGAGATACGTTCGGAGTCTGGCGCCGAGGCGCTGGCGGTCGAGGCGAGCCCGCGGGCGCGGACGGTGGTGGAAGGCCGGATGCGGCTGAGCGACCTGGCCGACCAGCTTGGCGTGGAGCTGGAGCACCCGAACGCGGAGACGGCGGCGGGCCTCATCCTGGAGGAGCTGCACCACATCCCGCGGCGGGGCGAGTCGATTGTGTTTGCGGGCTACCGGTTCAGTGTGGTGGCGGCGGATCGGCGGAGCATCAAGCTGGTGGCTGTGGAACGGGAACCGGAACCGGAACCCGAAGGGGGCGACGATCCCGAGGGGGACGCGGATACCGCGCGGGATGGCGCCTAAAGCTGCTCACGTGTCCCCCGGTTCGCCGTCTTTGTCCTCTGCCTGCGAATCCTCGCCGGGGTCGCCTTCTTCCGGTGGTGGACCGGTATGGAGGACCAGCACGGTTGCGTTCGCGTCGAGCAGCTCGGGCGGGATGTCGACGGTGATTTCGCCGACGGGGTCCTCCTCTTTGAGGAGGGCAATGACCGGACACGTGGTTTCGAAGTCGAGCTCGCGGCCGGTGGCCAGGTGCTGCACGGAGCGGACCTGGTTGATGGGGAGGCCGCGGATGGTGATCGACTCGTACGGCTGCATGACGAGCTGGAGGTAGAGGACGCCGTCACGGGAGGTGGAAGGGCCATAGAACTGCCACGGTTCGAGGCCGGGGCGGGTGTCGATGATGGCGGGCTCGTTCGACCACATCCAGCGGCCGAGCGTTTCGAGGCGTTCGACCTGTTCGGGCGGGAGGCTGCCGTCGCCCTGGGGCGAGACGTTAAGGAGGAGGTTGCCGCCGCGTGCGGCGGCTTCGCAGAGTGCATGGATGAGCTGGCGGGCGCTCTTGTAGGCGGTGTCGGCGGGGACATAGCCCCAGCTCCGGTTCATGGTCAGCGCGACTTCCCAGCGGCCCCCGGGCGGATGTGTGGGAATGCACTGTTCGGGTGTCGCGAAGTCGCCGTGGCCGGGCAACCGGTCGTTGATGAGCGCGGCCGGCTGGAGTTCGCGGACGAGGGCTTCGATACCCTTTGTGTCCCATTCTTCGGCGTCACGTTCCCAGCCGCCGTCGAACCAGATCTCGTCGATTTCGCCGTAGTTGGTGAGAAGCTCGCGGAGCTGGGCGAACATGTCCTCCTGGAACTGCCGCCACCCGTCCGGGGTGGGGCGCGGCCATTCGCCCCACCGATAGGGGGAGTCTTCGTCGCGCCAGGCGGGGTAGCCGGGGTGGTGCCAGTCGCTGAGGGAGAAGTAGAGGCCGACGCGGAGGCCGGCTTCACGGAATGCGGTGACGAATTCGCCGACGAGGTCGCGTTTGGGGGCGCTCTTGCTGATGGCGTAGCCGGTGGTCGTGGTGGGCCACATGCAGTAGCCGCTGTGGTGCCTGGCCGTGAAGACGGCATAGCGCATGCTCGCCTTGGTGGCGAGTTCGGCGAGCTGGCTGGCCCAGTTGGGGTCGGGGACGAAGGTCTCCGCCGAGCTTTCGTACTGTTCGACGGAGACCGGTTCAGCGTGTGGGAGGCTGAAGACGCCGCCAACCATGGGCCAGGAGACCTCGAGACCCTGCTGGCTGGCATGGTCCCAGTGGATGAACATGCCGAGGCGGGCTGTATCGAACCAGTGTTGTTCGTTCATGTTCAGCCGGCCTCCTGTGCCCGCATCAGGTGAGGGTGAGTGCAGCGTTTGAGATGACGGGGGTGTCGCGCTCTTTCGTCTTCGCGTCAACGAGGAGCTGGTTCCCTTCCTTCCAGATGGAGGTGACGATCGTCTCGCCGGGGAAGACGACGCCGGCGAATCGCACCTGGTAGCGGCTCACCCTGGCGGTGTCGCCTCCGAGCACCCGGTCAACGGCGGCCTTGCAGACAATGCCGAAGGAGCAGAGGCCATGGAGGATGGGCTGGTCGAAGCCGCCCATCTTCGCGAACTCGGGGTCGGCGTGCAGGGGGTTCTTGTCCCCGGAGAGCCGGTAGAGCAGTGCCTGCTGCGGCAGCGTTGGCGATTCGACGAACTCGTCGGGGGCGCGGTCGGGTGCCTGGTTGCTCGCGGATGGGCCGGACTCGCCGCCGAAACCGCCTTCTCCGCGGAGGAAGAGGGAAAAGCGGTTGAGGAAGAGGGGTTCGCCGCTGCTGTCTTTGGTGGTGGTTTCGAGGATCACGAGGGCGGCTTTGCCCTTGTCGTAGATCTCGGCGACTTTGCCGTCGGTGGTGACGTTGGCTTCGGTGGGGATGGGGTGTTTGAGGATTTCGAGGTCTTGTTCGCCATGCAGTAGCATGGCCGGGTTGAATTCCATCCCTTCGACGCGGCCGAGGCCGCCGGTGCTACCGAATGCGGGGATGACGCCCCAGCTCGGGAGGACTTTGAGGTCTTTCTCGTAGGTGTAGGTGAGCTCGTTGGGGTCGATCGGCGGGACGCCTGCCCCCACACCCAGGTGATACAGGATGATGCGGTCCTTATCCCAGCCAAAGCTGCCACCGGAAAGGGTGGCCCCCAGTGCTTTCGCGGGGTCAAGCGGCATATTCCGGCCTCCTTGTGCAAAACGTCGCGCCGACTATGGCCCCCATCGTACCGCCGTGGTCCGAGGCGTGTGGTGATCTTTAGACCGATGCAATGCGGGTCTGCGGCCGAGTAACCGGGCGGTGGCGCGCCGCTGCTTACGCTGATCTCAGCCTGCTGTGACCGGAGATCCAGCAATGACGAACGAAGAACCGGACAATCAGGACGTGCCCCCGCCGCAGCGCCGGAGCGGAGCGGCCGCTGGTGTGGTGGTGATTGGCATCGCCCTGGTCGTTGTGATCGGCATCTTTGTGTTGTGGGACTCACCGTGGGCAGACGACAGTGACCCGGACCCGTCGCGCCCCGGATTCCAGGAAGACCCATCGCCCGGGGCGATCACTGAAGACGACGAGGCGTGGGATGATGACCGCTTTGGCACGCCCGACGTGGGGGATGAATAACCCGTCCCACTGATGCACGCGACAGGCGCAGCGCCTGTCCATTGCCCCATCGAGTGCCCCCTCCCCGGAGGGGGCCTCGTGTATGCGCCGTTAGCCGCGAATGACGAGGGTGTTGGCCGCCATGTCGCCGATGCGCTGGCGCTGTTTGGTGGCCGCGGCGGCGATGAAGCCGACCAGGTAGAAGATGGGAAGACCGTCGACGGCGCGGAGGAGGTTGCGGCCGAGGGCTGGCCCGAAGCGGAGACGGTTCCCGGCGGTATCGACGACGCGGAGGCCGAGGAGGAGTTTGCCAAGGGTCTTGCCGTAGAGGGCTTCAGGCACCAGGTGATAGAGCAGGGCGAAGAGGAGGAAGACCCATGAGCCGGTGGGGCCGACCTCCGATTCAACCCCGCCGTTGGTCGTGGTGGTTTCGCCGAAGATGGAGGTGATCACGATCAGCCCGGCGATGATGACGATCACGTCGATGACCGCGGCGCCGGTGCGGACGCCGAGCGGCGCAGGTTCGGGCGTGGCCACGCCGCTTCCGGCGGCGGGCACTGCGGCCGCCAGGTTGGGTGGCGGCGGAGCTTCGTAGGGATTTTGCGACATGGCCTCGTTCACCATTGTCGACAGGGCTGCCGGGCCCAGCATAGGAGAGCCCGGACGGGGCGTGCCCGCGCGGGGTGAACCAGCGGTTAGCCGCGGATGACGATGGTCTTGGCGACCATATCGCCGAGGCGCTGCCGGCGGTCGTTGGTCATGGCGATGATGAAGCCGACGAGGTAAATGAAGAGACCGTCGATGATGCGGAGGATGTTGCGGCCGGCGGATGTGCCCCAGGTGAGTGGCTGCCCGTCTTCTGTCACGGCGCGCAGGCCCAGTGCCATCTTGCCAACGGTCTTGCCGTCGTTCGCCGCTTCGAGCCCGATGAAGTACCCGAAGGTGACGATGAGTGACAGGAGGACGGGGGCAGTCCCGCCGGTGCCAAAGATGCCGGACAGGATGCCGGAAACGACAATGAGGATGACGATATCGATGACGGCAGCGCCGACGCGTGGCCCCATGGGTGCTGGTTGCGGTGGCCCCGTCGGGACTGCGCCCTCGGCGCCGGGCGCTGCCGGTTGTTCGTAGGGATCCTGTGTCATGTGTGCGGTACCTCCGTGAACCGCGACAAGCATGCGGGACAATGCGCCAGTTGTCACGACTTTCGGATGTCGTGGGATGCGGTAGGCTTGGGGGCGGAGGCGCTTGATGACGAAGAAGCTGGACAAGGCACGCCAGGAGGCGGAGAAGCGGCGGGTGGACGAGGTGGCGCGGCACATGTTCCTGTGCATCGGCCCGGACTGCATTTCCGAGAAAGAGGGCGAGCGGCTCTGGTCGCACTTGAAGAAGCGCGTGTCGGATGTGAAGGAAACGTGCCCGGAGGGGCGCATCTACCGCACGAAAGTGGGCTGTCTGCGTATCTGCGAACAGGGCGCGACGGCGGTGGTTTACCCGGAGGGGACGTGGTACGGCGGGCTGGGCAAGGACGAGATTGACCGTGTGGTGGAGGAGCATTTGGTGGGCGGGCGCCCGGTGCGTGAACTCGTCATTGGTGAGAGCAATACACCGGGCGCGAGGCGAGCGGATTAGCTCGTGACGACGCCCATGTCTTCAGCGAGGTAGGTGCGGAGTTTGCCGAGCGCGAGCCGGATGCGGCTGCGCACGGTCCCTTCGGGCAGGTTGAGCTGCCGGGCGATATCGACGGAACGCATCCCGGAGAAGTAAGCGAGCTGGATGACGCCGCGCTGCTCTTTTGGGAGGCGGAAGACGGCCTCGTGGACGGCAGTGGAGCGGAAGCTCGCGATGACGGTGGCGGCCGGGTCTGCGGGATCGCGCATGGTGGCGACATGGGGGACGTCGTCGATATCGACGATGCTGTAGCGGGTACGGCGGCGCAGGACATCGATTGCCTGGTTGCGCACAACGGACAGGATCCAGGTGCGTTCGTTGCCGCGTGCGTCGTTGAAGCGGGTGGCGTTGCGCCAGATTCGGAGGAAGGCTTCCTGCGTGGCTTCTTCTGCCAGGCCGGGATCGCCCAGGACTTTCAGTGCGACGGCGTAGGCGGGGGAGGCGTACGCGGCGACGACGCCATCGAACGCGGTGGGCTCGCCGCCGCGGAAGCGGGCGAAGGGTGTAGGCGCGATTGTAGCTGTCGTGGACACTGGCTGAGGGCCTCCGTGAGGTCGCGGCGTGTCCACAGTTTGACGAGCTATTGACCAACATGTCAAGTCACTGTCTAGCATTGTCAGGAATTTGCAACCGGGGTTGGCACGACAGCTCACCACCCGCTCAACGTTCGCGGGCGGCGGTTTCGATGACATCGGCGGCTTCGGCGAGGCCCCGGCCGCCGAAGCGGGCGCCGGGGATGAATGGTGTGGAAGGGTCTTCGAAGCCGCCGCCGCCATAGACGACCCGGGTGAGCGGTGCTGTTTCTGCGAGGACGGTGACTAGGCTGGAGACCTGGTCCGGGGAGGAGGGTTCGGAGCCATGGACCGCGATGACGTTGGGCTGGAGGTCTTCGGTGGTGCGGACAAGGTCGTCGAAGGGGACAGCCTGGCCCAGGTAGACGGTCCGCAGGCCGCGGAAGCGGAGCGTGACGTGGAGCATGAGGATGCCGATCTCGTGCCAGTCACCGGGGAGGCAGGCGAGCAGGACCGTTGGCGCCTCGCGAGACACGGTGTGCTGGCGAGCGAGCGCTTCGAGCCTGCTGCGCACGAAGTTCGATGCGAAATGCTCCTGTGAGACGGAGGCTGTGCCAGCATGCCAGCGGTCACCGATTTCGTGCAGGGCGGGGACGGCGATGTTCCGGAGGAGGGCGCCCAGGTCGGTGGCGGCGAAGTATTCGTTCCAGCAGTCGTTTGCTCTGGCTTCGTTGAAGGTGAGCAGCGAGTCTACGAAGGCAGTGACGGTGGGAAGGATCCCAAGGGGCGGGCTGGTGGCTTCGGTGGTGGCACTTTCGCGCTCCTGGCGGACGATGCTTGCGGCGCTGCTGAGGGGCATGCCGCTGCGCGAGAGCTCGTGCATGCGCTGGAGCGCGGCGACATCGTCGCGGGTGTAGAGGCGCTGCCGTCCGCTGGACCGTGGGGGTGAGGGGACGCCATAGCGCCGTTCCCATGCGCGGATGGTGTGGACGCTGAGACCGGTGAGGCCGGCGACAGCAGTGATGCGAAGGCCGACATCCGCGGCCGGGTGATCCTGGTTCATGGTTGTATTGTCGAGCGTTTGTCCAAGAGGTAACAGGGGTACGGGTGAGCGAGGGTGATCGATCACCCGGCGCGCTGCAGGCGTGCAAGCTGTGGCAAACCGGCCAGGCTGCCGGCGATGGTCCAGAGCAGGGCGCCATAGGCGGCGCCGAGGAGGGAGCCCGCGACGACGTCGGAGGGCCAGTGGAGCCCGAGCCATACGCGGGATACAGCTGCGAGGATGACGGTGGCCATGCCGGCGGCATAGATGGCCCTCCGGGCGCCAGGCGGGAGGGCTTCGCGGCTGGCGGCGAGCGCGACGATGAGGCTGAACGCGGCGGCATCGAAGGCGTGGCCGCTGGGGAAGGCAGCGGTGGAGGGGACGTGGGCGATGTCGAAATCGCCCTCGGGGCGCGGGCGATCGACGAGGGTCTTGACCAGGCTGTTGAGGAGATACCCGGGCCAGAGGAGTGCGAATGCGCCGGCATGGGGGAGATCACGGCGCCAGAGGGACCAGGCGACACCGGCGCCGGTGAGGATACGGATGATCCACGTCTGGACGGGGACATCGAAGAAGTGGGCGATGGGGCCGAACCAGCCAATGGACTGGACGAATTCAAGGACGGCGAGCTCGCCGGGAAACCGGTCGTGGTGCGCGGCGGCGGGCGCTACGGCCGCAGTGAAGCACGCGGCAGCCACAGCCAGCAGCAGCAGATTGCGGCGGGACTTTTCCATCGTTCCGCGGGCCAGTATGCCGGAGTTGCACTGACCGGGGCACGGGTTGGGGGCGGTGCGCGCTACCGGAGCTGCTGCCGTGGCCGGGCGAGCACGTGGGTAACGAGCCATGCGGCGCCAGCGACAGCAACCCCGAGCAACCACCCGGCGAGCACATCCGAGGGCCAGTGGACGCCGAGCCACGGGCGTGCGGTGCCGGCGACCAGGGTGAACACGATGCTGAACGCGAGCACGGCACGGGCAGCCCCGGGCGGGAGCAAACGGAAGGCGGCCAGCGCGAGGAGAGTTGCGAAGAGCGCGGCACTGAAGGCGTGCGCGCTGGGGAAGGCGGGGCTGTCCGGCGCGTAGAAGATGGCGAAGTCGCCCTCGGGTCGGGGGCGGTCGACCAGGGCTTTGGCGGCGCGGTTGACGTAGGGCCCGAGCCAGACGGTGACGAATGCGATGGCTGCGGCCTGTTCGCGGCGCAGCGCGAGCAGCACGACCATGCAAACGGCGAAAAAGGAGATGAGCCAGTCGTGGACGGGGACGTTGAAGAAGCGGGCGACAGGTTCGAACCCGGGGATGCGCTGGATGGCTTCGAGGAGGGCCAGGTCGCCGGGGAAGCGGTCGTGCGTGGCGGCGAAGGGAGCCGCCACGATGACGGCGAGGAGCGCGACGATGACGAGCAGTGCGAGTAGATAGTTGCGTACCGGCGGGAATCGGCGTGTTTCGGACCGGGTTGATGTGGCGTCTTTGGCCTGGCTCACGGGAAGGCTGGTCCCCGGCTCGGGGTGCGGCGCTCCGCGAAAAAGCTGGCTGCCGCCCACAACAGCATGGCGTAGGCGCTTCCGAAGAGCCACCCGGCGACGACGTCGGATGGCCAGTGCGCGCCCAGCCAGACGCGGGCGAGCCCGCCCAACAGGAAGATGACAGCGCCCGCGGCGATAGCGGCGGCGACGACAGGACGCGGCGGGCCGATGTACCAGGCGGCGAAGGCGAGCATGACGCCGAAGGACGCGGCGTCGAAGGAGTGGCCGCTGGGGAAGGAGGACGTGGAAGGGAAATCGCGGATGTCGACGTCGACCGCCGCTGGACGTGGCCGTTCGACCATCCACTTGAAGACGGTGTTCAGCGGCGAGCCGGGGAGCAGGAGAATGACCGCGATGGCGTATTCCCATTCGCGCCGCCAGAGGAAGAGGGCGCTGCCTGCGACGGTGAGGGCGGGGATGAGGAAGACGTGGACTTCGTCATCGAAGAAGTCGGCCAGGGGTTCGAGCCCCGGGATGGCCTGGATACCGCGGGCGACGCTGTGGTCGCCGGGGAAGCGTGCGTGACCTTCGGCGAGGATCGCAAGGGGTAGCAGGACGGCAATGCTTGCGATCGACAGGAGGACGAGAAGGCGGCGGTGCGTCATTGGCCCCTGGGACTGCTGTATGTCGTGCGTGTGCGCTTGCAATGCCCGGCTGGTAGCGCCGTGCGGCCCCCGGGCGAATTTCGTCAGGCCATCATATCTGATGGGATGCACTGGATACGGTATCAGGCGGCGTTGTCGCGTGTGGCCTTTCGTTGCGAAGCCGGTCGACGGCGGTGATTGTCGCTACCCAGAGCAGCGCGGCATAGGAGGCGCCCGCCAGCCACCCGGCGAGGACGTCCGTCGGCCAGTGGTCGATGAGCCAGACGCGGGAGCGCCTGCCACGACGACGAACAACGCCGAAAGCGTGTAGACCAGCAGACGCCAGCGCCGGGCGGGCATGTACCAGGTGGCGGCCAGGGAAATGAGGACGGCGAAGGCGGCGGCGTCGAAGGCATGGCCACTGGGGAAGGCGGTCTCGCCTCCTGCCGCGTCCGCGCCGGGGCGCTGCCGGTCGATGATCAACCGCATGCCGTGGAGGAGGCCCGCGCCGGTGTAGAAGAGGGCGAAGACAGCAGCCTGCCCGTAGGCGCGGCGGCGGAGCAGGAGCAACGCGAGGCCGCCAATAGCCAGCGGGATGAGGATGTAGTGGACGGCGATGTCGAAGAAGCTCGCGACGGGGCCGAACGGGGTATCGACTGGATGGCCTGCAGGAGGCGCGCAGCGCCGGGCGGCCGGTACGAGAGGTCGATGGCCACGGCGAGGGCAATGACGACGAGGAGCCCTGCGACGGAAAGCGAAACGAGGATGCGCCGGCGTGGCATCACGGGCGGCACGCGACCGGGCTGGTTTCCGCGCGGTAGAATCCGGCCAAAGGGCCGGGCAGGGCCGCGATGCGGGATGCGCCGGCACCACTGACTGCTGGAGGACTAACGATGGTTCCAGGCCGCATGATGGATGACTATCCCCTGACGCTAACGCATTTGCTGGAACGGGCGGGGAACCTCTTCCCCCGGAACGAGATCGCTTCGCGGGGACCGGACGGGGAGATCTTCCGGTACACGTACGGGGATTTCTACAAGCGGACGCACCAGCTCGCGAATGCCCTGACGGGGCTTGGTCTCGAGCAGGGGGACCGTGTGGGGACGCTGTGCTGGAATCACCACCGGCACCTGGAACTGTACTTTGGCATCCCGGCGGCCGGTTTTGTGCTGCACACGCTGAACCTGCGGCTACACCAGGGCGACCTTTCGTATATCGCCAACCATGCTGAGGACAAGGTCATCTTCGTTGACCGGTCGCTCATCCCCATCCTGGACACGTTCAAGGACGAGGTGAAAAGCCTGAAGAAGGTGGTGGTGATCCCGGATGACGGGCCGACGCCGGAGGGCTATACGGATTACGAGGACTTCATCGGCTTGCAGCCGGATACGTTCACCTACCCGGACATCCCGGAGCGGGCGGCCGCGGCGATGTGCTACACGTCGGGCACGACGGGGAACCCGAAGGGCGTGCTCTATAGCCACCGTTCGACGGTGCTGCACACCATGGGGGCGTGCATGTCGGACACGCTGGGCGTGAACGAGCGCGACACGGTGTTGCCGGTGGTGCCGATGTTCCATGCGAATGCGTGGGGGCTGCCGTTTGCCGCGGTGATGACCGGGGCGAAGATGGTGTTCCCCGGGCCGAACCTGCAGCCGGAGGGGCTGCTCGACCTGATGTCGGTGGAGAAGGTGACGATGGCGGCGGGGGTGCCAACCATCTGGATCGGCATCCTGGGCCTGCTCGACCAGGACGCGAGCAGGTGGGACCTCTCGGCGATGCGGACGATGGTGATCGGTGGTTCGGCGGCACCGCCTTCGATGATTGACGGGTTCAAACAGCGGCACGGGCTGACGGTGACGCATGCCTGGGGCATGACGGAGACGAACCCGCTGGGGAGCCTGGCGCGGACGAAGCGTTACATGGACGACTGGAGCGACCAGCAGAAGCTCGAGGTGCAGGCGACGCAGGGCTTCCCGGTGCCGTTCGTGGATATCCGCCATGTTTCGGACGAGGGACAGGTGTTGCCCTGGGACGGCGAAGTGATGGGCGAGCTCGAAGTCCGTGGCCCCTGGGTGGCCGCGTCGTACTACAACAACGAGGAACAGGCGGAGCGGTTCACGCCGGATGGCTGGTTCAAGACGGGTGACATCGTGACCATTAATGGTGA
>SKSF01000099.1 GCA_007118095.1 Dehalococcoidia bacterium
ACGCTGGCGGCCCAATACCGGCGCATGGAGCGAGGCGAGTACAAGCCTACGTGGCGACAGTTCTTCACCGGGAACGCGCTGCTTCGGCGATGTGACTTTGACGCAGCCGGCGGGTTCAACGAGAGCTTTCCGCGGGCCGAGGATGTGGAGCTCGCCTACCGTCTATGGCGGCGCGGATGCGGTTTTGTGCTGGCAATGGAGGCGGTGGGCTGGCACTACGCCGAACGGACGAAGGCGTCGTGGATGTCGATACCGCGACACTACGCGCGTGCCGACCTAGAGATGTCGCGGCTGTACCCGGAGATCAACTTCCTCGGCGTCATTCGACGGGAGAACGGGCGGCGCCCGGCACTGCTGCGAGGATTGCGACGGATCCCGGGGCGCGCAGCCCGGCAGGGGATCATCCGGGCTTCGGTCGAGCTGGCTCGTTCGGCGCACGCGGCCGGTGGGACGCGCCTGTCTTCCCGGTTGCTGAGTGTGGCGTATGACCTCGCATACCACGAGGAACTGGGGCGACGCATGCCCGAGGGCGCCCCCCCTTCCGGTGGACAGAGCATCAACAGCGATTCAACGGCCCGGGGGTAGCGTGACAGCGATACCTGATTCGTGGAGGGCCCATGCCGCCCCGGATGGCGCTGTGTCTCGAACAAACCCTTGGCCATCGCAGCCACGCCGAGAACATCGTGGCGGCGGTAGCGCGGAACGCTATCGATGCGGCGATTCTCCCGATTGCGTACTCGCCGCCAGGCCGGATTCGGCTGCCGTGGGCGTTGCGGGGCAGCCAAATTGCCCGGGCGGCGGTGCGGAAGCTCCATGGGCAGAAGCGCGCCGACGTGCACTTCTATCACACTCAGACGGTCTCGCTGTTCGCGCCGTGGACGACATCGCGGCCGTACGTCGTGAGCGTCGATGCGACGCCGCTGCAGTTCGACGATATGGGCCAGTGGTACCGGCACGCTGTCGGACCGCGACCCGTGGAACGTGCGAAGACCCGGTGGTACCGCACCGTGTTTAGCGGCGCCAGAGGGGTGGTCTCCTGGTCGGAGTGGGCAGCGGAATCACTGGTACGGGATTACGGCGTTGCGCGCGAGGCCATTTCCGTCGTCCACCCGGGTGCGCCGAGGTACCTGTTCGAGATCGAGCGGCAGCCGCGGCCGGGCAAACCACACATCCTCTTCGTCGGAGGCGACCTTGAGCGGAAAGGCGGCAATGCACTGCTCCGAGCTTTCGAACCACTCCGGGACCGGGCAGAGCTCATCCTCATGACCGAGTCGGACGTGGGTCCCTTGCCGGGGGTCGAGGTGCTTTCGGGCGCCAGGCCCGGAGACAGCGCGTTTATTGATGCGTTTGCCCGGGCGGACGTCTTTTGCCTGCCAACGATGGGTGATTGCACGCCGGTCGCGCTTGGGGAAGCGCTGGCTGCCGGGCTCCCGGTCGTCACCACCAGCATCGGGTCAAACCACGAGACGGTGCGCGACGGGGAGACGGGGCTCCTGGTCGAGCCGGGTGCGGTGGATGAGCTACGGACAGCATTGACACGGCTGGTGGAATGCCCCGGCGAGCGGGCCACGATGGGGCGGCGCGCACGGGAGGACGCGCGTGACCGGTTTTCCGCGGAAGCCAACGCAGAGGCAGTTTTGTCAGCGGTTGCGAGGGCAGGGGCATGAAAGTGCTGGTGACGGGTGGCGCCGGCTTCATCGGACATCACACCGTCCGGGCACTGCAGGCTGCCGGGCATCGCGCCGTGGTGTTCGACAACCTGCGGCGGGGTAATTTCGCGCGGCTGCCGGCGGGCACGCCCTGTGTGGAAGGTGACGTGCGCGACGCGGATGCGTTGGTTGAGGCGGCAGCGGGCTGCGAGGCCATTGTCCACCTGGCGGCGCAGGCAGACGTGATGGGAAGCGCGTGCGACCCGAGATACGCCTTCGAAACGAACGTCACCGGTACCTGGAATGCTGCCCGGGCGGCCCAGCAGACCGGGGCCAGGCTGGTGTTTGCATCGTCGCGCGAGGTGTACGGGAACCCGAAGAAGCTCCCGGTGCGGGAGGACGCACCCCGGAAACCGCATAACACGTACGGGCTGACCAAGTGCCTGGGGGAAGACATCGTTGCGAGCGAGGTGCTCGAGGTGCCCGGCCTCGCGATCCTGCGGCTGAGCAACGTTGTGGGTCCGGGCGATTCCGGGCGGGTCGTGCCGCGCTGGATCGAGCAGGCGGCATCGGGAATGCCCCTGACTATCTACGGCGGAAAGCAAGTGCTGGACTTCGTGCCGGTCGAAACCGTAACAGCAGCCATTTTGCGTTGCTTCGAGCGAGGCGCGGTCGACGGGCCAATCAACATCGGAAGCGGGCGGGGCACAACACTGCCAGAGCTTGCGATGCGACTCGGCACAGCTGGCGTGGAGTGGCTGCCGGAACGGGCGGTCGATGTACAGCAGTTCGTGGCCGACACGTTGCGAATGCGATCCGTACTGGGGATTGCTCCGCCGGCAGACCCGGTTGCGGGGATCGCGTCCGCAGGAGCATCAGTATGACACCGCTCATCCTCGTGAGCGCGAGCGCAACGGACACGGAGCGGCTGCGGAAAAATGGGCCGCGGCGCGATTTCGTAGAGCTCGCCGCGGCGCTGGATGCGGACGTGCTCTACAGCGAACGGCGCTCCGGGCACGGCGGGCTTTGGGGAAAGGTCGTGGGACCGCATGTGAGGCAGGCGTGGACCGCGGCAAGGGAGGCGAGACGGGGACAGGTGATTTTCGCCGACGGGGAGCACAACGGGCTGCCTCTGCTCCTGTTCCTGACGCTGCGCGGAAAACGAAGCCAGCGGGTTGTGATGCTTGGCCATTATGTCTCCAAGCGTTGGAAGCGGGCATTGCTCTGGGCTGGCACGCGTCTTATTCGACAGGGGGCGATGGCGGTGCACAGCGTCGCGCAAGCCGATGCGGTGCGACGCGTCGTGGCGGACGGGTGGCGGCTGGAGCTGACGCCGTACCAGGTGGACACACAGTTCTGGAGCACAGATATGGCCGGGACGCGGGCGGAGAGCCGACCGGTCTTCGTCGCTGCGGGTGCCGAGAGCCGGGACTATGAGACGTTGGCGGCGGCTGCCCGGGAGGTGGAGGCTGACGTGGTTATCGCCGGGGCAAGCCACTGGGCGCGGTCCGAGACGGCGGCGCAATCGACGCCCGCGAACGTTACGTTCCTGCGGGATGCTCTCGGGTTCGCAGAGCTCCGTGACCTGTACGCGCGGGCACGGGGCGTGGTCGTCCCGCTGCACGATGTGCCGAACCAGTCGGGCATTACCACGGTCCTTGAAGGAATGAGCATGGGATTGCCGACCATCGTTTCGGCGACGCGAGGACAGCGGGAAGCGACACGGGGACCGCTCATACGTGGCCGGGGCTTGATAGCCGAGGAAAACCTCGCCGGGCGAGGGCCGCATCTCCTTGTCTCCGAAGCGTCACCGGACGCGCCGCCAAACGGACTGTACGTTCCGCCCGGTGACGTGACGGCGCTCGCGCGGGCGATGCGATTGCTGATCGACGAACCTGAACTGGCGGCACGCATGGGAGCCCAGGGCCGGGCGGATGTCGTGCGCTCCTTTGACACCTGTCACTTCGTCGAGCGGCTCCGCGAAATCGTTGGACAACCCGGGAGAGCAGGGCGCAAGACATGAGCGCGACTATCGTGTCGCTCGCGTCGACCGCAGCCGCGGCGCTGGTGCTCGCGCATGGCGCCTGGTGGACGTTGCTTAACGTGGTGGCCTTACCGCGGCCCCGCGGAGACAGGCCGCTTCCCGCTGCCGGGCGACCTTCGATGGTGATTGTTGTGCCGGCGCACAACGAAGCCGAGGGTATTGCCGCGTGCGTGGCATCGCT